>CAKSDR010000012.1 GCA_934446095.1 uncultured Eubacteriales bacterium | reverse complement strand
TTGCAAATATAAGAGTCGTTGAAGAACATGAAATTAAAACCGACGTTGTAGGAATCGGTGCAAAGGTAAAAATTTTATATACCGACGACAACGAAGAATCAGAATATACAATTGTAGGACCTACCGAAGCGGATCCTCTTGAGGGAAGAATTTCTGACGATTCTCCCGTGGGCAGTTCTCTTCTCGGGAAAAAAATAGGGGAGCAGGTAACTGTTGAAGCCCCCGGAGGAAATATTACGATAAAGGTACTTGGCATATCAAAGCAGTGATATGTCTTTACAGATTTAAGGACGGTGTAACTTTTGAACAATCAGTCAAATCAGAACAATACGGTTGAAAAGGACCTAAACGAACTTTTAAAAGTAAGACGGGAGAAACTTGCGTCTTTGCAGCAGCAGGGACAGGACCCGTATAAAGAAGTAAAATACCCAGTTGATTCATATTCGGAAGACATAAAGGCGGATTTTGAAAATTACGACCAAAAAACAGTCGCGGTTGCCGGACGCATTATGTCAAAAAGAATCATGGGTAAAGCAAGTTTCTGCAATATTCAGGACGGACACGGTACAATACAGTCGTATGTGAGCCGCGATGGGATAGGCGAAGAAAGTTATTCCAACTTCAAAAAACTTGATATAGGCGATATCGTAGGAGTTACGGGATATGTTTTCAAAACCAAAACCGGTGAAGTTTCGATACATGCGCAGGAAGTAAAACTGCTTTCAAAAAGTTTGCAGATTCTTCCCGAAAAGTATCATGGACTCCGCGATCAGGAACTGCGTTACAGACAAAGATATGTTGACTTGATTGTGAATCCCGAAGTAAAGGATACATTTATAAAACGTTCCATGATTACAAGGGAAATAAGAAATTTCCTTGATGAGAGAGGATTTCTTGAAGTGGATACGCCGGTATTGCATACTCTTGAAATCGGAGCTGCCGCAAGACCTTTTGTCACACACCATAATACTCTTGACATAGATATGTATTTGAGGATAGAAACGGAATTATATCTTAAAAGACTGATCGTCGGAGGATTCGACAAGGTTTATGAAGTGGGAAGAATTTTCCGAAACGAAGGAATGGATATAAAACATAATCCGGAGTTTACGTCGGTCGAACTTTATCAGGCATACACGGATTATCACGGAATGATGGATCTTGTTGAAGACCTTTATAAATATCTTGCAAGAAAAATATGCGGAAGCGAAAAGGTTGTGTACCAGGGCACCGAAATAGATATGTCGGGCAAATGGGAAAGACTTACAATGGTAGAAGCCGTTAAAAAGTATACAGGTGCCGATTATAATGAATGGAAAGACGATTCCGAAGCAAGAGAATGCGCAAAAAACATGGGACTTGAAGTTAAAGGAACCGAAACCAAAGGAGAAATTCTCGCGCTTATTTATGACGAAAAAGTGGAGGAATTTCTAATACAGCCTGTATTTATTTATGATTATCCGGTTGAAAATTCTCCTCTTGCCAAGAGAAAAGCGGATAATCCGGCGTTTACGGAAAGATTTGAGTTCTTTATATATGCAAGAGAAATGGGAAATGCTTTTTCGGAACTTAACGATCCGATAGATCAAAGACAGCGCTTTGAAAAACAGGTTGCTGCAAAAAGAGCCCAGGGTATCTCTGCCGAAGTCGACGAAGACTTTATAAATGCGCTCGAATATGGCATGCCTCCCACGGGAGGACTCGGAATAGGACTTGATAGGCTCGTTATGTTCCTTACCGACAGTTACTCAATAAGAGATGTTTTGCTTTTCCCCACGATGAAACCGTTGGATAAGTAAAAAACGATAACCGCATATTATCGTGCGGGTTCGAAAAGTTAAAAATGAAGTTTTATCATAGTTTGCGCAGACATGGAAAATCGCATAATAAAAATAAAGGGCAGTTCCTCCGGAATTGTCCTTTTTTGCAAATGTTAATAAAATTTTTAAAGGGGTTTAAGAATTTGGCGAATATTATAACTCTGTGCAGAATTTTGCTTTGTGTTTTTATGTTGCTTTTTGCACCTTTCTCTGCGGCTTTTTATATCATATACGCATTTGCGGGACTTACTGATGTCGCTGACAGTATTGTTGCAAGAAAAACAAACACGATAAGTGCAACGGGTTCAAAACTGGATACGGTTGCCGACTTTGTGTTTGCGGCAGTATGCATGTTAAAACTGCTTCCCGTCTTAAATGTTTCCGGCATTCCTTTTGATATGGACGGGGCTCATTTTTGCAATTAAAATTGCAAATGTGGTTTTAGAATACGTTCTTCATAAAAGAATTGCGGCTTTTCACACATTGGCAAATAAGATAACGGGGTTTGTATTGTTCTTGCTTCCGTTTACTTTGAATTTCGCGGAACTTAAATACAGCGGCAGCACTGTCTGCATTGCGGCATCATTTGCGGCAATTCATGAAGGGTACCTTGTTATTAAAAAAGGAAAATGTTAATCACATAACACTTTAAAGCATTCAATGTCAAGAAACAATCTTTATGTTTTGATAGACTGTAATCACAGAAGGAGAGTGAAAGAATGACTTGGATACAAGGAATACAAAGGGCAATTGACTATGTGGAAGCGAATATAACCGAAGAAATTGATTTTGAAGAAGTGGCAAAAATGGGTTATTCGTCTTCTTTCCATTTTCAAAGGGTGTTCGGTATACTGTGCGGACTGTCGCTTGGCGACTATATTCGCATGCGCAGGCTTTCGCTTGCGGGAGAGGAACTGTCAAAGGGAAATGCGAAAATTATCGATATTGCGATGAAGTACGGATATGATACGCCCGAGAGTTTTTCGCGTGCCTTTACAAGATTTCACGGTATCTCGCCGAGCGAGGCAAAGCATGGCGGAAAAGTCAAGATATTTACTCCGATGTCTGTAAAATTAACTTTAACCGGAGGCAGTAAAATGGATTACAGAATTGAAAAAAGAGATGAATTTAAGGTTGTTTGCAAAAGAAAAAGAGTCGGAAAACCGCAGTCATCAAATGCAACGCACGACATTACCGCAATGTGGCAGGAGTATAGCGCCGACGGAACTATGGAAAGGCTGATTGCCTGCATGCCGAAAAATCCCGTTATGAAAGGACTGCTCGGGATTTGCTTTTCTTCCGAACTCTGTGCAAAGCAGTTTCCTTACGGAATCGGCGTTGAGTACGATGGGAGAAAGATTGACGACGATCTGGAAATCGTAACCATTCCGGCAAATACGTATGCGGTTTTTACAAGCAAAGGGAAAATGCCGGACGCGTTTATTGAAACCTACAACAGAATTGTGACGGAATTTTTCCCGCAGAGTTCACAGTATGAGTATGCCGAGAACGTAGAGTTTGAAGTATATTCGTCGGCAGATACGCAAAATCCTGATTATAAGTGTGAAATCTGGATAGCAGTAAACGAAAAATCGGAATAAAATTATTTGAAAAGGTTATAGCAAAAAAATCAAGGCTGAAATTTTGCGTGTATTTTTACAAAGACGCGCAAGCAAAGCAAAAACACCGCGAGATTTCTCGCGGTGTTTTTGTATAAGTTGAAGGGTGTAAGTACGATTTTTTTGATATCAAAATATATTTATTAAACGTTATAAATTTTAAACCGAAAAGTATTTTGAAAGTTAATGCAAGATCATGATATCACTTTATATAATTCGGAAAGCATGAGGGCGACACGCGATGACTTCCGCATGTTTGTATATGGCGTCCCGTTTGGGTTACTATTCAGATGTGACGCTGTAAGGCCGGTTGGTTACCTGCAGGTCGAAAATTTGCCGCGGTTTTTTAGGAAAAACAATTTTTGTGAGTGTTCCGGTATCCATTTCGTATCTGTAGCAATTCCATGACGGTTCTGTGTTCTGCCCGATCAGAAAGACGGTGTTTCCGTCGGCGAGCGGGTAGAACATATACACCTGTAAAATTCCCGGAATATCCACGTTCGTAACCTCATTTGTTTCAAGGTTCAAAAGTTTCAGCGTTCTTTTTCCGGTCATATACGGTTCGGTTGTCATCAGGATATGCGTTTTATCAAGCCGGCGGACTAAATTTATTTCAAAATCTTCCGTAAAAAATACAGGCGTTACGGTCTTAAAATCTTTTGAAAGGTAAGAGATTGTTTTAGGTGTAATATGTGTTTCTGCGGCAACACGATGTGACCTCCTCTCGGAAATTTTGTAAGTCAGAATCAAAAATGCGTCTTCATATCGGTCATATGAAAACGAGGCGTGCATCGTGTCGTCGTCCGATTCGTTCCGATAGGTGAATGTTTTGCTTTTCGTGTCAAATCGTGCGGGCTGACAGGCATTGCAATATTCGCGCGCAGCATTTGCATAAAGCGTTCCGTCTATCATTAAAAGATCATCGAATGCAAACTTGCCGTCTGTCAGCTGCTCTTTCTGCATATTTTCCAGATTGTAAGAGAACAGATTATCATATAACCGTTCTTCGTTTGCGTCTGCAACGTAGAACGTGTTGCTTGAAAAATCAACGGTGTTTGCCGGATATGTTGCGTAGATTTTATGGCTGAAAAGAAGTTGCAAGTTCAGTGTGTTTGTATCGCATTCATAAACGAGAAGGTCTACGCCGTCGTCATCGTTTTCACCATTTGAAAAAGCTGTTGTTGTGATAAGGAGTGTTTCAGACATGGGCTGTGCAGCATCAGATGCCGGATCATAAGACGCAGTGCCCGGCTGCTGCGCTTTTTCACATGCTGTAAGAAACAGTAAAACTAAAAGTGTACTTAAAAAAATTGCAAATTTTTTCGTAAAATTTTTGTATTCACTATTATTTACTCCTACCATTAAATTCTCCTTTTATTCACCGTAAAGGTCATTAAATTTTTTGAAATGCGGTTTTTATATGGCGTTATTGCTTTTTATGCGCGGCTGCACCGTTATTTTCTTTTTGAACAATACCGAGTTGTTTTTCAATTTCAGATTGCTTTGCCAAAATTGCGTTAACTTTGTCATAAAGATCTTCAATCATAATTTCGGTTTTGAGGTTGACTTTATAGTCATTTTCGGCGCGGCGGCGGTCCTTTTCTTCCTGTCTGTTCTGACTCATCATAATAAGCGGCGCCTGAATTGCAGCTACGCATGATAAAACCAAGTTAAGCAAAATAAACGGGTATGGATCGAAAGCACCTGTTGCAAGCACTATATTTACTGCCATCCACAGTATTAAAACTCCGGTAAACGAGAATATAAACGCCCAGCTTCCGGCAAATTTTGCAATCGAATCGGCGGCGCGCTGTCCAAGAGTATATTTTTCTTTTTCATTTTGCGGGCTTATTGATATTTTGCTGTCTGCCAAAAGATTAAGGACTTCCTCGTCGGTCATATCGTGGCGGATATCTTCAAGTACCTCTTTTACGAGTTTTCTGTTTTCTTTCATAAATAAATCTTCCTTTTTATCATTTATTAAAAACTGACGCTTTTTATATGTCGGCATCGGGCAGTTTGTTCAAAAAGAACGCCGGCCCTTTGTTGTTGAACAGAAGGATAATTGTTCCGAGCAGCAGTTCCGTGCATTCATCGACGCTGTCAACTGAAATTAGAAAATCATCTTGTATTTTGCGGATACGGTACAAAATCGTGTTGCGGTGTGCAAACAAAGCGGCGCAGGTTTTTTTAAGCGAACGGCTGCATATGAGATAATAGTAAAGCGTTTCGCAATATTGAGTGCCTTTTGCCTTGTCATAGTCTGAAAGATTTAAAAGTTTCGGCGATATAAGATCGGGCCTGCATGATAATTTTTTTATCATAAGCGGCATGCGAAGTTTATTTACAAAAGATACGCCGACATTGCAAAAACTGCGGTCAAGGAGCAGTTCCAACGCTTCATGAGCAGTGCGGTAATGCACGGGGAGTTCATATAGATTGTTTATCGGGTCGGAGATTATCACTTTTAATCCAAACTCGTTTGCAAGTTCTGAAAATATGCCTATATCATGTCTGCCGTGCAAAAATAAAAATATATTGCCTTTATATATAAATTCATGCGCGTTTGGGAAATGCAGTTTTATTTCTTCCTGTAAATGCCGTTTACCTGCGTATTCGCTGTGGTAAACCGTAAGGTCAATAAGCGCAAACGCTGTCGGATTGAAGTCTTTAAGATATGTATTTGCCGTCTGAAGCTGAAAGTACGGCTCTGACGGAAATCCGCCGTCAAGCAGGTGCATTAATATTTCTTCGGTTGTTTCAAACGGTTTATCCTGTCTGCTTGTTTCAATAAACAGTTGTTTTGAAAGTATCGTTTCGATTTTTTTAAATATATCCGCAGGAATATTTTGCAAGTGCCCGTCCGTGTCGACGCAGATCAGATAACCGAGTTTTACGCCGGTGCTGATAAGCGGAGCAAGGCGACGCTTGAATGTGCTTCCGTCCAATTTTATGTAATCAGCCTTTCCGGCGCAAAGCATAGAACTTTTGCTTATTATTGCCCCGACTTCATATGTTATAACTCCGCAGGCGACAGTGTCTTTAAAGAGGCGGTCCGAAAATCCCGGCGGGCTGAAATGCGCCGCAACGTGAAATGTGCCGTCAAGCACTATCAGCGGACATTCAAGCAAAATTCCCGCGTCTTCGGCAAGTTTTTTAAGATCGTCCTGTTCAAAAAATTCATTCATAAGCGTGTCAACACAGCAGGATTCCCACTTATACTTTCCCATATATACGCGCCTTTCCGCATGCATTGTGCTGCAAGCATAATTGATTATGAATTTATTGTACCACGGTATTATTGTTTTTTCAATAGAAAAGCATATAATATAAATTAGAAAATATGAAAGAGAGTGATTCCAATGTATCATATCTTTACAAAACAAAAATCAAATGTAATGAATTAATGTGATACAAATTTTATTATGCCTGAAAGGTATAATTGCAAATGGAGGAATGACTTATGTTACCCAGCATTTTTGGAGAAAATGTATTTGATAATTTCTTTGACGATGGTTTCTTCGGAGCGCATAATCCGCTTTACGGAAAACATGCAAAAAACTTAATGAAAACCGATATTCACGAAAAAGACGGGTTTTATGAACTTGCCATAGATTTACCGGGCTTTAAAAAAGATGAAATCAATCTTGATATAAAAGACGGTTACCTTACCATTACTGCCGAAAAGGGACTTGATAAGGAAGAAGAGGATAAAAAAGGACGTGTTTTGCGTCAGGAACGCTACGCGGGCGTTTGCACTCGAAGTTTTTATGTAGGAGATGTAAAACCTGAAGATGTAAAGGCAAAATACACATCCGGAGTTTTAACAGTTGTTCTTCCGAAAAAAGAGCAGAAAAAACTTTCCGAAGGCAGCAGGATTAATATCGAATAATCAAACGGCAAAACGGTCCGTTACCCGAAAAACGGGTAACGGACCGTTTTTTTGTTTTGCAGTTATAAATTTTCGGTTATTTCGGCATTTTATATATATGATTCTTTTATTTATGCTGAAAATTTACTCTGCGGTTGGTGGAATTTTTCTTTTTTTATTATGCCGAATCTATCGTGCAAGTAGGGTTACAGGCCGATTTTCGGATGATATAATGAAAAGACTTATGCGAAACACAACAGGCAAGACTTAATACAGGTACCCAAGACTCCCAAGAGAAAAAGGATTATTATTTTACCTTTCAGATAATGGAGCTGATAAAAAAATATGCAGGCTCAATCTACGGTTATGAACCAACCGACAGATTGTTTACCTGCACAAAATATTATTTAGCACATGAAATGGTACGAGGCTGTAAGAAGACCGGTGTGAAAAAGATTCGGATTCACGACCTTCGTCACAGCCACGCATCACTTTTAATTGAATTAGGTTTCCAGCCATTGCTGGTTTCTGAACGCTTAGGACACGGAAATATTGAAACAACACTCCAGACGTACTCACATCTGTACCCAAACAAATAGCGTGAAGTTGCCGATAAACTCAGCGATATCGTGTAAAAGCTTTTTAATTTTGTAGTACGCTTTTAGTACGCTTTTGACTTTTTAAGCCTCAAAAAGCCCGTAGTTATGGGGTTTTTCGGGGTTTCGTCATTATTCCCACTCGACTGTTGCGGGGGGCTTACCTGTCAGGTCATACATTACGAGGTCTATTTTGTCTGACACGGCTTTAATTTTATTGGTTGCCTTTACAAGATTTTCAAAAGAGAAGTCTTTACCGGGAATTGCGGGACGCGCGGTCATAAAATCCGAGGTAACAACGGCTCTTATTGCAATGGAATATTTCTGAACGCCTTCGTTGTTCTCTTCATATATTGGAAGGAGAACCGCAAAGCATTGGCTTATATTGCTGTTCATAATATATTCCGAAACGACGCTGTCGGCTTCCCTCAGAAGATCTGCGGTGTCTTTTCCTATATAAAGCGGGCGCGAAAGAAGTTTTCCTTTTAATTCTTTTCTGTCAAGTATATAGGTGCATCTGTTTATAAAACTGAGTTCATTCGGGATTTCCTTTGCGGTTTCGAAAACCTTTTCGGTGTCAAATTCGCAAGCATCTCCCCACAGAATGGCTAAATTTTTATAACTTCTGTTATCTCCCTGAACACCTACGCTTTTTACCGGTGCTATAGCGCCGAAGAAAGCATGGTTGGATTTATACTCTTCAAATTTTTGGCATACACTGTTATCCGGCAAATATTTTCCGTCGGTGCAGATGATTCTTACGCCAAGACCCGGTCCGGGGAAAGGCTGACGGGAGGCGATTTCTTCATCAAGGCCGAGCATACGTGCTACCTGCCTTACTTCATCTTTGTGCCAGTCCCAGTTGGTTTCAACGACTCTTCCCGCATCTCTTGCGCGTCTTATAATGTCCACATCATTGTGATGTGTCTTTATTTTATTTGCATAAGAACTTACATCGGGATTTCCGCTTTCAATAAGGTCGGGACGGAGGGTTCCCTGAGCAAGAAAAATTTCATCAAAATCAAGTCCGAGTTTTTCGGAGGCTTTGCGCGTAACGTCAATAAATATTCTTCCTATAATCTGACGCTTTGTTTCGGGGTCTGTTTCGCATGAAAGAGGACCTTTGAATACACCTTCCGAAACTTCGGCTTTGTTGTTAAAGAAATCATCCATTGCATTTACTCTTACGAGATTTACAAGGCCTTGTTTTTTGAGGTTTTCACAGATAAGATCGCTTTCGTTTTTTCTCATAAGACCGTGGTCAATATGAATTGCAAAAACATTTTCTTTCGGAAGAGCTTTTAGTAACAGGGCCGCCGTTACCGCAGAGTCGACGCCTCCGCTTACAAGAACCACAACTTTGCTGTTTCCTACCTTTTCTCTTATGGATTTTATAGAAGTTTCGATTCTGTCTTCAAGAGCGTAAGTACCTTTAAAAAGACAAATTTTTCTGAGAAAATTTTCAAGCATTTTAATGCCGTTAACAGTGGGCTCCACTTCGGGGTGGAACTGAACTGCGACAATTTTTTTATCTTTGTTGTATATTCCTGCGCAGACGCCTTGCGTATCGGCGATACGAACAAAACCGTCGGCAAGTTTTTCAACGGCATCTCCGTGGCTCATAAGAACTTTTTCTTTTGGAGAAAGGGAGTCGAAAAGAGGACAAGATGTGTCGACGTTAATTTCAATCTGTCCGTACTCCGTTTTAAATTCTGAAACAACTTTTCCTCCGAAATGTTCGTTTATGAGTTGCATGCCGTAGCAAATGCCGAGGATCGGAATATTTAAATCGAAAATTCTTTCATCATATTTCGGCGCACCGTCTGACCATACACTTGCGGGTCCTCCAGAAAGAATAATACCGCCGAAACCGGCAAGTTTTTCGGGTGCGACGTTTATTGGAAATATTTCACTTTTTACACCGAGTTCGCGGACTTTTCTGTCAATAACTTTTGTATATTGGCCTCCGCAGTCAAGTATTGCACATAGTTCTTGCATAGATTTCCTCCGAAAATAATTACTATATTTTATAATTATATCAAAACCAAAGTGAAAAAACAATAGATAATATTACAAAATAATTGCATTTAAGACAAAAATATAATTGATTTTGGCATTAGAATAAAGTATAATAAAGTCCGGAGGTGTGCATTTATGCTATCTAAAGTTAAAAGCGCGGGACTTTTGGGAATTGACGGTTATATAGTTGACGTTGAATGCTTCGGCTCGAAATCTATACCGAAATTTGAAATAGTAGGACTTCCTGATACTTCTGTGCGCGAGTCATATAACAGAATAAAGGCGGCTGTAAAAACAAGCGGATTTGAATTTCCGGTTATGGCGATGACAGTAAATCTTGCGCCGGCAGACAAGGCAAAACAAGGCACGGCATATGATATTGCAATTTTGCTTGCAATACTTAAATGCACAATACTTCAAGACGTTGATCTTACCGGTAAGTGCTTTGCCGGAGAGGTATCTCTCGGCGGAGAACTCAGAAAAACATGCGGAATTTTATCTATGTGCATTGCGGCAAGGGATGAAGGCTTGTCCGAGATGTATGTTCCTGTGGAAAACGTTGGTGAAGCAAGCGTTGTAGAGGGAATAGACGTGTACGGAGTTCCGGATGTCGCAAGCCTTGTTTCGCATTTGAAAAAAGAAAGTATTCTTAAAAAGGCAAAATGCGATACCGAAAGTTTATTTAAACTTTCATATGATAATATTCCTGATTTTTCCGACGTCAAAGGACAGGAAAATGTAAAACTTGCGCTTGAAGTTGCAGCGTCCGGGATGCATAACGTTCTTTTGATAGGACCGCCCGGAACAGGAAAAAGCATGCTTGCAAAAAGAATCCCCGGAATATTGCCGGCAATGAGTTTTCATGAGGCCCTTGAAACGACAAAAGTGTATTCCGCATCGGGGAATATCGGTTCCGGAGAAACGCTTATTACGAGAAGGCCTTTCCGATCTCCGCATCACACAATGTCGGCGGCGGGACTTATAGGAGGAGGTAAAATTCCGATGCCGGGAGAAATTTCTCTTGCAAACAACGGGGTTTTGTTCCTTGATGAACTGCCTGAATTCAGTAAAGACGCAACCGACGGACTTCGCCAGCCTCTTGAGGATGGGTATGTAACAATAACAAGGGTTGCCGGAAAATTCAGATTTCCCTCAAAATTTATGCTTGTTTGCGCCATGAATCCGTGCAAGTGCGGATATTACGGTCATAATGCCAAGAAATGTACATGTACTCCGAGTGCAAGAGAGAAATATCTTTCAAAAGTTTCAGGACCTTTGCTTGACAGAATAGATATACAAATCGAGGTTCCTTCGCTTTCATATGAAAAGTTATCGGATAAAAGACCGGCCGAAAAATCCGAGAAAATCAGGGAAAGAATCGAGAAGGCACGCGAAATCATGAGAAAAAGGTACGAGGGAACCGGTATTTGCGCGAACGGACAGTTGACATCGCAGATGATACGCGAATATTGCGTTCTTGAAGACGACGCGCAGACGGTAATGAAAAACGCATTCGAAAGGCTTGGTCTTTCGGCGCGCGGATATGACAGAATATTAAGAGTTGCAAGGACAATAGCGGACATGAACGGCTGCGAAAAGATTCAAAAAGAACACGTGGCGCTTGCCGTGCAGTTTCGTAATCTTGATAAAAAATATTGGAAAAATTCGTAAAAAGATAACACAGGCACATATTTTTGCCTGTGATTTTTTAAAATATAAAAAAATTTACAACAAAATTATGTTCGGAACTTATGTTTTGTGAAAAAGGTATAAATTTTAAAAAGCAGATTTTTCAAAACACACATCGATTTTGTGGGTAACTCAGTGGGTTTTGTGTGTAACTTACGCCTAAATCAAGGCATTTTTCAAAAAAATCTTGAGAAAAATGTGGGTTTGTGGGGAATTTTTGTGTAGTAGTTATTTTTCATAAATAATAAAAATATATTAATAAATTTAAAAATTTTTGAAACTTTTATTAAAAAATACAACTGATATCTTAAGGTGTGAAAAATAATATTAATAAATTAAACTTGAAATACTTGTAAAATTATTATATAATAATACAATTATGATATTGGTATAAAATACCGATTTTTAGTTAAATTTTTAGCGAAAAATAAGCGGCAGATATTTTATATGCAAAAACAGGAGAAAAACATGGCTGGAAGAACATCGGAATACGGAAATGAAAGCATATCAATGCTTAAAGGTGCGGACAGGGTAAGGAAAAGACCTGCCGTAATATTTGGTTCTGACGGATTGGAAGGATGCGAACATTCCTTTTTTGAAATTCTGTCCAATTCCATAGACGAAGCGCGCGAAGGGTACGGAAACGTCATAAATATAACTGTACACCGCGATATGACACTCGAAGTTGAGGATTTCGGGCGCGGAATACCTCTCGATTATAACGAGAAAGAAAAGAGATATAACTGGGAACTTGTTTTTTGCGAATTGTACGCGGGCGGAAAATACAATAACGACAGCGGGGAAAATTACGAATATTCTTTGGGACTTAACGGACTCGGAGCATGCGCCACTCAGTACAGTTCGGAGTTTATGAATGTTGTAAGTTATACAAAGCAGGGAAAATATAAAATAAGTTTTAAAAGCGGTGAGGTTTGCACAAAACTTGAAAAAGAGGAAACATCCGGCAGACGAACCGGAACCGTTATCGAATGGAAGCCCGACATAAAAGTTTTCACGGATATAAATATTCCGTATGAATATTTTACCGAAGTTTTGAAAAAACAGGCGGTTGTAAATCCGGGACTGAAACTTTGCTTAAAATATGAAAATGAAGACAAGCAATATATAAAAAACGAATATTTTTACAAAGACGGCATTTTGGATTATGTAAAAGAAATGCTTGACGAATACGGCGGACCGGCCGAAGATGACGAAAACGGTGCGGAGGATACGCTGCAGGAATCCGACGACGAGAGAGAACATGTAAAAGCTCTTTCTTCACCGGTTTATTTCAAGGCGGAAAGGCAGGGAAGGGACAGACCCGACATGCCGGAATACAAATTGAAGATGGAAGCGGTATTTTGCTTTTCGAACACTGTAAATAAAATAGAGTATTTTCATAATTCAAGTTTTCTCGAACACGGCGGTTCACCTGACAAGGCTGCGCGGAGCGCTTTTGTAAAAGCGTTTGATTCGTACCTTAAAAGCAGCGGAAAATATACGAAAAACGAATCAAAAATTACTTTCGGAGATATAGAAGATTCGCTTATACTCATTACAAGTTCCCATTCAACGAGAACTTCATATGAAAATCAGACCAAAAAGGCTATTACGAACTCTTTTATAACCGAAGCAATGACGGATTTTCTGCTTCATGACCTTGAGGTGTTTTTTGCGGAAAGACCGAAAGAAGCCGAAAGGGCCGCAAAGCAAATACTTATCAATAAAAGAAGCCGTGAGAATGCCGAAAATGCGAGAGTCAATCTCAAAAAGAAACTTTCATCAAACCTTGACATTTCAAACAGGGTTGAAAAATTTGTAAATTGCAGGAGCAAGGACAGTTCAAGGCGCGAACTTTATATCGTTGAGGGCGATTCGGCTTTGGGTTCGGTAAAACTTGCAAGGGATGCGGAATTTCAGGCGATAATTCCCGTACGCGGAAAAACGCTCAACTGCCTGAAGTGCGGATACGACAAGATTTTTAAAAGCGATATTATAATGGATTTGCTGAAAGTAATAGGCTGCGGCATTGAAATAAAAGTAAAAGGGAAATCGGATCTTGCGCAGTTTGACCTAAATTCGCTTAAATGGAATAAGATCGTAATCTGCACCGATGCCGATGAAGACGGATATCAGATAAGAACGCTTATACTTACGATGCTGTACAGGCTTTTGCCCACTCTTATTAAAGAGGGCAGGATTTTTATAGCCGAATCTCCTTTATACGAAATAAGATGGAAAGACAAAATAGAGTTTGCATATAATGAAAGGGAAAAAGCCGAAATACTCAAAAAAGCCGGGAACAGCAAGTATACTATCCAGCGTTCCAAAGGACTTGGAGAGAATGAGCCCGACATGATGTCAAAAACTACCATGAACCCGGAAACAAGACGGCTTATAAGAATTATGCCGGAAGACGAAAAGAAAACATATGAAATGTTTGACATACTTTTGGGTGAAAATATTTCCGGAAGAAAAGAGTATATTTCAAAACACGGCGCTTCATATATTGAACTTGCCGATATTTAAACCGTACTTTAAAACAAAAGTTTTATTTGAGAGGAAATATAAATAATGTGGAATTTTTCGCAGTTTTGCGATTATGAACTGCTTGACGCGTCAGACGGGGAAAGACTTGAAAGATGGAAAGACGTAATACTTGTGCGTCCCGACCCGCAGGTAATATGGCGCGGACAGAAAAAACATGCGGCATGGAACAGTTTTAACGCAAGATATATCCGTTCGCAGAAAGGCGGCGGTAAATGGGATATAAGAAATATTCCGGAAGACTTGCTTTGTTCCGGATGGACAATATCGTATAAAGACATGAACTTTCTCGTACGCCCGACAGGCTTTAAACATACAGGCATATTTCCGGAGCAGGCGGTAAACTGGGATTACATAAGAGAAAAAATACATGGCGAAATTGAGAAAACCGGAAGAAATATAAACGCGCTGAACTTATTCGCATATACCGGCGGAGCAACAATTGCATGTGCTAAAGCCGGGGCGCACGTGTGCCATGTCGACGCCTCAAAGGGAATTGTTTCATGGGCAAGGGAAAACACGGCGAAGTCAGGGCTCGGAAACGCGCCTATAAGATATATTGTAGATGATTGCAGAAAATTTATCGAAAGAGAAATACGCCGCGGACATAAATATGACGTTTTGATTATGGACCCGCCGTCTTACGGAAGAGGGCCTTCCGGTGAGATCTGGAAACTGGAAGACGACATAAACGACCTCATAAAGCTGTCGTCGCAGCTTATATCGGAAAAACCGCTTTTTGTGCTTGTAAACTCTTACACGACGGGGCTTTCCGCGTCGACCGTAGGTTATCTTTTGAATCTGTATTTTAAGTCCGCGTACGGCGGAAAAGTTACATGCGATGAAATAGGCATACCTGTTTCATATACCGGCGGAATACTTCCGGCAGGAGCATGCGCAAGATGGGAAATATAAAAATGGAAGAAATAATAAAAACTGAAAATTTAGGTTTTTCATATTATGAAAACGACAAAACGGGAGTGTTTGAAAACATAAATCTTTCCATCAAAAGGGGAAGTTTTACAGCGATAATAGGACCTAACGGGTCGGGAAAATCCACCCTTGCAAAACTGCTTTGTGGAGTGTACGTTCCGACATCGGGCAGCGTTTTGATTTCGGACATAAACGGGAACATTTATAAAAGCGGCAGCGATGAAGATATGTATAATATCAGAAAGACGATAGGTATGGTTTTTCAGAATCCCGATAACCAGCTTGTGGCAACGCTTGTTGAAGAAGATGTCGCTTTCGCTCCCGAAAACATGGGTGTAGAACCTTCCAAAATAAGGAGAAGAGTGGATGAATCGCTGGAGGCAGTAGGGCTTTCGGGCTACGGAATGCATGATACGCACAGACTTTCCGGAGGTCAGAAACAAAGGGTTGCAATTGCCGGAATACTTGCAATGATGCCCGAATGCATAATTTTTGACGAGGCAACGGCAATGCTGGATCCGAAGGGCCGAAAAGATGTTATGGATACGATAGTGCGCCTTCGCAGTGAAAAAAATATTACCGTTATTATAATTACGCACCATATGTCAGAGGCCGCAATGGCAGACAGGATTGTGGTCATTGATTCCGGAAAGGTAATTTCCGACGGCAGTCCGAGAGAAGTATTCGGACAAAAGGAAATGCTCGAAAGGGCGGGACTTGAGGTGCCGCAGTCGTCAGAACTTGTAAGAAGAATGTATGACAGCGGATATGACGTTGCAAAAACCGTGCTCAGTATTTCTGAAGCCGCAAATACAATATGTGAAAATATAAATAGTCAGGATAAAACAAATAATGATTGAATTTCGCAATGTTTCTTTTGTTTACGGCGAAAATACGCCGTTTGAACACGATGCTTTGAAAAATGTATCGCTTACCATAGAAGATAATAAGGTTACCGGAATAATAGGGCATACAGGTTCCGGAAAATCAACGCTCGCACAGATGATGAATGCCCTTATTGCGCCGTCTGAAGGACAAGTACTGCTTGACGGTAAAAACATAAACGAAAATAAAGAGATTTCATATAAGACAAGATTTAAAGTGGGGCTTGTGTTTCAGTACCCGGAATATCAGCTTTTTGAAGAAAGCGTATTTAAGGACATAGCATTTGGACCGAAAAATATGGGACTTTCCGATGAAGAGATAAAAAGACGCGTGCTCGAGGCCGCTGAATTTACGGGTATTGACGGCGAAATGCTGAAAAAATCTCCGTTTGAACTGTCCGGGGGACAAAAAAGAAGGGTGGCAATAGCGGGAACACTTGCTATGGACCCTGAAGTACTTGTGCTTGACGAACCGGCGTCGGGTCTTGATCCAAAGGGCAAAAAGGAAATTTTGGGCGGTCTTATAAACTATAACCGGAAAAAGAAAAACGCACTTGTTATAATTTCTCACTCAATGGAGGATATTGCGCTGTATTCGGATAAAATAATCGCATTGTCCGACGGCAGCATTTTGACGCAGGGAAGTCCCGAAGAGGTTTTTTCGCAATACGATAAACTTAAAAGTTCAGGGCTTGCGCTGCCGGAGATTTCGGAACTTATGCATATTCTGAAATGCCGCGGGATTGACGTTGATACAAGCGTTTTTACCGTGGAAAAAGCCTTTGATATTTTGTGCCCGAAACTTTGCAAAAGAAAAGGCACAACTGCAAAGGAGGTATAGTTATGCTTAAGGATATAACGCTTGGGCAGTACTTTCCCGGGTCGTCGGTTATTCATAAACTTGACCCGAGAATAAAACTTCTGCTTATGATTTTATATATCGTTTGCGTGTTTATGGCAAAAAGCGCGCAGGCGTATATTGTAAACGCTTGCGTTTTGATATTTGTTATATATTTGTCAAAGATAAAAGTAAAAACCGTTCTTAAAAGTCTGAAACCGCTGATATTTATTATGACTTTTACGGCGCTTATGAATATTTTCTGGACGCAGGGCGACGAGTTGCTGTTTTCTTTCTGGATAATAAAGGTTTATAAGGACGGAATCGTATTTGCATTTTTTATGCTTGTAAGACTTATATGCCTTGTCACGGGAACATTTGTAATACTTACATATACGACATCCCCCGTGGCGCTTACGGACGCTATAGAAAGGGTAACTTCACCCCTGAAAAAACTTAAAATACCGACTCATGAATTTGCAATGATGATGTCGATAGCACTAAGATTTATTCCCACTCTTATAGAGGAAACCGATAAGATAATAAGCGCACAGAAAGCAAGGGGCGCAAATTTTGAAACCGGGAACCTAATGCAGAGGACAAAAGCGTTAATCCCTGTGCTGATCCCTCTTTTTGTTTCGGCTTTCAGAAGAGCCGACGAACTTGCATGCGCTATGGAATGCCGATTGTATACGGGAGGAGAGGGAAGAACGCGTATGAAAATACTGCATCTTGCTCCGAGAGATTATATTTCCTGTGCTTTTGCGGTTTTGGCACTTTTTGCAGTAATATATTTTAACCGTTTCCCTCATGTGATATAATGAAAAGCGAACAAAAGACAAAATTTACAATAATGTTTGACGGCACATTCCTGCATGGCTGGCAGGTTCAGAAAAATGTGCCTACGGTACAAAGTACGGTTCAGGACGCGCTTTATAAAATTTTCGGCGAGCGGCTTTCGGTAACCGGCTGCAGCAGGACCGACGCCGGCGTGCATGCCAGAAATTTTGTATGCTGCCTTGACCGGACGGTAAATATGGAAAACAGCGCGTTTGTTTCAGCAATGAATGCAAACCTGCCGGATTTTGTAAGGGTAAAGGAAGCTGAAACTGCAGACGCTGCGTTCCATCCGAGATATTCCTGCATAGGAAAGGAATATGTATATAATATTTGGAACGAGAAATATTCGAATCCTTTTTTGAAAAATTATGCAATGTTTTACCCGAGGTTTATTGATATTGATAAAATTTCCTTTGTGGGTGAAGAACTTTGCGGAAAACATGATTTTACATCTTTTATGGCAAAAGGCTCAAAAATTACCGACGATACCGTAAGAGAAATAAAGTATTGCAAATTTTCAAAAGACGGCGGATTGCTTAAAATTACTGTTTGCGCTGACGGATTTTTGTATAACATGGTCAGAATTATTGCGGGAACAGTGCTGTACGCTTCGCAGGGAAAAATAAAAAAAGGCGGTATTGCCGGCATAATAGACGCAAAGGACAGAAATCTTGCAGGACCCACCGCACCTGCGTGCGGACTTTTTCTGAACAGAGTGTTTTATTGATAAAAATTGTATACCTGAAAGGAGAAAATATGTCGTATAAAAATTCATACAGCGAATATTGCAAAAAGTTATCTTCAGCAATGAGATTTATGAAATATTTTACATATCTTCTCCTTGCAATATTTTTTATAGGCGGAATGTTTATATACAGGGACGATATAACGGTTGAAAATTTTCAGTATTTGATGAGATATATTGATATTCAAAGGCCGGAACTTTCGGAAACGCGTGATGAAATAAGATTTACCCAGCAAAGCGACGCGAAATTTTGTACGGTTAAAGATAATATTGCCGTAATTACAAAAACAAGTTTCAGCATATATGATTTTTCGGGCAAAAGAACTTTTTATGACAACGGGTTTTCGTATCAGAATCCATGTTTTGAGTCAAATGATAAATATGTGCTTGTATATGATCTTTACGGAAATTCTATTTCAATATATAATTCATTTTCCCGTCTTTTTCAAAAAACTTTTTCATATAATATCGAGGGAGTAAGTTTGTCTTCCGACGGGTCGTTTACAGTTATCGCTTCGGAGAAGGGCTATTCCGGCGGAGTTCTGGTATATAACAATAAATTCAAAGAAATATTTAAGTTTATGTCAAGAGATAAAATGATAACCGACGCATGCTACAACCCTTCCAAAAAAAGGCTTGTATGCGCATCAACCGGCGTTCGCAGCGGCTCTTTTCTGACAAACCTGTATTTTTTCAATATAAACGACGAAGAAATTAAAAACGAGGTTTCTTTGAGTTCCGAAATACCGCTTAAACTTTCGTATACAGACGAAGGATTTGTGCTTCTTACAAGCAGCAGAATAATATTTTATGATTTTAACGCTGCGGTTACGGCATCATATGACTTTGAATTCAATACTGTAAATTCGTTTTATATGTTTGACAATTTTATGGCCGTAACTTTGAAAACGGCGATAACCGGAACGGATATGCAGATAAATTATTATGATTTCGGCGGTAAACTGCTTTATTCAGATTACAGGAAAGACACAGTTACCGATATCGCTTCTTCAAAAGACAAAATAATTTGCCTTTCCGAAAAGGAAGTTTCGGTATATAACTATAATCTGAAAAGCGACGGTGAAATTTTTATGACCGAGGAAAATAAATTTGCGTCCGAAGGAAAATATAAAAGGGTGTTTGCCTACGGTAAATACTATATACTTATATCAAACGATGGGGCAAAAAAGATTTATTTTGACCAAAATCTCTGAAATGCGGTGTTGGAGGACGAAAGCATATGGCAATAATACTTGATGTACTTATAATTCTCTTGTTTGTTCTTGGAGCGGTACGGGGATATAAAAAAGGTTTTGTAAAATCACTTTATAAAATTTTCGGAGTTTTAGTTTCACTTGTAAGTTCGGTTTTGTTTTATAAAAGAGTTTCGGTGTGGATACTGAACATGAACTGGTATAAGAAATTTTTCTCCGGATTTGAAGAAAAACTTTATAACATGCTCGGCGGAAATTCAGGTGCTGATTTCGGTAAACTGATTTCCGATAAATCCGATAATTTTACAAAGATAATCGAGTCTTTCGGCAGAAGCGCCGAGGAGGTCGAGTCAAAATATAACGAACTTGCGTCGGGTACCGCGGAAAGTATAAAAAACGGAATACTTGAATATATAGTATCGCCTGTTGCGCAGACAATATCGAGAATAATAGCATTTATAGGTATATTTATTGTTACAATGCTTGTATTGTTTCTGATTTCCTGCCTGCTTGACGGCGTGTCAAAACTGCCCGGACTTAAAAGTGCAAACAAAATACTCGGATTGTTCACGGGAATAATTTCAGCCGCGCTTCAGAGTTTTATTTTCTGTGCGGTTGCAAAAATTTTGATACCGTACCTTTCAAAAGTAAATTCCGGCGTGCCGGCAGATCTTATTGAAAAAACAGTAATATTAAAAGAAATATCAGCTGTAAATCCGCTGGATTTTCTGACATCGATATTTTAAAATAAGGAATATGACAATAAATTTTGTTTTCAAAAACACGGAGGAAAATAATAAATGATAAAATACTGCACAAGGTGTAAAAAAAGGCTGGCTGTGGTTTTCGTTCAGAAACTTGATCAAAGCGGAAATTCGGCGTCGGAGGCATACTGCCTGAAATGCGCAAAAGAACTCGGTATAAATACCGATCATATAAATGAAATGATGGGACAGATGGGAATAGGAGAAGAAGAGTTCGACAGGTTAAGCGAAGAATTTGCCGAAATGGATCCGCAGGACGATGACGCGGATGAAGATGATGAAAATGATGACGAAAATGATTCGAGAGCACCGTCTATAAATTTTGGCGCCCTGTTCGGAAAACCGCAGGAAAAGAAGGAAACAAAATCTGAAAAGAAAAGCAAAAATAAAAAAAGAAAGAATCTTCAGTCTTTTTGCATAAATCTTTCCGAAAAGGCAAAAGAGGGAAAAATAGACAACGTAATAGGCAGGGACAGAGAACTTGAAAGGGTAATGCAGATATTGTGCAGACGCCAAAAAAATAATCCGTGCCTTATAGGAGAACCCGGTGTCGGAAAAACCGCAGTGGCAGAGGCACTTGCAATAAAAATTAATAATGGAGAAGTGCCTTATAAACTTAAAAAGTGCGAGGTATATCTTCTTGATATGACGCTCATGGTTGCCGGAACCCAGTTCCGCGGACAATTTGAGAACAGAATGAAAGGTCTTATTGAGGAAGTCAAAAATTGCGGAAATATAATTCTTGTAATAGACGAAGTGCATAGCATCGTTTCCGCAGGCGACGCCGAAGGCGGAATGAATGCCGCAAATATTTTAAAACCGGCGCTTTCAAGAGGAGAAATACAGGTTATAGGCGCAACAACGCTTGCCGAATACAGGAAATATATTGAAAAGGACGCAGCGCTTGAACGCCGCTTTCAGCCTGTGGTTATATCCGAGCCTTCAATTGAAGATACGATAGAAATTTTACGCGGCATTAAAGGATATTATGAAAAATTTCACGGCCTTATTATCCCTGACGAAACAATAAGAAAAACGGTTCTTTATTCCGAAAGATATATAACCGACAGATTTTTGCCGGACAAGGCCATAGATTTGCTCGACGAAGCAGCGTCGTATGTCGCAATGCATGACGAAAATATAAACGAAAGTTTCAAGACGAAAGAAGAACTTGATAAAGTAAAGCAGGACAGGGACGCACTTGAAAGTCTGGGCGACAATACAGAGCCGGACAGCGGTATAGATAAGTACCAGCAGTTGGCAGACCTTAGGGTTCAGGAAATAAAACTTACCGAGAACTTTGAAAAACTTCAGGAAATATGCAAAAAAGTAACTGTAACTCCCGAACATATCGCAAAAGTGATTGAAATATGGACGGGAATACCGGCTAATAATATTACCGAAAGCGAGTTTGTAAGAATAGACAAGTTGTCTGATAGGCTTAAAAAGAGAATTATAGGTCAGGACAAGGCAGTAGATTCCGTGACGAAGGCGATTAAACGCGCACGCGCAGGAATATGCGAAAAACATAAGCCCGTGTCGTTTATATTTGCAGGTCCTACGGGTGTCGGAAAGACCGAACTTGTAAAAACGCTGGCGTCAGATTTGTTCAATTCCCCCGAAGCGCTCATAAGACTTGATATGTCGGAATTTATGGAAAAACATTCGGTTTCAAGAATTATAGGAGCACCTCCCGGATATGTCGGATATGATGAGGCGGGACAACTTACCGAAAAAATCAGACGCAGACCGTACAGCGTGATTTTGTTTGATGAAATAGAAAAAGCACACCCTGATGTATTGAATGTGCTTTTGCAGATTCTTGATGACGGAGTTATCACAGACGCGCATGGGAAACAGGTGAATTTTGAAAACACGATAATTGTTCTTACAACAAATGCCGGTTCAAGTACGGGCATGAATTCTGCGGGATTTTCAACAGTTAAAGGAAATATAAGCGAAGACAGAATACAAAAAGCCCTGTTTGACTTTTTAAGACCGGAATTTTTGAACAGAATCGATGAAGTAATAATTTTCAATCAACTTACAAATGAAAACTTTGTTGAGATTGCAAGAATAATGCTAAGTGATCTTAACAAAACTTTAAACGAAAAGAATATCACTCTTTCGTATGATGACGAGGTTCTGAAATTCCTTGCCGACAAGTCGTACAGTTTGAAGTTCGGCGCAAGAAATCTGAGGAGAGTCATCCAGACTGAAATCGAAGACAGAGCGGCGGAAATTGTAATTTCAAATTACAATAAAAAAATCGAAAAAATCGGCGTTGAAATATCTGACGGAAAAATTTCAGTGTCCGCAGAATAAAGAAAAAAGGCACGGCAAATATGCTGTGCCTTTGGTTTTAAATAAAAGTTTTTGCGGATTTGTATGCCTTTGACATATTTAATAAAAGTCCTAAGATATGCGCTGCGGAATTTCTCGGACAGATTTGAAGGTGTTAAAAACTTAAATTTTTTGCACTCGGAGCAGAAAGGCCTGTTTCATATAAAAATCGAAGTCTTGCATCGCACGAAAAAAGGCACAGCCTGAATGGCTGTGCCTTTTTATGCCTTTATTTTCCTATGCAAAATCTTGAAAAAATGTTTGAAACGATTTCTTCCGTGACACTTCTTCCGTCGGCTTCTTCAAGGTATCCCAAGGCCCGTTCAAGATCCATTCCGGCAACGTCCGGAGTGAATGATTCAAGGGTTTGTATGGCGTCGCAGACTGCGTGCAGGCAATTGTTTAAACATGCATAAATTCTTGCACCCGTAATAATAAGACCGCTTTTAATTTCTTCATCGCCGCAAGGATAAAGGGCAGTTAATTTTTCTGAAAGCAGATTTTCTCCGACATTGTTTTTAACCGACATTTTTATACAGTTTTTAAAATATTTTTTTGCGAGAAGTTCTTTGTCGGGGTACTTTTCGATATCGGATTTGTTTAGAATTACGATAACTTTTTTATCATTCATTTTTGAAAGTTTTGCGAGAAGTTCTTCTTCCTCGGGAAGAATTTTTTTCGAAAGGTCTAAAACGACAAGTATGAGTTCGCATAAATCTATACTTTCAAACGTTTTACGGACGCCTATCTGTTCAACGGCGTCGTCGGTTTTGCGTATACCGGCGGTGTCGGAAATTCTGAGTATAATATTGCCTATGGTTGCTTTTTCCGTTATAACATCGCGCGTTGTGCCTTCAATGTCGGTAACTATGCACCTGTCTTTTTTTAAAAGCATGTTTAAAAGGGAAGATTTTCCGCTGTTGGGAAGACCGACAACAGATGTCGGAATGCCCGAAGTTATGGCTCTGCCCGAATTGTAACTTTCGGTGAGCCTTAAAAGGCGGTCCTTTATTTCAAAAAGCAGTCCCCTCATTGTTTCCGAATCCATGTCGGCAAGATCTTCGTCGGGATAGTCGATATATGCATAAACAGAACCAAGAATATTTTTAAGTTTTTCCGAAATATCGGTTATTTCAGCGTCAAGTTTTCCGTCAGCTTTTGCAATTGAAAGTTTTATCGACGATGTGCTTTGCGCATCAAGAAGTTCCGCTACGGCTTCTGCCTGCATAAGAGATAACTTTCCGTTCAAAAAAGCGCGCTTTGTAAATTCTCCGGCGGGTGCCGGAATAGCACCTGCCGCAAAAAGCGAGGAAAGGACAAGCGATGTGCCGAGTTCGCTGCCATGGCAAGAAATTTCGACAGTATCTTCTCCGGTAAATGAATGGGGAGCATAAAAAATCGTACATATGCCGTTGTCTATTATGTCGCCGGAATAATAAATATCCCCGAAAACGGCTTTTGCATGAGGAACATCAACTAATTTTTTTCCTGATCTCGGAAAGAAAACTTTTGAAGCAATATTGACGCTGTCGCTGCCGGTCATTCTTATAACCGCAATTCCGGCCTTGCCGTGTGCGGTTGAAATTGCGGCGCATGTATCATATACAGACATATTATCTCCCGTAAAATTATTATTCGTATACTGTTGCACTGTCGGTAACAATCATGACCCTGTCGGAAAAGTTCATGCTTGCCGCGGGGCTTATAATTGCCGAAACTGTATTATTGTTTTGATTTGGGCGAATTTCGGTAACTGTGCCGACGAGAATATCCTTCGGATAAACATTTCCGAGGCCTGAGGTGAAAATTTTATCTCCCTGAATTATGTCATAACCTGAGGGAAGATTTGGAATTTCGCACAAACCTTCACCGTATAAATCAAAATTTCCTTTTAAAACTGCGGAAACGCCGGTTCGCTCGACATAAACGCCTACAGATGTGCTGTGGTTTATTATGGAAAGCCCTTTTGATGAATTTACCGCGGTTTCGCATACAATTCCCACAAGACCGTTTTCGTTTATAACGGGCATACCCTTTTTTACACCGTGGAATGAGCCTTTGTCAAGAGTAAAGGAAACCATGTAATTCGACGAATCATGACCGAGAATTTTGGAATTTATAAATGAAAGTTCGGTTCTTTCCTTTTTTAAATCAATAAAGCTATAAAGCCATTCGTTTTCCTGTATTAAAAGGTCGCTTTTATTTACTTTATTCATAAGTTCGGCGTTTTCTTTTTTTAAACGTTCGTTTTCGCTTTTAAGTTTGCTGATATCCGAAAAATAATCTTTTTTATCGATGAAAAAATCAACGGTTGAATTAAAAAAAGACTGAACAGGAATTGAAACAAGGCGGAACGCGTTTTCAATAACCGACATTGCGCCTGTTTCAAACGAGGCGATGCATATGCCTGAAAGCAAAATTGCAACAGAAAGCATGACCGTGAAAAATTTCGGTCCGCCGGATCCGACTTTAATAATAGGCACCGCCTTTCAAAAAATATATACACTTACATTATAGTTGTAAAACGAAAATAATTCAATAGTTATTAAAAATATTTTCAAAAATGTGTTTATTTTATTTGTTCAATATATTATAATATAAAAAAAGAGATAAAGGTGAAAAAGCATGAAAAAGGCGTATGAACTTAATATTTGCGGAAGAAATCTTAATGTTTTTTCCGATGAGGGCGAAGATTATGTTGCTTTGGTGGAAAAACAACTGAACGACATTATTTCCGAACAGTTGAACAAGGGACTTTTCTTTGAGAAAGCAGTTATGTTCGCATGTGTCGAACTTTGCGACAAATTAAATAAAGCGCTTAAAGATACTGAATATAAAAATGCAAAACCTGCAGTATTTAAGGATGAAAATATGTTTCTTGATTATACAAGACAGATAAGTTTTCTGTGATTTTGGGAATTGATATATGAATAATAAGAATATACCGTGTCTTTTGGCGCCCGCCGGCTCATACGAGTGCTTGCTCGCCGCGATATCCGGAGGTGCGGATGAGGTTTATTTCGGCGGAAAAACTTTAAATGCAAGATACGGCGCAAAAAACTTTGACGATGGCGAGTTTGCAAGAGCAATAGAAGCCTGCCGAATTTTCGGCGTTAAAAGCAATATAACGCTTAATACACTTGTATACGATAAGGAATTTTCAAATGCGCTTGATTTTGTATATAATGCGGCTGTTCTTGGGGCTGACGCCTTTATTGTTCAGGATATCGGTCTTGCGTGCGCGATAAAAGAAAATATTCCCGAAATAAAACTGCATGCGAGCACACAGTGCGCATGCCACAATACCGACGGCGCGAAGATGCTGCACAGTCTCGGATTTTCAAGAATAGTTCTCGCAAGGGAACTTTCTTATGGGGATATATTAAAAATAACAGAGAAAAAAGATTATGAAACCGAAATATTTATACACGGAGCTCTTTGCGTGTGCCATTCCGGTCAATGCCTTTTTTCATCGGCGGTCGGAAAACGCAGCGGAAACAGGGGAATGTGCGCGCAGCCGTGCAGAATGGAGTACATAGCCGAAAGCCGCGCAGGAAAAAAAGACGGATTTCCTTTAAGCATGAAAGATTTGTCGCTTTGCAGGCATGTACCGGAACTTCTGCGCTCCGGCGTTGCTTCACTTAAAATTGAAGGAAGAATGAAAAGTCCGGAATATGTTTATACCGTCACAAAAATATTTAAAAAATTGCTTGAAGAAAAAAGAAACGCCTCTGCGACAGAGGAAGAAGAATTATATAGAATATTTTCAAGAAAAGGATTTACGGACGCATATTTTACCGGAGAAAACTGCCGCAAAATCACAAGCATGTATGGGGTGCGCAGCGAAAAAGAAAAGGAACTTACAAGAGAATACGAAAAGAATTTGACAGTGCCGGAACCCCGAAAAAGCATCGCTGCTTTTGCCGATTTTTCGATTGGAAAAAAAGCGTCGTTATCTTTTGAGGCGAACGGGGTAAGAGTAAATGTTCTTTCGGAAAATGCGATTGAAAAATCAATAAGCAGTCCTGCCGATAAGGAAAATATAAAGGAAAAACTGCAAAAGACGGGCAAGACCGAATTTGAAATTCGCGATGAAAATATTTTTATAAATCTTGAAAATGATTGCTTTGTTCCGGTTGCAATTGTTAACGACCTGAGAAGGCGCGCCGCCGAAAAACTGAAAAATGAACTTTGCAAAAAGAACGAAATACAGTTTATAGAAAAAGATTTTATTGTAAAAAGGAAAAATAACGAAAGAAAAAATACTTCTGTGAGATTGTATTTCAAAAATGCAGACAACGTACAGCCTTGTATAAAAAAATATAAAAATATAGATTCTCTTGTTTTTCCGCTGTCTTTTTTTTCAAATACGAAAAATTTAAATTTAAAGGAATTTGAAAAAGTGAATTTCGGCGTGCTTTTTCCGCGCGTGATGTCAAACAGCGAGAGCGAAAAGGCGCTTGAAGTTCTAAATTATGCAAAAAGCGCAGGGGCAAAATTTTGCGAAATATCAAATATAGGACATATCGATGTTGTAAAAAAATCCGGACTTGCGCTTTACGGCGGAATAGGGCTTAATATTTACAACAGTCAAAGTGCTGCCGAGTACGAAAAACTCGGATTTGTTTCGCTGTGTTTTTCGCCGGAACTGAATTTTTCGCAGATAAGGGATATTGAGAAAAATAAAAATATAAAATACTGCGCTTATATTGCGGGAAGGCTGCCGCTTATGACGCTTGAAAATTGCGTGCTGTACGCAAACGGACTTTGTTCGGGCGGTGCAAACGGGGTTTGCGGAACTTTATGCGATAAAACAGGCGCGGTTTTTCCGGTTGCTTCTCAGAAAAGACTTGACGGCAAAAGCGTGTGCAGAAATATTATTTATAACAGCGTTTTATTCGATAATACAAAAAAAGAGGAACAGTATTTTTCAGGGATAGATGTGGCATGCATATCGGGAGAACCTGACGGAATACCAATGTAAAAAATGAAAATAGGAAATGTTGAATATAAAAACGGGTTGTTTTTGGCTCCGATGGCAGGGGTTACAGACATGGCTTTTCGCAGAATGTGCAAAAAGTACGGAGCCGACGGCGTAACAACGGAGATGATATCATCAAAGGCGCTTGTATTTGGGGACAAAAAAACATACGAACTTGCAAAAATATACGACGGAGAAAGACCGTGCGCAATTCAGCTTTTCGGAAGCGAGAGTGCGACTGTCACGAGGGCTGCAAGAATTGCGCTTGAACGGTTTTCTCCCGATACCATCGATATAAATATGGGCTGTCCCGTTCATAAAGTAGTTTCATCGGGTGACGGCTGCGCTCTTATGAAAAATCCGGAACTTGCGTATGAAATATTAAAAAGCGTTGTTGATGAAGTCGGAAAAGACGTTCCTGTCACTGTAAAAATAAGAAAAGGTTTTGATAAAACGAGTATAAATGCCGTTGAAATAGCGCTTTTGGCTCAAAAAGCCGGCGTCAGCGCGGTTTATATTCACGGAAGGACGCGCGAGCAGATGTATGCCCCGTCGGTTGATCTTGAAATTATAAGAGATGTAAAGAGGGCACTTAGTATTCCGGTTATCGGAAACGGCGACATTTTGGGTGTTCATGACGCTGAAAAAATGCTTGATTATACAGGCTGCGACGGTGTTATGATAGGCAGGGGAGCGCTCGGCAATATGTATATTTTTTACGAACTTTCGCAGAAATTTGAAAAAGGGATTGAAGTGAAAAAGCAGACAAATGCCGCAAAACTTTCGGATATTATAACGCACCTTTCGTATATGAAAGAAAATAAAGGCGAGTATATTGCGTCGCATGAAGCGAGAAAACATGTGGCATGGTATATAAAAGGCATGAGAAATGCGGCTGAGATGCGCAATATAATAAATAAAGCGGAAACTATCGAAGAAATTACTGATATTGTTAAAAAATATTTTATGAGTATTTAGTATTTTAAAAAAAGTTTTGCCATATGTAAAAAGAGTGCGGATTTAATCCGCACTCTTTTTGTTTTTATTCTTTTTTACGCGTTTTTCAGCCGACGGCTTTCCGGAAAGCGTTATAATTTCATCACGCAGTTGCGCTGCAAGTTCAAAGTCAAGTTCTTTTGCCGCCTTTTTCATCTGTTCGGTAAGAGAATTGATAAGGGAAACTCTTTCTTTTTCGCTTCTGGGTTTTTTGTTTTTCGAGTCTTTTTTGGAAGATGTGATTTCAAGAATATCGCGTATGCCTTTTTGAATTGTTTTCGGAGTTATGTTGTTCTTGATGTTATATTCCATCTGTATTTTTCTGCGCCTGTTTGTTTCGGTTATGGCAATATCCATAGATTTTGTAATTGTATCCGCATACATTATTACTTTGCCGTTTTCGTTTCTTGCGGCGCGGCCTATTGTCTGAATAAGCGACATTTCGCTTCTGAGAAAGCCCTCCTTGTCGGCATCGAGTATTGCGACAAGAGAAACTTCCGGTATGTCAAGCCCCTCTCTTAAAAGATTTATTCCTACAAGTACGTCGAATACTCCGAGTCTTAGGTCGCGTATAATTTCCATACGCTCGATAGTATCGGTGCCGAAATGCATGTAGCGGCATTTTATTTTATGACCGTGGAGATAATCTGTAAGGTCTTCTGCCATTTTTTTGGTAAGTGTTGTGATAAGTACACGTTCGTTTTTCTTTACCCGCTCGTTTATTTCATAAATCAAATCGTCGATTTGATCTTTTATGGGGCGGACTTCGACTACGGGGTCCAAAAGTCCTGTGGGTCGGATAAGTTGTTCCGCGATATGTGTGCTTCTGCTGCGCTCATATTGGCTCGGCGTTGCGCTTACATAAATCACCTGATTTATTTTTCCGGAGAATTCTTCAAAAGTCAAAGGTCTGTTGTCATATGCGGAAGGCAGTCTGAAACCGTAATCGACAAGATTTTTCTTTCTGGAACTGTCGCCGCCGTGCATGCCTCTGATTTGCGGAAGAGTAACGTGCGACTCATCAATGAACATTAAAAAATCTTTCGGAAAATAATCGAGCAGAGTATATGGCATGCTGCCCGGGGCTCTTCCGGAAAGTACCCTTGAATAATTCTCGATGCCGGAACAGTATCCGAGTTCCGACAGCATTTCCATGTCGTATTTTGTACGTTCTTCTATTCTCTGGGCTTCAATGAATTTGTTCTGTGACTTGAAATATTCAACACGTTCATGCATTTCGTCCATGATTTCAGAAATGGCCTTATCCCTTGTTTCAAGTGATGTAACATAATGCGAAGCAGGATATATGGCAACATATGAAAGACTGTTTATTGCCTTTCCCGTAACTGGGTTTATTTCGGAAATGGAATCGACCTGATCTCCGAAAAATTCAATTCTTATGCCTATATTCGAAGAGTTTGACGGACAAATTTCAATAACATCTCCGTGCATCCTGAATTTGTTTCTCTCAAAAACCATGTCGTTTCTTTCATATTGTATAGACACGAGTTTTGCGGCAAACCTGTCGCGCGAAATGTTCGCCCCCACTCTTGCCGAAACCACCATTGAGGAATATTCGCGCGGATCTCCGAGCGTGTATATGCATGATACGCTTGATACGATAATAACATCGCGCCTTTCGAACAAAGAGGACGTGGCGCTGTGCCGCAATTTGTCTATTTCATCATTTATTGAACTGTCTTTTTCTATATACGCATCTTTTCCGGGAATATATGCTTCCGGCTGATAATAATCATAATAAGATACAAAATATTCAACTGCATTTTCCGGGAAAAACTCGCGAAATTCGGAACATAACTGAGCCGCAAGTGTTTTGTTGTGCGCAAGTATAAGGGTGGGCTTGTTTACTTTTTCTATAATATTTGCCATTGTAAAGGTTTTTCCGGAACCTGTAACCCCAAGTAATGTCTGTTCTTTTTCGCCGCTTAGAATCCCGTCTGCCAAAAGTTCTATTGCCTGCGGCTGGTCGCCGGTAGGCTTGAAATTGCTGTGAAGTTTGAATTTATCCATAAAATATAAACGGCCTTTCATTATAAAACTCGATATACTTATTATAAAAAAAATATACTTATAAGTCAAGAATCATGTGAAATACCATTATAAGCGTATGCGGTGTATATTTGTTCGGCGATATTTTTAAAAATTTCGGACGGATGAACTTTATTTTCGCCGTTTCCGTCACATAAAACGCATATTGTATAGTATTTGTTGTTAATGTTTGCAAATCCGCAAAACCATGTATGAATAACTTCATTACCGTCTTTGTATTGACCGCTTTGCGCGGTTGCGGTTTTGCCGCCGCATATAAAATTGTCGGTTTTTGCGCGGTATCCCGTTCCTTCAGAAATGCACAGAGAAAACATTTCCCTCATTTTTTCGCATACGTTTTCCGAAAGAACATTTTCGGAAGGAGCATTTTCGGGTTCTTTCTCAAAACTGTTGAAAACAAAAGATTTTACTATCGTCGGTTTTGTATATTTCCCGGTTACCGCACATGATATTAAAGATGAAACTTCGATCGGAGTCAGCATGACTTCTCCCTGACCTATTGATATGTTTGCCGCATTTGCCGGCAAATACAGATTTTTGCAAGGGATATTTCCGACTTCTGTATTTAAAAGATTTATGCTTGAATATTTTGCGCATCCGAGTTTTTTTGCCATATCCGTTATTTTATCAATTCCTATTTCAAGCGCAAGATTTATAAAGTATGTGTTGCAGGAGTTTGCAAAAGCTGTACTCATGTTTTGTGTTCCGTGTCCGCCTTTTTCATGACAGGCAAATTTTTTGCCGGCAACGTCTATAGAACCGGTGCAGGTATATGTTTTATCCGCATACTTTATATCTTCATTTAAAGCCGCACATGCGGCGGCCGTTTTAAAAACAGACCCCGGAGTATACAAAGAAAAAGCCCTGTTTATAAAGTCACCTTTGTCGGAATTCAGACTTTCCTGAAGGCTGTCTTTTGAAAAACCCGGTTTTGATACAAGTGACAGTATTTCACAGGTTTCTGTATCTGATATTACAACGCAGCCCATGTCAAGATTCTTTTCACATTCACGCTCTGCAATATCCTGAATGTCTTTATCTATAGTGAGTTTTATTCCGGTCTTTTGGGTATAGTTATCGTCATATACAATAAACATTCCGTTGCCAATGCTGGCTTTTTTCGCATTCGAGTCATATATTGCATAGACTTTTCCTCCCGAATTTTCCGTAAGAAATTTGTCGTATGCCTTTTCAATGCCGCATACGCCGCTGTTTTGAAAATCCGTGTAGCCGAGAACATGACATAAATATTGCGATGATATACGGTCGTATATTTTAAAACATTTTGCAAATTCAAGATTGCAATCCTTGTCGGATATAAGGCTGAAAGGAACCCCTTCGGATATTTTTTCATATATTTTTGACTGGGGCATTTCTGTAATTTTTGCCAGAAGTTCTGATTTTTTATATGCCGACGGATTTTCAAAAGCCGGATTTACAAATATTACGGATTTTGAACTTTCAAAATTTAAAATTTTTCCGTTTCTGTCAAAAATAAAACCGCGCCGCTCCGCAATGTCGGATTTTCTTGTGTACTGACCCGACAAAACGTTTACAGCACCGCTGTTTTGTGAAAGGACATATATTCTGACACTCACCGCCGAAAACAGCAAAATAAAGCAAATATATATTGCGCATAGTCTCTTGTAATTCATAAAATCACCGCCATATTTTAATTTTTGCCGCAAACGGAAAATAAATACAGAATTTTCAATAAATATTTGCACGGAGAAACACCAAAACACTTGAATTGAAGTGGGGGATGTGTTATAATAGCGGCAGAAAGTCTTGCTGCGCAATCCTTTTACGCGGCGTTGCCGCTTTCCGCACCTTGTGCGGCTGCCGCATTGACGGCTTTGCAAAAATCCTATTGCAAGCAAGCATTTTTGCTCATGGTAAAATATCGGCAGAAAGTCTTGCTGCGCAATCCTTTTACGCGGCGTTGCCGCTTTCCGCACCCTGTGCGGCCGCCGCATTGAAAAGACAAAAAATATTTAGAATAAACTTTATATATTTACATATACAAAAAAATTATGAGGTGTATAAATGTACGATATAGTAGAAAAAAGAATTTTAAACCCTACGGTAACGTTTATGAAAATAAAAGCGCCGCTTGTGGCGGCAAAAGCAAATCCGGGACAGTTTATTATTTTAAGAACCGACGAAAACGGCGAGAGAATTCCTCTGACGATTGCGGATTTTGACAGAGAAGACGGAACTGTCACGATTATATTTCAGATAGTCGGCGCCACGACGATGAAACTTAATAATATGAATGTCGGCGATAAACTTTGCGATTTTGCAGGACCTTTGGGCAAACCTACAGAAATTGAAAATCTGAAGAAAGTTGCAATTATAGGCGGAGGAGTCGGATGCGCAATTGCATATCCGATTGCCAAAAAACTTTCCGAAACGGGAGCAGATGTGCATTCCATAATAGGATTCAGAAATCGTGATCTTGTAATTTTGGAAGACGAGTTTCGTGCGGCAGGGAAAAAACTTTTTATTATGACCGATGATGGAAGTTACGGAGAAAAGGGTCTTGTTACAAATAAACTTGAAGAACTTATAAAATCCGGAGAAAAATACGACAAAGTTATCGCGATAGGACCTCTTGTTATGATGAAATTTGTCTGCGCCCTTACCAAAAAATACGATATTGCAACAACCGTAAGTATGAATCCGATAATGATAGACGGAACCGGTATGTGCGGCGGCTGCAGGCTGACAGTTGACGGAAAGACGGTCTTTGCGTGCGTTGACGGACCTGATTTTGACGGACACAAAGTCGATTTTGACGAGGCTATGGAACGTTCAAAAATGTATTGTGATTTTGAAAGTGCCGCAAGGGAAAAAACATGTAATCTTTTACGCTCGGAGGGGAAAAAGTAATGCCGAATATGTCTAAAAATAAAAATCCTATGCCGACGCTTGATGCAAATATAAGAAATAAATGCTTTGACGAGGTGGCGACAGGTTATACTGAGCAGATGGCATGTGATGAAGCAGATCGCTGCCTTAATTGCAAAATGAAGCCTTGCACTGCGGGATGCCCTGTCTGCATTGACATACCTTCGTTTATAAACGAGATAAAAAACCGAAATTTTGATAAAGCATATGAAATTATTCATAAACAAAGTTCGCTTCCGGCTGTTTGCGGAAGAGTTTGTCCTCAGGAAACCCAGTGTGAACAAAAATGTGTAAGGGGCAAAAACGGAGACCCGGTAGGAATCGGAAGACTTGAAAGGTTTGTTGCCGATTATAATTTAAAACATGGCAAAGATGCCGTGGAATTTGTTTCAAACGGACATAAAGTTGCGGTTGTCGGAGCAGGTCCTGCAGGACTTGCATGTGCCGGAGATCTTGCAAAACTCGGATATGAAGTTACAATATTTGAAGCATTGCATACCGCCGGAGGTGTACTTATGTATGGTATACCGCAGTTTCGTTTGCCAAAGGAAATTGTTGAAAACGAAATTGAAAATTTGAAGAAACTCAACGTAAAAATTATGACAAACACGATAATAGGAAAAACATTATCGGTTGATGATTTGTTTGATCGTGGTTTTGAAGCGATCTTTATAGGAAGCGGAGCCGGTCTTCCGAGATTTATGAATATACCCGGAGAGAATCTTAAGGGTGTTTACTCTGCAAACGAGTTTTTAACAAGAATAAATCTTATGAAAGCATACAGCGAAAAATCGGATACGCCTATAAAAAAATCAAAAAATGTTGCGGTTGTCGGCGGCGGAAATGTGGCGATGGACGCTGCAAGATGTGCGAAAAGGCTCGGTGCTGAAAACGTATACATAATTTACAGGCGTTCGGAAAATGAGATGCCTGCGCGTGCTGAAGAGATAGAACACGCGAAAGAAGAAGGCATTATCTTTAAAATGCTTACAAACCCTGTTGAGATTATTCCAGATGAAAACAGGTTTGTGTCTGCACTTAAATGTGTTGAAATGGAACTTGGCGAGCCTGACGCGTCGGGAAGACGCAAACCGATTGAAAAGAAAGATTCAGAGTTTGAACTGACTGTAGACTGCGTTGTTATGGCAATAGGAACTTCACCGAATCCTCTTATTAAATCGACAACTTCCGGACTTGAAACCGAAAAATGGGGCGGACTTGTCGCAGATGAATCAGGTGCTACAACAAGACCGGGAGTTTTTGCCGGCGGAGACGCCGTTACGGGAGCCGCAACGGTTATACTTGCAATGGGTGCAGGTAAGACTGCGGCAAAATCCATAGATAAATATATCTCGGATAAAAACAAATAAATTTTCCGCGCAAGTTGCGGACACAGAAATGCCATAAAATAAAATTTTATGGCATTTTTCATAGAAAAACAAAAGCCTGCCGATATATCGGCAGGCTTTGTTTCTGTGTCCGCAACTTGCGCGGAAAAATATGTCAGCGAAGCGTAATACCAAGAGTAAATTCAAGTTTGCGTAGAATTTTTTGGATATACTTGTCGATTTCATCGCCTGAAAATTCATGATCCGACGGGGTGAAAATGATGTTGAACGCCATGCTCTTTTTCCCTTCGCCAATCTGTTTTCCGCGGTATATGTCAAAGAGGTTTACGGAAGAAATATATTTGCACGACGAAATAATTGAATTTGTAATTTCTTCGCATGTGATTTTTTCATCCGAAACGAGAGCAAGGTCGCGGGATTCAACCGGAAATTTTGAAATGGGAACATATGAAATTTTCGTGTTCAGATATTTTGAGAGAACCGTATAGTCAAGTTCCGCAATAAATATAGGCTTGTCAACTGCAAGTTCATCACAAATATCATATGCTACTTTGCCGATGTATCCTACTTTCTCGTTTTGGCAGAAAATTTCGGCGGATATTCCGGGATGAAGGAACGGAATAGATGCCTTTTTGTAAGAAAAAGTAACATCGAAATGTTTTTCAATGGCACAAAGAGCGCCTTTAAATGAGAAGAATGTCTCGTCATCTCCGAAAGCGCATATGCAGAGCATAGGCAGTTCTTTCGGATAATCCTTCAGCGGAAGAGAATCTGCTTTGAATATGTTTGCAAGTTCAAAAAATCTTCCGGAATTGTTACCTTTACGCATGTTTTTTACAGCGGCATTTATCATCGACGGCGCAAGCATCGTTCTCATGCACGAGATGTCTTCGCTTATCGGATTTAAAAGGCGGATGGTGTTACGTCTTTCATCGTCATCCGGTATATGAAGCATGTCAAGATCTTTTTGCGAGAAGAAAGAATAGAAAACAGATTCGTAATAACCTTGAGCACATAATACATTTTTGAGGGATAACGAAAGTTTCTGACTTTCGTTTCTGCCGCCGCAGGTAACCTGCGCAGAATTTAAAAATCTCGGAACTATATGGTCGTAACCGTACAACCTTATAATTTCTTCGGCAATGTCCTGAACGTTGTCTTCAATGTCCTCACGATATGCGGGAACCATAACCGTTAAATTGTCATTTTCGATTTTTGGCGAAAATCCGAGAGAATTTAAATGATAAAGTATTTTTTCGTTCGGTACTTCAATGCCCGCAATTTCATTTATTTTGGAAACTGAAACCGAAACCGGATGCGGCAGAATGTCTTTATTTTCGGCAACTTCTATTTCAAATTTTGAAACTTTGCCGCAGCCAAGTTTGCAGATAAGGTTTAATGCGCGGTTCATGCCGAGTCTTGTCGAATATTCGTCAACGCCTTTTTCATAGCGCAGGCTTGAATCTGAAATCTGTCCGAGACTTCTTGAAGTTTTTCTTACATTGTCGCGTGCAAATTTTGCCGCTTCAAACATTACGTCTTTCGTAGTGTCTTTGATTTCGGAATTGAGTCCGCCCATTATTCCAGCAAGAGCAACCGGCTTTACGCCGTCGCATATAACCAGATTGTTGCTTGATAACTCAAATTCCTTTTCGTCAAGAGTTGTTATTTTTTCTTTGTCGTGCGCGCGTCTTACAACAATTTCGGATTTTTCAAGGTTCGAAAGATCAAAGGCGTGCATCGGCTGACCGAATTCCTTTAGCACGTAGTTTGTAATATCAACTATATTTGAAATTGAATTTATGTTCACAAGCGAAAGACGCCTTCTGAGCCATGCGGGGGATTTGCCGATTTTAATATCGGATACATAGTGTCCTATGTACCTCGGACAAAGATCCGGATCTTCAACCGTGATTTTAAAATCAATATCCTTTCCGTCTGTCGTAAAATCAAGAGGAGGAAGTTTAAAGGGCTTGTTCAGAACAGCCGCAACTTCACGCGCAATTCCTATAATGCTTTGACAGTCAGGACGGTTTGCGGTAACGCTTATATCGAATATATAC
>CAKSDR010000011.1 GCA_934446095.1 uncultured Eubacteriales bacterium | reverse complement strand
TCATCGCCGGGCACAATAAGGCTGATATCTTTCGACACGTCAACTATCCTGCAGTTTCCGTCAGAAGCGTCTATAAAAGTTTTTGCCCATGTTTCCATATTTTCACCCGTGTAAACAAGAAGGTCGGCGTTGTCCATCTTCATCACGTCTGATATTGACGGATCAAACGAATGGCTGTCAACTCCGCAGGGCAAAAGCAAGGTCACGTTCGCTTTATCCCCTACAATTTCTCTTGTGAAATCATACTGCGGAAAAAGCGTTGCGACAATATTCAGTTTTCCGTCGCTGCCGTCTTCGCCGTTTTTCGGCGCACCGACGGAACAACCTGAAAACATCACTGCGCAAAAAAGCACCAATATAATAAATTTTTTCATTTTTTGCCGCCTCCGTTTATGCATTCCCTGCATTTCCCGTAAAATACGGTTCTGGAATTATCAATAACAAATTCATGTTCGTTTTTTATATGTTCGGAAAGATTTTTCAAAAAATCACAATCCGCATGAATAAGCCGTCCGCACGAAACGCATTTTAAATGAAAATGCTCGCAGCAACTGTCATTCACATATTGAAAACACGCGCTGTCTTTTTCCGAAAGATTGTATTTTCTTACAATTCCTTCATCCATAAACTTCTCTATGTTCCTGTATATCGTTGTTTTTCCTACAGAACAACCGCTGTCTTTCAGCGCCTCAAAAAGTTCATCGATCGTAAAATGCCTGTCTCCGAATTTTTTTATGCAGCCGAGAATCGCGTCTTTCTGCTTTGTTTTATAATTTATCTGACCGTTCATTTTATTTACCCCAATATGAAAATGAATTTCAATTTCATATTATAGCATCTCTTTTTCTCTTTGTCAACAAAAAAATAAACAAAGAAATACCTCTTGAAAAAAAGCATGCAAGTGTGATATAATGTATATATTAAAATATATTGTTTTTCTGTCAGATGGATTTTTCACCCTGCGGAAACACTTATTAAGGAGTTGTTTTTAGTGGATCCTTTACCCCGAAGTAGCATGACCTTCGGATTTTTACACATGTGCACGTTTCTTGCATACAAGTTTTTTATGCGTCACCGCCTTTAGTTTAGCGTTCGGACGATAAATAAACACTGTAAATTTTTGGAGGTTATATATTAATGTTTAAACAATTATTGCTGCAGTTTATATTGATTTTATTCAATGCTTTTTTTGCTGCAACAGAAATTGCCGTAATTTCGCTTAATGAAAAGAAAGTAAAGGCAAAAGCCGACGAAGGCGACAAAAAAGCCGCAAAAATGCTTAAGATGATTGACGAGCCGACAAGATTTTTATCTACAATTCAAATCGGCATAACTCTTGCGGGATTTCTCGGTTCCGCTTTTGCTGCCGACAATTTTGCCGAAAGACTTTCCGAATTTATAATATCCGCCTTTAATATTCCAAGAGCCAGCGCCGGAGTTATAAACACCGCCGCCGTCATTATAATTACGCTCATTCTGTCTTTTTTCACTCTTGTTCTCGGAGAACTTGTTCCGAAAAGAATTGCCATGCGCCACAAGGAAAAACTCGCCGAATTCGTATGCGGCTTCATTTCTTTCCTTGCGGTTGTCCTAAAGCCTGTTATATGGCTTCTTACGGTTTCCACAAACGCGGTTTTAAGACTGCTCGGCATTGATCCGGGCGAAAAAGACGAAGCTGTTTCCGAAGAAGACATTGTTATTATGCTCGACGCAGGAGTTGACGAAGGCACGCTTGATGAAGATGATATTGAATATATTAAAAACGTGTTCAAACTTGACAATCTCACGGCGGTAGATGTCATGACGCCCAGAAAATCGGTTGTATATGTATCCGAAAACTCTTCGCACGAAGAAATAATTAAGACCATTGAAACCGAAGGGTACTCAAGAATACCCGTGTATTCAAACAATGTTGATGAAATTTCGGGAATTCTTTATACGAAAGACTATCTTTTAAAATGCAATCAGCCGGGATTCACCTTAAAGCAGGCCATGTTTCAGCCGGTTTATGTTCCGGAAACCATGCATCTCGACCTTCTCTTTAAAGAAATGCAGTTAAAGCACAACCATATTGTTATTGTCGTTGACGAATTCGGAATTCCTTCCGGAATTGTGACAATGGAAGATATCCTTGAAGAAATAGTCGGCGAAATATGGGAGGAAGGCGATGAAGAAATCGCCAACATAAAAAAAGTCGGCGAAAATTCCTACAGAGTTTTATGCAGCACTTCAACCGAAGAATTTTTTGAAAAATTCGGCCTTGTGCAGGATGAAGACTCGGACGCCACCACCGTAAACGGCTGGCTTATCGAAAAATGCGGCGACATTCCGAAAAAGGGGTATCATTTTGAATATGAAAATCTTTCGGTTACGGTAACCGATGCTGACAACTTAATGGCGCATGAAATTTTTGTCAAGGTTTTATCCGAAAATCCGAAGGACACGGAAAAACAGTTACATAACCAATAAAAAAACGGCTCATCTGAGCCGTTTTTTCTTTTATTAATTATACATAACATCAAACATTGCAAGATCGGTTCCGTGTGATAAAAGTCCGAACGACGCCGATTTTCCGCTTTTCATGTATGAAAAAATGTTTCCGAATTTGCCGTCTTGAACATTGGTAAGCGTAAATCCGCATTCTTCAAGAAGTGATATGTAATCGACCGTACATCCCCACGTATCCCATGAACCTGCGTAAGTATAATATCCTGCGGCGGAACTGTATTCTCCGGTAAACACCGAAGAATATGTCGGAAGCACGCCGTTTCCGGCGAAGTTTTTGTGGTTGCATGCCGGTTTTCTCATATCCGAAACGGTAATGCAATACACAAAGTCAGTATATATGCCGAGGTCCAAAGTAACTTTTATGTCGTCTTTTGTATACACGGGGGCAACATTTGCGCACTTATTTTTTTCTTCGGTAAATCCGTCATCCGAAAGTTTTTTCTTATACGATTCTATCATATTGTCGGTTACGTCTTTTGCGCGGTAATGGTAAGCGATGCTTCTCACGGTAAACGTTTCGGCGGCAGTATCGATACCGTTAAGTTTTCCGAAATCGTATACGGTATCAAAAAAATCATACCGGTTTTCGTTTTTAACAGGTTCCTCTTTTTTCGGAGAATTTACAGACACGGTTCTTGTACTGTCGTCCCATTTTATTTCATAGCCCAGCGTCTCGGAAATCTTTCTGACCGGAAGATATGTCGTTCCGGAATATACGATACTGAAAGGAACTTTTGAACCGTTATAAAGCTCATAATCCTTGTTCTTTTCTGTTATGACTTTGCCGTCGGATACAATTCTTACGGTGTTGAATACAGCGTCAATCCTTTCTGCAAAAGTGCTTGTCGTGCTGAGCAAAAGGCACACTGACAATACTGTAAGAAGAACTGCCCTCATTTTTTTCATGTTAAAATCCTCCTTATTGCGGTTGTTTTTATATAAGTATAACACACAAAACCGCAAAAAATGTTAATTTTCTTTGAAAAATGAGGTTTTGATACATATATTTGTCTTTACATATTTTTTCTCGTATGGTATAATTTAATATTATAGTAAAAAGTTTTTGCAAAAACAAGTTGGGATGTGATCTTACGGAAAATAAAATATTTTCGCAGGGAAATGTCCTTGTGATGAAAAAAAATCATGCCTGCGGCAAAAACGCAAAGGAATTTATTGTTTTAAAAACTGGAAGCGACATAAAAATCAAATGCACGAACTGCGGTCATGAGGTCATTGTTCCAAGAATAAAACTTGAAAAAAACGTTAAAAGCATAAAATAACCCGGAGAAAAATCCTATGTTTGAAAATCTTAAAGAAACAGTAAAAAAATTCAACGATATCGGGCAGAAACTTACGGACCCCGACATTGTCAGCAACAACGAAGAATTCAAAAGACTGATGAGAGAGCACAAACTGCTCTCTCCTATTGTGGAAAAATATTCCGAATACTGCAAATGTGAAAATGATTTTGCCCAGGCAAAAGAACTTCTTCAGAGCGAAAGCGACGCCGGAATGAAGGAACTTGCCGAAGAGGAATGTAAAATTCAAAAATCAAACCTTGCAAAAATCGCCGATGAACTGAAAATTCTTCTTTTGCCGAAAGACAAAGACGACGACAAAAACGTAATCGTTGAAATACGCGCCGGAACAGGCGGTGAAGAAGCTGCGTTGTTCGCAAATTCACTTTTCAGAATGTATACTATGTATGCGGAAAGCGCAGGTTTTAAAACGGAAGTTTTATCCGCAAACGAAACTGAACTCGGCGGATATAAGGAAATTTCATTTTCCATAGAAGGCGAAGGCGCATACTCAAGGTTTAAATTTGAAAGCGGAGTTCACAGGGTTCAGAGGGTTCCCGAAACCGAAACGCAGGGACGGATTCATACTTCCGCCGTTACAGTTGCGGTTCTTCCGGAAGCTCAGGAAGTTGAAATTGAAATAAATCCCGCAGATTTGGAAATAGACACTTACCGAAGCGGAGGAGCCGGAGGCCAGCATGTAAACAAAACCGATTCCGCGGTAAGAATCCTTCATAAACCTTCAGGGCTTGTCGTTGAATGCCAGGACGAGCGAAGTCAGTTCAAAAACCGGGATAAAGCGATAAAAATGCTTCGGACAAAGTTATATGATATGGAAAAAGAGAAGCAGGAACGTGAAATTGCGACCGAACGAAAAAATCAGGTGGGTTCAGGCGACAGAAGCGAACGTATAAGGACATACAACTTTCCTCAGGGCCGTCTTACCGACCACAGAATAGGGCTCACTTTATACTCGCTTGATTCTATCATGAACGGAAATCTGCAGGAAGTTATAGACGCACTTTTGACATACGACAGAACTCAAAGACTGCAAAACAGTCAATTCTAATTTATTAGAAAAGAGAATATATTTAAAATGATACTTGATAAGACATTAATTTTTAAAGTTTCTCCCGACCTTTCGCAGGAAGACGACATTGAAAAATTATCTGTTGCCGCCGATATTATAAAGCGCGGAGGAAATGTATGCTTCCCCACCGAAACGGTTTACGGGCTTGGCGCCAACGCATTGTGCGAAAAGGCGGTAAATGATGTTTTCAAAGCAAAAGGACGCCCGTGCGACAATCCTTTGATAATTCACCTTGACAAAATTGAAAATGCCGAAAACTACTGTTTTGCAAAAGAAAACACAAGACTTCAAAAGGTTTTATGCTTTATTCCGGGGCCATTAACGGTAATTCTGAAAAAAAGAGAGTGCATTCCTTACAATGTAACCGCAGGTCTTGAAAATGTTGCCGTAAGAATTCCGGTAAATAAAGTTGCAAATAAATTTCTGGAACTGTGCGGCGTCCCTGTCGCAGCTCCGTCCGCAAATATTTCTGGCCGACCGAGTCCCACATCGGCTCAGCATGTGATTTCAGATCTCGACGGCAAGGTAGACGCAATAATCGATTCCGGCCCATGTGATGTCGGAGTCGAATCTACGGTTATAACTCTTGAAGAAGATATTCCCGTTCTGCTGCGTCCCGGCGCCGTAACGTTCGAAATGCTGACCGAAAAACTCGGAAAAGTAAACGTTTCATCGGCAATTCTCTCCGAAATGAAAAAAGGAGACGTTGCATGCGCTCCGGGAATGAAATATAAGCACTACGCGCCGAGTTCCCCTGTTTTTCTAGTAACAGGAGAAGACGAAAAGGTTATATCTTTTCTTTCCGAAAAGCAGGAATCCGAAAACTGCGCGATATTATGTTTTTCGGAAGACATAAACAAACTTTATGACAAAAATCTTTTGTGCATAGGAAAAAAAGACGCTCCTATTCAGCAGGCTCAGAGCATTTTTTCAAGATTGAGAGAAACGGACGCTTTATCGGTCGACAAAGTTTACGTACATATATTAAACGATAAAAGCGGCATACGCCTTGCGGTTTTCAACAGATTGCTGAAAGCCTCCGCCTTTCATATTATCAACGTTTGATTTTTTTGGAGAAACATATGAAAATTATCGGAATAACAGGACCCACGGGCGCCGGAAAAGGAACCCTGTGCATTGAACTTGAAAAACTTGGGTATCCTTGTATTGATACAGACGCAATATCGAAACTTGTCGTAAAACCCGGTTCAGAATGTCTTGCCGAACTTCGCAAAAACTTCGGAGATGAAATTATTGACCAAAACGGTGAACTTATCCGAAAAAAACTTGCGGATATCGCATTTTCCGATGAAAAAAAGCATCTGCTTCTTAATTTTGTGACTCACAAATATATAACCGAACAAGTACATGCAAAAATTGAGTTTTTCCGCAGCAAAAATTTTGCCGCATGCGTAATTGACGCGCCTTTGCTTTTCGAAAGCCGGGAAAATGAGTTGTGCGATATTACCGTTGGCGTTATTGCAGATAAAAAACTGCGCGAAAAAAGAATTATAAAGCGCGACAATCTTGAAGAATCCGACGCAAAAAAAAGAATGCTTGCGCAAAAAGACGACTCGTTTTATATCGAAAAGTGCGACTACATTGTTTACAACAATGACAGCAAAGAGGTTTTTTCAGATTTTGCCGAAAAACTTCATGCATTAATAAAAACCGATTGCAAATAATTTTTGAGGAGAAAAATGAAAAAGACACTAACGATTTTAGGGCTTTTGATACTTGTTATAATTTCGGCGTTTACGTTTGAGTTTATCGACGACAGCATTCTTCGTTCTTCACATCCGAAAAAATATTCGGAATTTGTAGAAAAATATTCCGAAATTTATAACGTTCCCGAATCTGTAATATATTCCGTAATAAGAACCGAAAGTTCGTTTAAAAGCGACGCCGTATCAAAAAAAGGCGCGATAGGTCTTATGCAGATTACCCCGGAAACATTTGAATGGCTTTGCACAAAAACCGGCGAGGAGTTTAATAAAACCCTCCTTTATGACCCGGATACGAACATAAAATACGGAACATATTTTTTAAGCATGCTTCAGTTGGAATTTGTTTCATGGGACACTGTTTTTGCGGCATATAATGCCGGAAGAACAACCGTAAACAAATGGCTTTCCGACGAAAGATACAACAATAACGGAAGGCTCATGAATATTCCGTACAAAGAAACCGAAAACTACGTAAAAAAAGTAAATAATGCCGTTGAAGTCTATGAAAGACTGTACTATAAAAACTCGGAAAATGTATCAGAAAGGACATGATATCATGAAAGAAAAAACCAAAGGCGAACTTTTAAGCGAAAAACTTTTTTTGGAAAAGAAAAACTCATACGAGATAATGACAAAATCCGACATTGACGACGCATATAAGTATGCCGAGGGCTATAAGAACTTTTTAAGTGAGGCAAAAACCGAGCGTGAGGCTGTAAAAATCACGCAAAAAATGGCTGAAAAATGTGGTTTTACGGAATTTGAATACGGGAAAAAGTATTCTGCCGGCGATAAACTTTATGTAAACAACCGCGGTAAATCCATTTTTCTTATCGTTCTCGGAAAAGAAAGCCTTGAAAACGGCGTAAGCATCGCCGTATCTCATATAGACAGTCCGAGAATTGATTTAAAACAATGCCCCTTGTACGAAGATTCCGGACTTGCCTTTTTCAAAACGCATTACTACGGCGGAATAAAAAAATATCAATGGACTGCCCTTCCCCTTGCGCTTCACGGCACTATCGCAAAAAAAGACGGCTCAAAAATCGATATAGTTATAGGTGAAAAGGAAGACGATCCGGTATTTTATATTACAGACCTTTTGCCGCATCTTGCTCAGGATCAGATGTCAAAAACCGCAGCAAAAGTTATTTCCGGGGAAAATCTTAACATACTTGCAGGCTCCGTTCCTTATAATGACGAAAAAGTGTCAGAAAAGATAAAACTCAACATTCTTTCTATATTAAACGAAAGCTACGGAATCTGCGAATCTGATTTTCTTTCCTCAGAATTGTGCCTTGTTCCCGCGGGAAAAGTAAGAGATGCGGGTCTTGACAGAAGTATGCTTTGCGGATACGGCCACGACGATAAGGTATGCGCGTATCCTATCGTCACATCAGCGCTCGAAGCGTCAAAGAAAATTCCCTCAAAAACGCTTATTACAATTCTTGCCGATAAAGAAGAAGTCGGCAGCGAAGGCAATACCGGCATGAAATCGTACGCATTTTTCAATGTTCTTTCCGACATTGCCGAAAACATGGGCGTAAACAAATATAAAATGTTTGAAAATTCAAAGTGCCTTTCGGCCGACGTAAATGCCGCGTTTGACCCGAACTACGCGGACGTATACGAAGCAAAAAATTCAAGTTTTGTAAATAAGGGAATTGTTGTTACGAAATTCACGGGCGCGCGCGGCAAATCTTCTACGAACGACGCTTCCGCAGAATATGTTGCCGAAATAAGAAACATTTTTGACAAAGCCGGTATCGTATGGCAGACAGGCGAACTCGGTAAAGTGGATCAGGGCGGCGGCGGAACCGTTGCTATGTATATTTCCGAAAAAAACATTGATACTGTTGACGTCGGCGTTCCGGTTCTTTCAATGCATGCGCCGTTTGAAATAATATCAAAAACCGATCTGTATTCCGCGCATAAAGCGTTTCTTTCTTTCTTCAAAAGATAATTAATCTTTATGGTAAGTATATTTTTTATCAAAACACCGATAATAAGTATACTTACTTTTTTTCTGGAGATTTTTTATATGAATTATGAAAATAACGATATACAGACTTCGCAGGAACAATTTGACGAAGAAGAAAGCGACATTTTAAAAAATGCGGAAATGAAAAATCACATCATTGAAGAACAAGGCTGCGTTGTTACAAAAAACAATAATGTTACAATCCATTCAATGATTATCGCAGGGCAAATTGAGGGGCATTATGTTGTTTCCCCGCAGACAAAATCAACAAAATACGAGCATATAATACCTCAGCTTGTTGCGGTTGAGGAAAGTCCGGAGATAGACGGACTTCTTATATTATTGAATACTATGGGCGGAGATGTTGAAGCAGGCCTTGCAATTTCGGAAATGATAGCCGGAATGAAAAAGCCTACGGTATCTTTGGTTCTCGGCGGCGGACATTCGATAGGCGTGCCGCTCGCGGTATGCACAAAAAAGTCATTTATTGTGCCGTCTGCCACAATGACTGTTCATTCGGTAAGGCTAAACGGTCTTGTGATAGGCGTTCCCCAGACCTTTTCATATTTTACAAAAATGCAGGAAAGAATCATTGATTTTATAGTAAGACACTCGCATGCAAAAAAAGAAACTTTAAGAAAACTCATGTTAAATACCGATGAACTCGCCTCCGATGTAGGTTCCGTAATTGACGCTGCCGAAGCTGTAAATATCGGTCTTATAGATTCGGTTGGCAGTTTTTCGGACGCACTTTCGGCTCTTAAAAACATGGTTACAGAAAGCAAAAAAAATAAAGACGTGTAAACGTCTTTATTTTTATGTTATTATGTTACTTAAAAATACTTTCCCCGTATGAATCAATCGCCACATAAACCGGAAAATTTTCAAATTCAAGTTTTTTTACCGATTCACACCCAAGATCTTCAAACGCTATAACTTCGCACTTCTTTATGCAAAGCGCCGCAAGCGCGCCGACCCCTCCGAGCGCACAGAAATAAACTTTTCCGTTGCGTTTTATTGCGTCGATCGTTTCCTTGTTCCTTTTCCCCTTGCCGATCATCGCGCAAAGGCCCATATCCAAAAGGCGCGGAGAAAATTTATCCATGCGCGAACTTGTAGTAGGACCGCATGAACCGATAACGGCGCCCGGTCTTGCCGGAGTCGGACCCGCGTAATAAATAACGGCATTTTTTATTTCAAAAGGCAGTTTTTCGCCGCTTTCCATAATAGAAAAAATTCTTTTATGCGCAGCGTCCCTTGCAGTATATACCGTTCCGGAAAGATAGACCTCATCGCCGGCATGCAGTTTGCCGCAGATTCGAGGGAGATGTGAAGTATTAATATAGTATACGGACATATTTATTTCTCGTCGCTGTTCATAGCGTTTGTGATTTCATCGTAAAAACCGCCGGCAGCATTTTTTACCTTTGAAAAAGCCTCAAGAAGTTCGTCGCGGCGTTTATACAGGAATTTGACTTTTTTAAGGTTCTGGTTTACAAGATTGTCGCTCTCTTCCTTAACTTTTCTCGCGGTGCTTTCGGCCTCATATTTTGCGTCATCAAGAATCTTTTTCGCGCACATTTCGGCTTCCGATACAATATTTTTCGCCTTAAGAATACTTTCGTCGTATTTTGCGGCCTTTATTTTATTTCTTTCGTAATCAACTTCATATCCGGAAACTTTTGACGACAATTCAGAAATTTTTTCTTCGGCTTTGATTATAGCGTTTTTCTGGTTTTCTATATCGTTTTTCAAAAGGCTGTTCTCTTCCGACAGTTTATCGGCGCTTTCAGCCTTCTCGGATAGTTCGTCCACCTTTTTTTCAAGTTCGCATCTTTCATTTTCAAGCCTTGCGGTTTCAAAATCATACTGTTCTTTAAGCAGCGTCATTTTCCTGTTAAGTTCTTCGATATATTCAACAACTTCTTCTTTATTGTAACCGCCGAAAGAAGAAGAGAACAACTTTAATTTTTCTGCCATTTTAAAACCTCCGGATTTTTTATACTTTGAAAATTACAATGCTATTTTAACACAATAAAAAATATTTTTCAACAAAATTATTTTATAATATATAATAATTCATAATTATATCACTTATTTTTCACATTATTACATTATTATATAATATATTATATAGTTTATGAGAGGAAAAGTCAATGAGCAGGATATTAATTGTGGACGATGAAGCAAAAATACGCGAACTCATTTCAAAATACGCGGTATTTGAAGGTCACAGCGTTATGGAAGCCTCCGGCGGACTTGAGGCGATAAGTCTTTGCCGGAAAAACGAATTTGATATAATAATACTTGATATTATGATGCCCGACCTCGACGGTTTTTCAGTATGCCGTGAAATAAGAAAGTTCTCGGCAACTCCCGTTATTATGCTTTCGGCAAGGGGCGAAGAATACGACAGGCTCCACGGTTTTGAAGTCGGCGTAGACGATTATGTCGTAAAGCCGTTTTCGCCGAAAGAACTTATGATGAGAGTCGGCGCAATACTCAAAAGATCTGCAAAAACGGATTCGGATATCGTAAATATAGATTCCCTGTCCATCAATTTCACAGGGCGCATAGTTACGATTGACAATAAAAAAATCGATCTTACGCCAAAAGAATACGACCTGTTGTTTTATCTTGTAAAAAACAGGGGCATTGCCCTTTCGAGAGAAAAAATCATCAGCAACGTATGGGGTTACGACTTTTTCGGCGACGACAGAACGCTTGACACTCATATAAAACTTTTAAGAAAAAATCTCGGCCGATACAGTTCTTGTATTACAACATTACGGGGAGTTGGATATCGTTTTGAATCTGAATAAAAAATCCGGCGGAGCAAGCATTGTCCGCAAACTTTTTCTTTATTTCATATCTTTTTCGCTTATTCTGATTTTGCTTTTATGGCTTATACAAACAGTATTTCTTGAGTTTTTCTATAAAACCATAAAAACACAAGCCCTTAAAATCAATGCTGCGTCCATTATAAGGGCTATTGACAGTGAAAATTTCACGGACATTTTAAATGATGTTGCCGATGAAAACGACTTTTCCGTAAAAATTATAGATTTATCTTCTTTTGAAACCATTCGCTTTGTTGAATCCGATCCCAATTGCATTCTGCGTTTTTTACGGAAAAGCGAACTTTATTTTATTTATGACCAGGCAAAAAACAATGGCGGACAGGCCTTTCAGAATTATCAGCGCGGTCTTGAATTTTTTGTATCTGCAAATAAAGATTCAAGCGAACAAAATTCGGAAAACGACGATACTCAGCAGGAGTATTCGGAAAATTTCAAGCGGGGTGCGCCTCCGTTTTTCAAAAATGGCATTGAACAGGAAATGCTTTACGCAAAAATTGTCGAAGATCAGAACGGAACACAGTATTTATTCTTATTCGACAGTATAATTACGCCTATCGGCACCACCGTGAAAACGATAAAATCCCTTTTGGTATTTATTTCGGTCATAATTCTTGCACTTGCCTGCATACTTGCATACAGTCTTTCAAAAAAAATATCCTCGCCTATTCTTAAGTTAAACGAATCTGCGAAAAAACTTGCCAAAGGCGACTACGGCACCAAATTTGACGCTGAAGGCTACCTTGAAATATCCCAACTCAACGATACCTTGAATCACGCCGCCGAGGAACTCGGGAAAGCCGATACTTTAAAAAAGGACCTTATCGCAAATCTTTCCCACGACATAAGAACTCCCCTTACCATGATAATCGGCTATGCGGAAGCAATGCACGATATTCCCGGAGAGAATACTCCCGAAAACATTCAGGTAATAATCGACGAGGCAAAACGTCTTACAGACCTTGTAAACGATATGCTCGATATTTCAAAACTGCAGTCCGGAACTTCCGTCCTTGTAAAGGAACATTTCAGTATAACAGAACTTTTAAACGACACCGTAAACAGATATATAAAACTTGTTGGGAAAGATAACTACACTGTCGATTTTTCGGCAGATGAAAATATTTCTGTTTATGCCGATAAAATAAAAATTACTCAGGTAATTTATAATCTTATAAACAACGCGATAAATTATTCGGAAGAGAAAAAGGAAGTGTATGTAAGACAGACCGCAAAAGGAAAGAAAGTCAGAATTGAAGTTACCGACTGCGGAAGAGGTATTCCTAAGGAAAACCTCCCGTATATATGGGACAGGTATTACAAAGTTGACAAAACCCACAAGCGTTCATCTGTCGGAAGCGGTCTTGGTCTTTCGATTGTAAAATCAATCCTTGAAATGCATGGCGCAGACTACGGAGTAACAAGCACCATAGGCAAAGGCAGCACTTTCTGGTTCGAACTTGACGTTATAAAAAAATAAATATTTTAAATCTTCAAAACCGCAACATTTACAGGTGCGGTTTTTTTCTTTTTAAATTTTAAAAAAATTATTAATTTTTAGCAAAAAATCCCTTGAATATTTACTTTTTGTATTATATAATGTAAAATGTCAAGAATTTGGGTTATTTATATTTTTAGTGCATTTTTGCTCTTATTTTAAGGGCGGATGAAAAAATATTGATTGCCTTTTTATAATATCTTACAATTTTATATTAAGGAGGGTACGCATATGGAATTATCAAACGCATTTGTTGTAGTTGCAGGGCTTGCGGTTGTTTTTATAGGACTTACATTTCTGATTCTCATCTGTTATCTTATGAGTCTTGTGGTAAACATGATAAAATCTCCCGACAGCACATCGGAAAAAACCGACTCTGCGCAGACTTCAGACGAAATTCCGAACAAATCCGAATTTATTGCCGCAGTATCGGCCGCAATTTCTGAATATTCTGGTACTGATGCAAAAGCAATAAAAATTTTAAAAGTCAAGAAAATCTAATTTCATTTTTAAATCAAGGAAGGTAATTGCAATGAAAAAGTATAATGTCACCGTTAACGGAAACAAATATGAAATAACTGTTGAAGAAGCCGATATTTCATCTGTAAATTCAAGTTCTGCCCCTGCCGAAAAGGCTCCCGTATCATCAAATGTCTCTGCCGGCGATGAAAAAGTCACAAGCCCTATGCCCGGCACAATACTCAGCGTAAATGTTAAGGAAGGCGACTCTGTAAAAGCAGGCCAGATCCTCATGATACTCGAAGCCATGAAAATGGAAAATGAAATTCTCTGTCCGAAAGACGGAACTGTAAAGTCACTTGGCATTTCCAAAGGTGCAACGGTTGAATCCGGAACACTCCTGTGCGTAATCGCATAAATAAATTTCGGAGGAAGACTATGAAAAAGAAACTATTGTCGGTTCTGTTTGCAATAGTTTTCATCGCGTCAGTTTTTGCAATAACTGTATCTGCTGAAAACGAAACAACCGGAAATTCCGACTTTGAAATAAAACAAGCGTCTTTAAAAGATGACACTTTAACCGTTGAAATCGCAAACAAATCTCAAAACACCTACATTGTGTTCCCTCAGTTGGATCTTGCGTCAGATGAATACTCAATGTTCGGTTCAAACGACAGCATTTATACTAACGGATTTGAAATTTCCGCAGGTGCTTGTTCAACACTTACATACCACTTGGTAAAACAAAGCGATGCAGCGCCCGAAAATCCGGTATGCAGCCTGTTCGTTCAGTATTATGAATACAATAAAACCAACATGGATTATGATACTACCCAAATACAAACGGCAGTTTTTGAAGACATCCTGACTTCTGAATCCGTAACTCCCGCAAAAGCAATAAAGAATTTCATTAATCAAACGGGATTTTTGTCCGCAAACTGGAAACAGCTTGTAATGATTCTCATTGCTTTTGTACTTGCGTATCTCGCAATAGTAAAGGGATATGAGCCGCTTCTTCTTCTCCCGATCGCGTTCGGTATGCTTTTAACCAACCTTCCGGGCGCAGGAATGTTCCACGAAGAACTTTTTGCAAACGGCCACACTCACTGGGATCTTTTCAACGCTCCCGAGTCAATAACGCCCGGTCTTATAGATTATCTTTATCTCGGCGTAAAACTCGGCATCTATCCTTGCCTTATATTCCTTGGTGTCGGCGCCATGACAGATTTCGGTCCGCTTATTGCAAACCCGAAGAGTTTGCTTCTGGGCGCTGCCGCGCAACTCGGTATATTTATTACATTTGTCGGCGCAAGAAGCCTTGTTCCGGTTATCACAGATATCCTTCCCTTCGTTGAAAAATTTGGATTTACGGCAGCGGAGGCAAGTTCTATAGGCATCATCGGAGGAGCTGACGGACCTACCGCCATTTACGTTACAACAAAACTTGCTCCTCACCTTTTAGGTCCTATTGCCGTTGCCGCATACTCATATATGGCGCTGGTTCCCGTAATTCAGCCGCCGATTATGAAAGCGCTTACAACAAAAAAAGAACGCATGATTGTCATGAAAGAACTTCGTCCTGTTTCAAAAACAGAAAAGATTCTCTTCCCGTTCTGCGTTACAGCATTTGTATCTTTCCTTGTTCCGTCGGCCGCTCCCCTTGTAGGCAGCCTCATGCTCGGAAATATTTTCCGTGAATGCGGAGTTACCGAAAGACTTTCAAAAACTGTTCAAAATGAACTTTGCAACATCGTTACAATTTTCCTCGGAGTATCTGTCGGCGCTACGGCAACTGCAGACACTTTTCTTTCCGGCAGAACAATTGCCATAATACTTATGGGCGTTATCGCCTTTGGTTTCGGTACTGCAGGCGGAGTACTTCTTGCAAAATTCATGAACTTGTTCCTCAAAGAAAAAATCAATCCCCTTATTGGATCAGCCGGAGTTTCAGCTGTTCCTATGGCGGCTCGTGTTTCTCAGGTTGTCGGTCAAAAGGAAAATCCGAAAAACTTCCTTCTTATGCACGCTATGGGACCGAACGTTGCCGGTGTTATCGGTTCTGCAATTGCAGCCGGCGTTCTCCTTTCACTGTTTGGTGCATAAATCTTCTCGAGGTAATACATTATGTCAAAAAATCCATTAAAAATTACTGATACTATACTGCGCGACGCTCATCAGTCGCAGGCCGCAACAAGAATGCGCATTGAAGATATGCTTCCCGCCTGCGAAATTCTCGACAATATCGGCTACTGGTCGCTTGAATGCTGGGGCGGCGCAACATTTGATTCCTGCATGAGATTTTTAAACGAAGATCCGTGGGAACGCCTGCGCAAACTTAAAAAGGCACTGCCCAAAACAAAACTCCAGATGCTTCTGCGCGGACAAAATCTTCTTGGATATAAACATTATGCCGATGATGTGGTTGATGATTTTGTAAACCGTTCAATTGCAAACGGAATTGAAGTTATCCGCATATTTGATGCTTTAAACGATCCGAGAAACATAGAACAAGCAATGAAATCATGCAAAAAATACGGCGGTATATGCGAGGCTGCAATATCTTACACAACAAGCCCCGTTCATAACGAAGAATATTTTGTAAACCTTGCAAAACAGTTCGAACAAATGGGGGCAGATACTATCTGCATCAAAGATATGGCTAACCTTTTGCTCCCGTATGACGCATATTCGCTTATCAAAAAATTAAAGGAAAATATTTCTGTTCCGATTCACCTTCACACGCATAACACAACCGGAACCGGAGATATGGTTTATCTCATGGCGCAAAAAGCCGGCGTCGATATCGTAGACTGCGCTCTGTCGCCTCTTGCCAACGGTACTTCGCAGCCCGCAACCGAATCGCTCGTTGCAACTCTGAAAGGTACCGACAGAGATACAGGACTTGATCTTGAGCAGTTGACAAAAGCCGCAGCACATTTCAGAAAAGTTGCAAACAAACTCAAAGAAGAAGGTTTCCTTGACCCCAAAGTTTTGAGCGTCGATATAAATACGCTTCTTTATCAGGTTCCGGGCGGCATGCTTTCAAACCTTATATCGCAGTTAAAACAGGCAAAATCTGAAGACAAATACTACGAAGTTTTGGCTGAAGTCCCGAAAGTAAGAGCTGATTTCGGATATCCGCCTCTCGTAACTCCTACAAGTCAGATTGTCGGTTCTCAGGCAGTGCTTAATGTTCTTTCCGGCAAAAGATATAAAATCTTTACAAAAGAATCCAAAGGACTTCTGAGCGGCGAGTATGGACAACTTCCCGGAAAAGTAAACGAAGAGGTAAGGAAAAAAGCCATAGGCGACGACGAAATTATAACATGCCGTCCCGCTGATAAAATTCCTCCGGAACTCGAACAGTATCGCAAAGAAGTAGGTGCTCTTGCAAAATCCGAAGAAGACGTGTTGAGTTATGCACTTTTCCCTCAGGTTGCAACAAAGTTTTTTGAGTCGAGAAACAATCCTGTTAAAAAAGACACGAATGATTCCGAAGTAAGAGATCTTTTTGTCGAGGACCTTTCGTAAAAATATTTTTATATTTTTAAGACCGCATACGCTGCGGTCTTTTTTATTTGCGCGCAAAGTCTTTATTCTTGACAAAAGCTGTCGTTTGTTATAAAATAATATAATAAAACGTAAATTTTCGGATTAAATTTATATAAATTTGAAAGGAAATAAATTAATGTTTAATTTTATAAAAAAACTTTCTGTTATTTCCGTTTTTTCCAACAGCAGAAAAAAGTGCGAATACTGCGGAAAAAAATTTAATTTTACCAAAAACAACGGTCTTTGCCCATACTGTCAGGGACAATCGGAATATTCTCTTGAGCAATTGCATTCAAATATATACAACATTGAAAAAGCAATGAGGCAAAAAGCGCGTCTTAAGAAGGCCATTTTCCGCTTTTCCATGCTTTTGCTGATCGCGGCATGCATTATCGCATCTGTCACTCTTGTAATTTCAAACGCCGTAAAAAACAGAGAATCCCTGATTTATAAAACATTTAACAGAGAAAATCAACCCGTGTTTTTCACAACAAACCAAGATGAAATTTATTTTGTCGACAACAAAAAAGCTACGATATTCATCGGCACAGGCACAGTATCCGCTTTCGCCAGTTCTGCCGACGGCAAAAACGTGTTCTTGACGATAAACGGGAACACTGATTCGGATTCAATATCTCAAAACAAATGTATTCTCTTGAATATCAAGGATTTCAAAGACGTTTCAACAGTTGCGGAATCGTCTTACGGGACAATCGACTTTATTTCCGGCGGAAACTGCAATTATCTATATTATCAGATTAATGAAACGCTGAGCAACTATGACAGTTCATCAAGACTGTATCTTTACAAAAGTTCAACCCGACAGTCATACAAACTTTCAGAATCTTCCGATTCAGAAAACCATACAAATTTCCGAGTTTCCGACAACGGACGTTACCTTTTATACAAGTCCGGAGACAATGACGGAACCAAAATCATGAAATTCTCAGTTAAGACCATGGAAAGCGAAAGCGTCGGTGTTAAAAATGCCGAACCGCTTACCATTGACAATATGGGAAAATACATTTCTTATATCAAGAAGAACGAAAGCGGAAATCTTGACGTTTACATTGAATCAAATGTACAGGACCGCGAAAAAGTCGCGCTTGAGACACCTTTCATAAACAGCGTTCTTGTTTCAAGCGATTACCGCAGTTTTGTTTTTGAATGCGGCAATATTTCCACATTCAAATCAGTCGGAAGCGACCCGTTTACAATACTTGCAAAAACCGGAAGCGGCCTTGAAATCAAAATTGACGAATATTCTTCATATAATGTTTTTGAAAACAAAGACGTAAGTTTTGTTGAAAAAGTTTGCTACTGTGAAAACCGCAGTTTTCTTCCGTACTATTATATCGACAGCAACGACGGGCAGAATCAGGTCATGGTTGCGGACAAAACAGGAAACAAAACTCCGCTTTTTGATAAAACCTTTTCCGAATATAAATCTTCCGGAAAAAATATTGCTTTTATCTCAAACGGCTCTCTTTATACGGCACAGATTAACAACAAAGATGCAGCAACCTCTCTCGTTTCCGAAAACTTTTCCGGCTATTCCCTTACGGATATCTCGAACAACGGAAAGTATATTTTCTTTTCGGATGAAGACGGAAACATGTACAGAATGCCTTATAAATATGACGGAAGCAATATGACAAAAATTGCGGTTGACGCGGTTTTCCTTGAACCTTCAGACAACGGAAAAACAGCGCTGTTTGTAAGCAATTCCGCGCTTTCAATTTTAAATAAAAATTTAAAAATCAAAAAAGTTTCCGAAAAAGTTGACGAAAAATCGGTATATTTTCTTGAAAAATTTTCAAAGTTATTATATATTGAAAACGAAAATGATTCAAAATCCCTTTATCTTTATAAAAATAATAAGCAAAATTTGCTTTCATCAAATATAAAACAGGTTATATCCTATCCGTTTTTAAACCTCGGTTACGGTAATATTGCCGGCGACAGCGACATTTCCGATAACTGAAAAACTTTATTTTATTAACTTTCGGAGGAAACTATGTCAAAAGTAAAAAAAGCGGTAATTCCTGCCGCAGGGCTTGGAACAAGAATGCTGCCCATTTCAAAATCGGTTCCGAAGGAAATGCTTCCCATTGACTTAAAGCCTGCCCTGCAGTATCTCATTGAAGAGGCTGCGAATTCCGGCATTGAAGAAGTTTTGATTATTACTGCTCTCGGCAAAGAAGCAATCGAGCATCATTTTACACAGTCAAAAATTTACGAAGAAGCGCTGCTTAAATCCGGCAAAACCGACCTTTATGATCAGATAAAAGATATACACAAACTTATAAATATACAGTATATATTTCAGCATGAACAAAAAGGGCTCGGACATGCTATCTTATGCGCAAAAAGTTTTGTCGGAAACGACCCGTTTATGTGCCTTTACGGCGACGACATGATTGTTTCCAAAGTTCCCGCATGCCGTCAGTTAATCGAAGCGTATGACAAATTCGGCAAGTGCGTTGCCGGAATGAAATATGTTCCCACAGAAAACATCGGAAAATTTTCTTCTCTCAAAGCCGAGAAAATCAAGGATAATTTTTATTCGGTTACAGACATGATTGAAAAGCCGAAAAAAGATGAAATGCTCTCAAACTTCTCGATTTTGGGACGCGTTCTTTTGACAAGCGATATTATGGACATTTTGGAAAACACAACTCCCGGTGCCGGCGGCGAGATCCAACTTACAGACGCTATGAAAGTTTTTGCAAGAACCGAAGGTATGATAGGTGTTGAATACGAAGGCACGCGTTATGATATCGGAAATCCGCTGAGTTACCTTATTGCAAATGTTGATATGGGTCTTAAAAACAAGGAGTACGGCGGACAATTTTTTGAATACTTAAAATCTATTGTAAAATAAAGGAATCTTTCTATGGACAGAATAAGTAAAGAAAATTATTACCTTGACATTGCATATACTGTTGCTTCCAGAGGAACATGTTTAAGACGAAGATACGGCGCGGTTATAGTAAAAAACGACACTATCGTGTCTACCGGGTATGTGGGCGCTCCGAGAGGACGCAAAAATTGCTCGGACCTCAAATTCTGCATGAGAGAGAAATTATGCATACCTAGAGGGGAAAGATATGAACTCTGCCGTTCTGTTCATGCGGAACAAAATGCTATCATTGCCGCATCTCGCGAGCAAATGATAGGCGCAACTCTCTATCTTGCCGGCATTGAAGTTAAAACCGGCGAACTTATACCTGACGCTTCCTGCTGCCAGATGTGCAAAAGGCTCGTTATAAATGCAGGGATTGACAAGGTTGTTATAAGAAACACAAAAGATAAATTTACAGTTATAAACGTTTCGGACTGGATTTTAAACGATGACAGTCTGAACGGTACTTTCGGGTATTAAAACGGGTATTAAAAATGGAAGAAATCGCAACTATTCTTTTCGTATGTACGGGAAATTCATGCAGAAGCCCTATGGCTCAGGCAATATTCAATAAAATTGCACGCAGCAAAAACTTGCGCTGCACTTCCCTTTCCGCCGGTTTTTCACCAAACCCGTCAGGGGATATTTCAAAAAACGCAAAAGTTGCTCTTGCAGAAATAGGTATTGATTTTTCGCATGTGCCGGTGCTTTTGAACGCAGATCTGCTTCAAAAATCCAAATATGTTTTCGGCCTTACAAAAAAGCATGCGCAAAATATAATTTTACTTTACCCGAAATTCCGTGAAAAGGTTTTTTCTTTTCCGATTGAAATTCCGGATCCCTACGGCGGAGATATTGAAGTATATCGGAAAAGCCGGGATGCAATTTTTGAAGGCATAAACACTATTGTCGAGCACCTTATAAAAAAACAATTATGAACTGTAATGACTTTCTTTTAAGAAAAGCATGCATGGAAGATATAGACGGAATACTTGAAATTGAAAACCGATGCTTTTCGGCGCCGCTTTCAAAAAGCATGTTTGCAAGCATGATGGAAAACGATTCCTATGTTTATTATGCGGCCTTTTATAACGAAAAAGTTGCGGCGTACGCAGGAGTTCTCTTTTCCACGTATGAGGGCGATATTATAAACATTGCCGTCATGCCGGAATTCAGAAGAATTGGGGTTGCGGGAAAACTGCTTTTATGTATTATAGAACATGCAAAGCGAAACAATGTTTCAAAATTGTTTCTTGAAGTGCGCGTGTCAAATACTCCCGCTGTAAATCTTTACCGTTCGTTCGGATTTGAAAAAATCGGAATCCGCAAGAATTACTATACTTTTCCGCGTGAAGACGCTCTGTGTATGTCTTTAAATTTATAAGTATTTCGGAGAAATTCAATGGATATATTATCAATCGAATCATCGTGCGATGAAACATGCGCTTCTGTTGTTCGCAACGGCAGAACTGTTCTTTCAAATATTGTTTCGTCCCAAATCGAAACGCACGCCCTTTACGGCGGCGTTGTGCCGGAAATTGCCTCAAGGGCTCATGCTCAGGCAATCTCCGGAGTAACATCAATGGCTCTTGAAAAAGCGGGGCTTTCCCTTACGGACATCGACGCTGTTGCCGTAACAAACCGGCCCGGTCTTATAGGATCTTTGCTTGTTGGCACAAATTTTGCAAAATCCCTTGCTTACAGCCTTGGGGTTCCGCTTATTCCCGTGCATCATATAAAAGCTCATGTTGCCGCAAACTACACTTGTTTTAACGGTATACAAAATGAACTTTTAGAGCCTCCTTTTACCGCACTTGTAATATCCGGCGGCCACACTTCACTTATAAACGTAAAAAATTACGTTGACTTTGAAGTTATCGGGAGAACGCGGGACGACGCTGCAGGAGAAAGTTTTGACAAAGTCGCGCGACTGCTCGGTCTTCCATATCCCGGAGGCGCAAAAATGGATATTGCAGCAAAAGACGGTGACTGTCTTGCTTTTTCATTTCCTAAAGCAAAAGTACGCGACTGTCCATACGATTTTTCTTTTTCGGGACTTAAAACCTGTGCCGTAAATCTTATACATAATGCCGAACAGATAGGAAAAAAACTTTACGTTCCGGATGTTGCGGCATCATTTACAAAAGCCGTATGCGATGAGATCACTTCCAGAGTCGAACTTTTATTTTCTGTCCCGGACCTCAAAATATCCGACAAGTTTGTCATTGCAGGCGGCGTTGCCGCAAACAGTCACCTTCGGCACGCTTTATCGGATACCTGTAAAAAGCACGGTGTTAGATTTTTTATGCCGGATATTTCTCTTTGCGGAGATAACGGTGTCATGACGGGCGCGCAAGGTTTTTACGAATACAAATATTCATCTGCAAATTTTCACGATTTGTCGCTTAACGCTTATGCGTCGTGTGAATTGTAAAATATATAAATTAATTGCAGAAACCGTGTGTGTTTTTATAAAACGGCTTTAAAAAAGATAAAAAGAAAGCCTGACCTAATTTGTTAGGTCAGGCTGTTTGATATCAGTTGCCGCCGCACAAAAACTCAATTGTTTTTTCGGGAGAGTCTTTTGAATCTTTCCACGGTTCGTCATTATATCTATAATCAAATTTTTTGCAGAACCATGAAACGTTTTCCGAAAGTTTATCTATATATTTTTTCTGCACGTCAAAAATAATTTTCAAAAATTCACAGTAATCTTTTTTTGACATTCTGATAGACGCGGTATTTAAAAACTGCAGAAAATGTTCCATGCAATACATTTCCCTGCTTTTTGCCTTTTCGCGAAATTCAGGACTTTTCCCCCACAAATACACTGCCGTTTCAACCATTTTTTGAAACTTGTCTTCTGTTCTTGAGCATATATAGCAGGAACCGAGGAGTTCTTCGGTATATTTTTTTGCACCCGACGCCGGATCTTTTGAAAGAACAAAATTTTTTAAATCAACATTCTTTTTTACTTGCTCAAGGTGACTTTCGAGCATAAGCGCAAGCCCAAGTTTGTTTTTGCCCGACAGCATCTGCAGGTAATGCTTTCTGCAGAAGCCTTTTTTGTTGGTTACGGTTCTTACATCAGGTTCCATAAGTGACGGACCCAATATAAGATCTACTTCCTCTTTTTCAAGATCTTCTTTTAATTTGCAGAAAGCGCATTTGTGTTCCGTGTTGGAAAACGCGCCGTTTACAGGTATCGTATATATCTTTTCTTCCATATGGCACTCCTCACTTTTTATATTTGTAATTATATATTGTTTTTCTGTTTTTTTCAACAGGAGGTTGTATAATATTTTATGATTTTAAAAGAAAACTTCAATATTACCGAAGAAAACAACTGCATAATAATTGACAATCCCGAGAATTTCAGCATAGCCCAAACTTTTGACTGCGGTCAATGTTTCAGATTTGAAAAAAAGAACGACTCTTCATACTGCGGAGTTGCTTTTGGAAAATATATTGAACTTGAAAACGTTAAAGATAAACTTATTATTAAGAACTGCACGGCTGATGATTTTATAAATATCTGGTACGATTATTTTGACTTTGGGTTTGACTATAAAAAATGTATTTCTTCCCTATCGCATGACAAAACTCTGAAAAAAGCCTGCACTTTTTCTTCGGGAATACATATACTTCATCAGGACAAATGGGAAACTTTATGCTCTTTTATAATTTCCCAGAATAACAACATCCCGAGAATCAAAAAAATAATCGAAAACATGTGCGCTTTATACGGAGATCACATATATACCGATGAAAACGGCAAAAAATTTTACTCTTTTCCGTCTGCCGAAACGTTGTTTCTTCTCGGCGAAAAGAACATTTTCGACCTTAAAACAGGTTTCCGCGCAAAATATATATATGACGCTGCAAAAAAAGTAGCATTATCGGAAATAGATCTTGATAAAATTTATGACATTGACACAGGCAAAGCGCGCGATTACCTTATGCAGATAAAAGGCGTAGGCCCGAAAGTTGCTTTGTGCGTGCTCCTTTTCGCATTCAGAAAATACGACGCTTTTCCCGTTGACGTATGGATGAAAAGAGTTCTTGAAAAATATTATGACAATAAGTTTGACAAAGAATATTTCGGTAAGTATGCCGGAATTGCCCAGCAATACCTTTTTTATTATGAAAGATGTTCCTGCGGCGTATATTTAAACTAAATTCACAGGAGAATAAAAATGTCAAAAGATAATTATTCCATGATTGCGTATCATTGCCCAGTATGTTCGGAGCGCGTATATGAAAAAATAAACGCCGAAAAACTTTTATCAAATGAATTTTCCGGCAGACAATATGTTGCAAAATGCCGGAAATGCGGTCAGAGCCATATGACAATATCGGTTCTTCCCGACCAGAAAATACGCCTTGTCGTACCCTGCATTGCATGCGCGCATCCCCACCCCTTTACAATAGGTTCGTCTTCCCTTTTAAGCAAAAAATTATTTACTCTTCAGTGTTCATATTCCGGCATGGATATCTGCTTTATCGGAGAGGATGAAATTGTTGAAGAAACAATGGACGCGTGCCGCGAAATGCTCGAAAATCTCACCGAAGAATACAAGGGCGACGATTCAAAAAGCATAACGCAGATTCAAAACCCCGACGTTATGCAGGAAATACTTTATGTAATTGAAGATATAGCCTTGCAAGGCAAAATTTTTTGCAACTGCAAAAACTCTCCCAAACTTTCAGTTACAATTGACTATGACAATGTCAAGGTTTCGTGTTCAAAGTGCGGCGGCAAAGTTTCAATTCCTGCAAAAACAGAGTTCGACGCATCGCGCGCAAACGAACTTTATGAACTGCATCTTTCGTGATTTTTCTTTGTAACCTGCAGTATTGCATTTGCATATTATGATATCAGAGTACCGAAAATACCGGCTACTTTACTTTGTATATGCAACAGCAATACAACAAGGGAGGAGGAACTCGCATAATGGGATGCTTGGGTAATACATTTACTAACGACAACATTTGGCTTATAATTCTTATTGCCATTATAATCCTTTGCTGCGTATGCGGCAACTGATCCCTCATATCTTTCTTTCTGAATAAGAAAAAATTCCTGTCGGAAAACGGCAGGAATTTTTATTTTATTTTACAACTCTATTGATATTTTAAGTATTTTTTGGTAAAATAAATTGTGTATGCATATATTTTTGTCCGCATACAATTATAATTTTCCGAAAGAAGAGAACTATATAATGGAAGAAACTGTTATTAACAATAAAAAAAGAATCTTTTCAGGCGTTCAGCCGAGTGGTGTACTTACAATCGGCAATTATCTCGGCGCCATAAAAAACTGGGTGGATTTTCAAAACGATTACGACTGCTTTTACTGCGTCGTTGACCTTCATGCGATAACTGTAAGGCAGACACCCGCAGACCTTAGAAGAAGAACGCTTGAAGGTATGGCTTTGTATATCGCCTGCGGCATTGACCCCTGCAAGTCAACTATATTTGTGCAGAGTCACGTCAGCGCTCACGCTGAACTGTCGTGGGTTCTGGGCTGCAACACGATGTTTGGGGAACTGTCAAGAATGACGCAGTTCAAGGATAAATCCAAAAGACATGCAAATAATATAAATGCCGGGTTGTTCACCTATCCGGTTTTAATGGCTGCCGATATTTTGCTTTATCAGTCAGACCTTGTCCCCGTAGGTGCAGACCAAAAACAGCATGTTGAAATTGCGCGCGATATTGCAGAAAGGTTTAACGGCGTATATTCCGAAACCTTTAAAATTCCCGAACCTTTCATTCCAAAAGTAGGAATGAAAATCACATCTCTCACCGACCCCACAAAAAAGATGAGCAAGTCCGATCCCAACCCAAACTCTTACGTCCATATAATCGAGTCAAGAGATGATACAGTGCGAAAAATCAAACGCGCCGTTACAGACTCTGATTCCACGGTAGAATTCAAAGAAGGAAAAGACGGCATCTGCAATCTTATGAACATCTATTCCGCCTTTACCGGAAAAACCTATGCGGAAATTGAAAATGAATTTTCCGGCAAGGGTTACGGAGATTTTAAATCTGCTGTCGGAGAGGTTTGCGCCGACGGACTTCAGCCGATAAGAGATGAATACGACCGTCTTTTGAAAGATAAAGTTTATCTTGAAGATGTCATGAAACAAGGCGCGCAAAAAGCCTCATATGCCGCTTCTAAAACCATTTCAAAGGTTTACAGGAAAGTCGGATTTTATCCGAAAATAAAATAATATTAAATTAAAGGAAGTATAATCGGTATGTTACATACAGAATTTATATATATTTTTATAGCGCTGCTTTGTTCTGCATTTATTTCTTTCACAACAACTCCTCTTGCAAGAGTGCTTGCCTACAAACTCGGCGCTATTGACACTCCCAAAGATGCGCGCAGGATTCACAAAATTCCCATGCCTCTTATGGGCGGATTTGCGATATTTCTGGCTTTTTCAATAACCGTATTTGCATTTTGCCCGCTTTCAAAAGAAATTCTCGGTCTTTTGCTTGGAGCGCTCATTATTGTAATTACCGGAATTTTTGACGATGTTTATAATTTAAAGCCGCTCGTAAAACTGTTGTTTCAGATTATTTCGGCCGTTGTTATAGTTTTATCCGGCACAACTTTTGTTCATGTTTCGGTGTTCGGCGCCGAAATATACTTCGGCAAGTCCATGGAGATATTTTTTACGATTTTCTGGATTGTTGCCATGACAAACGCTGTTAATATTATAGATGGTCTTGACGGCCTTTCTTGCGGAATCTCTGCAATTTCGTCGCTGTCAATACTTCTCGCATCTTTCTTCATGAAAGACACTTCATTTTCAGCAATTCTTCTCACAGCAATTCTTGCCGGTTCGTGCATCGGTTTTCTGCCCTTCAACTTCAATCCCGCAAAAATATTTATGGGCGATACGGGCTCAATGTTTTTGGGCTTTACGCTCGCGGTAATATCGATTCAGGGTGTATTCAAAGCTACCGCCATTTATGCGTTCTGGGTTCCTTTCATCGCCTTTGCGCTTCCTCTTACAGATACCGCGTTTGCGTTTTTCAGAAGACTTATTCACGGAAAGAGTCCTTTTTCCGCGGACAGAGGACATATTCATCATAAACTTATTGACATGGGGTTCAATCAGAAGCAATCGGTTACAATTCTCTATGCGACAAGCGCAATATTCGGAATTTCATCGATTCTTTTCGCAATCGGCAAACCTGTAGGCGCCGCAATTATAATATTCTCTGCATTTGCAATACTTATTTTAAACTGGCTTTGCGTAAGCAAGAACAATGAAACGCGGAAAGAAACGGGGCTTGGCCTTTCCGACATGAAAAAGGACGACGCAAGTACCGATCAGAAATAAAAATTGCCGCAAAATGCGGCAATCTAAAAAAGAGGTAATATATGAATAAAAAACTCCGTATTCTGATTATTTCCATTTATATCATAATTTTATTGCTTGCAATATTTCTTATTTTTTTCAAGCCGATAAATTTTTTTAAGATAAAAAATGACTTTTCAACAACTGTTCTTCCCGGAGACGAGGGTAAAATTTACGACTCTTTAAAGTCGGGAAAAAATGAATATGACAACATTACCGTTTATCCTATGGTTTCGTTTGACAATGTAAAAAACTTGATTTTGGACATACGTCCGAAAGACAGTTTTTACTGGAACTACAAATACACAATATATTCAGGCAGAAAATCGCTATCTCAGATTGGTGTTCTTTCTTTTTCTGATAATGTATATAACCTGAAAAAATATTCTTCCGGAAACATACTTGTAAAATCCGTTACTCAAAATGAAAAGAACACTACCGTTAAAACATATACAAAAGGCGTCGAAAACGAGAAAACATTCAGCGGAAACACTCACTCCATATTTGCTGAAGCAGGCGTTCCGGTTGTCGAAACGTTTTTGGACGTTGCCGATAAAGAAAACTATACTTTTACACTTGCGGACAGCGATTTCGGAAAACTTCTGCTTGTTACTTTCAAAAACACAAAAGGCGAACTTTCAATAATCGAAAATTACTATATAAGTCTTGATTACGGACTTGTTGTCAGAACAGAAAGTTACGAAAACGGCGTTCTTGTATATCTTCTTGAAACCACACTTCTGAGCGAAAGCGAATGATATCAGAATATCAAAAGCACTGCGAACAATAACGGGATTATCATATCGTCTTTTTGCATGTCATCTTTTAAAAACAAAAATATCAGTGCAATAAGTATAATATCGTCTATAGAAAAATTTCCGAAAACACAATTCTTTTTTTCTGGTTTGCTTTTGCAACATGGCTTTTCCTCCGAAGGAAATCGGTCTTCACATGCGCAATTTTCTTCGCGAATGAAGTTTTCCTCACGGCATTGCTGCATACCGTCTTCTTTTTCCAACTGTCTTGTGCAGTCGTTTTGACCCATATTCGGAGCACCCCTTTCGGTTGTACTGTCAACATTTAATATTTCAGTATTAAAGCATTGAACCGGAATTTCTTCTTTTTTCACACCGTTATACGCGTTATTTCCAAAAGTTCGTGAATACATCGTTTGTTCTCCTTGTTATTTTTTGGTATCAGGCCATATATCTTCATCTCTGTCTTGATTGATAATTTTTGCGGTGCCGAGCGCCTTTACAAGGCTGTCGACTCTTCCCTTTTTGTGGTCATCAAGAAAAGGTCTTATTGACATCAATAGGTTTATTCTTTCGTCATCTCTGAAGGAATTATGCCTTTTGTTTCTTTTATAATCCATAATACCCTGCGCTGATGCGGGAATTATCTGCTCCTCTTTAACTTGCAGGCTTTCCGGTTTTTCTTCTGTATCCTGTGCGCGCGGTTCTGCGGGTCTTGGTTTGTTCTGCGTTGCTTTCATCATAGTCTGCGCAACCGACAAAATCGTTGACAACCCATCGGGATTATCAAGAAGCGATTTCAGTTTTTCTGATATATTTTCATCCATAAATCATTTTCCTCCCGTTTCATCATTTAAAACTTGCGCGATTTTTTTAACATCGTTTGAATTCAGCGCCTGCGATATTTTTTGCATATCGTCAGGAGAAAGATTTGATATCATTTGTTTTAATTTTGATGCGTTGGAAATTTTTGACTTTATTTTCTCGCCGTCCGTACCGGCCTTTGCTATTATTTTGTCAAGATACTTTTCTATCTGCTCGTTGGGCAGATTTAATATTTTTTTTATTTCTTCTTCGCTAAACATACGCGTCACATCTCCATTCGGTTTTTTTACTAACAATATATGCTCTTTCTGAAATAACGATACTATTTTATTTTATTGAGGTAAAATTCATGAAAATTCTTGTTTTTTCCGACTCTCATCATAACACGGAAAAAATGCTTTATGCTGCGGAAAAGCATAAAAATTGCACAGATACTATTATTCATCTCGGCGACTGCTTTACCGATACATATGACATCGAAAGACGTTTTCCGACAAAAGCATTGCTGAGAGTTTCGGGAAACTGCGACATATACGACGGAATCTATAAAGAAAATTCGATAAATATAAATCTTTTCGGGCATAAAATATTAATCACCCACGGACACTTGCAGAACGTCAAGAGTTCGCTTGATTTGCTGTACGAAAAAGCCGCCGGACAAAACTGCGATATCTGTCTTTTCGGGCATACGCATATGCCGCTTTACGAAACGAAAAATAATATTACATTTTTTAATCCCGGCAGCATTTCAAGGCCCATATGCGGCAATATGCCCACCTACGGCATTATTGACCTTGACGAAAAAACAGCGAAATTTAAAATTTTGGAGGTAGAGTAGACTGTGATTCAATATAAAGCGCAAAATCCGGGCAAAAAAACTTATACATATATTTTTGTCCTTTTGATTCTTGCTATTATATCCTTTATGATATCGAACAATATATCCGTGCCGATACTGAAGCCGGCACTGCAGTTTTGCGGCATAATTTTATTATGTATTGCTATAAGTATATTGATAAACAACTGCATATATTCATATCTTTATACGATTTCGGAAAATAGTTTTACCGTGCATAAACTGACAGGAAACAAAAGTTTATGCGTTGTTGACATTGACCTTGCAAAAGCAGTATCTGTTCCTTTGAAAAAAGATGAATTTTTAAAAGCAAAAGACTCGTTTAAAACAAAATCATTAAAATATTATTACTACCTGAAAAACCTTAACGGAGAAAACGCATATTATATTCCGTTTGACACTACAAATGAAATCAGCGTCGTCGTAATAGAAGCTGATGATTTCTTTTTAAAATCCATTTCGGATGCAATAAATTTTTATATTAATAAAAGAGAGGACCTACAACTTGGACAATAAATTTAAAGAAGTAATTCTGCTGAAATACGGCGAACTTATATTAAAAGGACTTAACAAATCATATTTTGAAAGCCTTCTTTTGAAGGATATTAACAGAAAACTTGCAGGATGCGGAAATTTTACCGTTGAAAAAGCACAGTCTACAGTATATGTTATACCACAGGACGACAACGCCGCAGAAAACATTGACATGGTTTTCTCAAGAATGAAAAAAGTTTTCGGAATAGTTTCTCTCTGCAAAGCTGCATGCGTTGAAAAAAACATGCAGGAAATTATATATTCATTGCCAAAATATACATATAATATTCTGAAAGACGCAAAAACTTTCAAGGTTGAAGCGAAACGTTCAGATAAAAACTTTCCTCTTAATTCTCCCCAAATTGCACGCGAGTGCGGCGGTGTGCTGCTTTCAAATTTTCATCATCTAAAAGTAGATGTCAAAAATCCGGATACAATCGTATATGTTGAAATCAGAGATTATGCGGCATACATTCACTGCGGAAGCGAAGAAGGCGCAGGCGGCATGCCCAGCGGTTCTTCGGGCAAGGGGTTGCTTTTGCTTTCGGGCGGTATAGACAGTCCCGTAGCAGGATATGCAATGGCAAAAAGAGGAATGAAAATCGAATCTCTGCATTTTGAAAGTTTCCCGTATACAAGTGAACAAGCCCGTCAAAAAGTTATTGACCTTGCGGAAATTATGACTGATTACTGCGGCAGCATGGATTTAAATATTGTATCGGTCACACATATACAGGAAGAACTTAAAGAAAAGTGCCGCGAGGAGTATTTTACGCTTTTGCTGCGCAGATTTATGATGAGAATCGCCGAGAAAATTGCAAGAAATTATAAAAGCCGCGCAATTATCACAGGCGAAAGCCTCGGGCAGGTTGCAAGCCAGACTCTTGACGCAATGACTGTTACAAATGCTGCCGTGTCAGCGGAAATACCTGTTTTTCGTCCTCTTATTGCAAATGACAAAGAGGAAATAATCAAAATTGCAAGGAAAATAGGAACTTTCGAAACCTCAATTCTTCCGTTCGAAGATTGCTGCACTGTTTTCACTCCGCGCCACCCATCAACAAAGCCCGTTCTTGAAAAAATACTTGACGAAGAATCTAAAATTGACGTTTCCGCGCTCGTTGAAGAAGCACTTGCTTCGCGTACGCACTTAAGATTGGAATAAATTCAGATAGAGGGACAGTTATGAAAAACATTAAAGCCGAAATTTTTTGCGTCGGCACAGAACTTTTACTTGGCGACATTATAAACACCAACGCGTCATATATTTCAAAAAAATTGGCCGAACTTGGAATCTCGGTTTACTATCACACCGTAACGGGTGATAATTTTGAAAGGCTCTGCCAAAATTTAAAACTTTGTCTTTCAAGAAGCGATATCATTATTATGACCGGAGGTCTGGGCCCTACATACGATGACATCACAAAAGAAGCTGTATGCTGCGTTTTAAATAAAAAAATGCACACGGACGAAAATATAAAAAATAAAATCCGGAATTATTTTCTGAGAAAAAATGTTCCTGTATCCGAGAACAATTTTAAGCAATCTCTTGTGCCTGATGACTCCGTAATATTCGAAAACGATTTTGGCACGGCGCCCGGACTTTGCGTTGAATGCGAAGGCAAAAGCGTTATCCTTTTACCGGGCCCTCCCAATGAAGTTGTGCCGATGTTTGAAAATCATGTTTTTTCGTATCTTAAAAAGTATTCGGACTCTGTTCTTGTTTCAAAAAACATAAATATTTTCGGAATCGGCGAATCGGCGGTTGAAGAAAAACTTTATGACCTTATGAAAACGTCTGTAAATCCCACAGTTGCACCGTATGTAAATTCCGGAGAAGTTCGGGTACGCATTACCGCAAAAAGTTCATGTGAAAAGAGTGCGGAAGAACTTATCATTCCTGTTGCGGGCACAGTGAAACGAATTCTCAAAGATTATGTTTACGGCATTGATTCAAAAGGTATTGAATATGAACTTGTCCTTCTTTTAACACAAAAGAAATTAAAAATTTCAGTTTGTGAGACTTGTACCGGAGGCCTTATTTCAAAATTTATAACAGATGTTCCGGGCTCATCACGCGTTTTTGAATATGGTGTTTGTACATATGCGAACCAAGTTAAAGAAAAAGTACTGAATGTCAGTCACGAAACGCTTGAAAAATACGGTGCCGTTTCAAAGCAAACTGCCGAAGAAATGGCGCAGGGACTATTAAATGCAACACATGCCGACATTGCAGTCAGCACAACCGGAATTGCAGGTCCCGACGGCGGAACGCCGGAAAAGCCTCAGGGGCTCGTATACATCGGAATTGCACTGTCAAACGGGAAAATATTAAGCAAAAAATTCATTTTCGGACATAACAATAAAAACGAGCTTGAATATATAAGAACGCTTGCCGCAAAAAACGCGCTGAAACTCGCCCTGGATTTTTGCAAAAGCGATTTTTAGCAATAAAAAAATCTCCTTTACCGGCTCTGCTGCCGCAAAAGGAGATTTTTTATTATCAGCAGATGCTGACCAGACACATTGTAAAAACACCGAAAGTTCCGCCGACAAGGCAACCGATAAAAAATAACAGCATTTTTATACCTGCTTTCAAACTTTTTTGTTTTCCAATGGTATTATATGCATACCTGCCCTTTTTATTCACCCTTGAAATCCGTGAAAGTTTTCACAAAACCACCCATTTCGGAAGAAGCGATATCTCCGCCAATAACCCGATTTTTACACATTATAATATTCAGAAATACTTTTCCGCTCGGCTCGCCTTGCGCATTGTGAGGATAATTTGTAATTTCATATGTATATCTTGTAATTTTTTTACCCTTGTATTTTGATAAATCAAGTCCCTGAGCCTTTTGAATTGCATTGTAACTTGTATATACCGAATCAAAATTTTTAGGAATCGTTGTCGTATATTCTTCAATCGGTTCGGCAGATACGTTTATACCGAATTTGTTAATAAAAGCAAGTCTGTCTTCGTTTGTTTTTATTCCTTTAAAACTGATATTTTCGTTTGTCGACGCTTCAACATAAGCTGATGTAGATGTGTCATAATCCGGAATTATGCATATAAGTATTGCGATTACTATAACAGAAAGCATAATCACTCCGGCAGTTTTTATTGATTTTCCTTTTAATGAACAAACAAACATATAAAATCTCCTTGTTTTCTTTTTGTAACATTATATTTATAAAAAGTTTGTTTTATGCAAAAACAAAATAAAAAAACGGTCATATTTATGACCGTTTTTTGTTTTCTCTGAGCTTTTTAAAAAATTGACTCAATACATCTTTGCATTCGTTCTCCAGAATGCCAAAGTGAAGGCAAGGCTTATGATTATAACTAAGATCATTAAAATTTACAACACTGCCAAAACTTCCGGACTTTTCGTCGCGTGTGCCGACATAAAGATTTTTAATTCGGCTGTTTACAATCGCACCGGCACACATGGGGCACGGTTCAAGCGTTACGTACATGTCGCATTCATGCAGTCTCCAACCGCCAAGTTTTTTGCATGCATTATTTATTGCGGAAATTTCAGCATGATATAGCGCATTTTTGCCGGTTTCCCTGCGGTTTCTTCCGCCGGATATAATCTTGCCTTTGTAAACAATAACCGCGCCTACGGGTACCTCTCCGTGTCTTGATGCTGTTTTTGCGCGCAAAAGAGCTCTTTTCATATAATAACGCTCTGATTTATTTATGATTTTTTCAGTATTCATAACATCCTGCAATTAATTAAAAACATTATTGCAAAATAAATAATGCTTGCGGGGGTAAGGATCGCTTTAATATTTAAGTCCTCATTTATTTTGCATGCTTCAAAGTCTTTTAAAATTTTCGGTATGGACATCAAGGCAACTCCGAATATTACAATAAGCAAGACGCATTGAAAAATAATGTAATTTTCCGGAGAAAGTTTAACGGAAAGTATAGAAAATATTGCGCTTGTCGCATTATTTACCGCATGAATCACAATAGACGTTTTTAAATTTCCGGTTAAGACGGAGAGATATCCCAAAATAATGCCTGCGCAAAACGCAAATGCCATGGAAGAATATGAATGAAGCGTTGCAAAAAACACCGCCGAGCAGGCAATTGCAAACACCTTTCCGCAAGGCAAAAGGGTCTTTAATACTACCCCCCTGAATACAAATTCTTCAATTATCGGCGGCAGTATTGCAACGGATATAAAATATATTATAAGAGCAGGAATATCATATCCGGATATATCGGTGTCAAGTTCTCTGTCGAATCCGAAAAAGTTATAGAAAACATAAGTTATATTACTTATAACAATCGAAATTGCGACAACCAACGCACAATACCTGCCGGTGTTGCGGTTTAAACTGCCTTGTACCGAAAAATAGTCGGAAATTTTAGACTTATTTATTTTTATAAATATATAAGACGGAACGAATAAAATGAGAAAGTAATTTATCATTCCGCAAAATTCATTAAACGCTCCCGATGAAACAAAAGAATAATATGCGGAATATGCCTCATCATATTTTAAATTCATTGTGTTTTTTAAAAAAACTATGAAAAATCCCTTTACGCTATCGTTGAAAAAATATAAAAAGACATCGCCGAAACGCCCAAGAAAAAGCGAAAAAACCATCTGACCGATCAGCAGATACGATATTAAATTTATGCTGTTTTTTCTTTCATTTTTTTGCTGCAGTTCCGAAAAACCGTTCATACAGGATACCCCTTTGAAATCTACTGTTATTAATAAAATAAGGACTCAAAAGAGTCCTTATTGAAATTACTGTGCGTAATATGTTTCGTTTGCGGTTGAAATATAGGAAACATATCTTTCAGAAATAACGTTTTTAATAAAATCATCAAACGATACTCTTGAAGCGGTATCATTCGAGTTAACGGCAATATTCGAAAGTTCATTATTTATCATATTGAATGTACTGTCGACGTCAAGCGTTCCCTGCAGCAATTTATCGTAATATTTCTGTGTAATTTTCTGTGCCGCATCGAATATTTCCTGTTCATCTGCCGTAAAACCTGCATTAAAGCCGAGGAACGATCCTATTCCAACGTTAAGATTTTGCTTTTTGTAACTCTCGAGATGATCGCCGCTGCCGTATACATTATATTTTATATAAGTATTTCCGGTATATTCATTATTCATAATATATTTTTCATGGTCGTCCATAAAAGAAATTTCTTTTGTGGTATCATTTAAGAAATAATGCGTTCCGCGAATTCCGTACTGAAGAAGATTTGCAAGGTCTGAGTTTGTATTAAAATACTTTATTATTTCAGCGGCACGCGTGGGGTTTGATGAAAAGGCGCTTACCGCAAACACTGAATTTAAAACATTCTCATTATTTGCAACCGGTTTTTTATAAACAACGCATTCATAACCGGTCTTGTCTTCGGTTTCCCAAACTTCGGGAGAATAATCGTATCCTGTTCTGACATCGACTGCAAATTTCTGTCCCTGCGTGTAACTATCGGGTATATAACCCGCGAGTTTATATTTTCTTACGGTAGAAAAATGATTTTTAAATTCATTATTCTCATACGCATTGAAAATAGTTTCGGCAAACGACGTCATATTATCGGTTCTTTTTGCCGCAACCGCACTTCCCTCAGGTCCGTAGAAGTCAAAGTTTGCAGGAGAGGGCGCTTTTGTAAGAGGCACAACGTTGGGTTCGTTAGCCTTTATAACAGACAGATATCTTTCCAGATCTTCAAATGTCTTGAAATCCGACGCCTTAAATCCATATTTTGCAAGAAGTGATTTATTGAATACAAAGTATTCGTATTTTCCTATAGGTTTATTTACCGGAATGCCGTATGTAACGCTTCCGGAAAGTTTTGCCGCCTTTAAAAACACCGGATAAATATAAGAATTCAGCAGTTTATCCTGTCCTGAAAGTGTTGTGTCAAGCGCATAGAGTTTTCCTGCGTTTGCAAGTTCCATATACTTTTCGGGGCTGTCAATAAGAATTATATCAAGAGCGGGACCGGAAAGCGTGATATCGTCAGAATCGTAAACCATATCGATAAGATTGTTAAATTCATTTTCTATCTGCTTGATTTCTTCATCGGACATTTCCTCTTCGCCCGTGTCCGCCGACGAACTCGTCTGCGTATCGGAGGAGTTAACAGAATTCAAAGCCTTTGCAATTACCTGATTTTCCATATCTTCAACTGCCTGCCAGTATTTGTCGGCAGTGATATAGTTTATCTTTACGGTAGTTTTATACTGCGGAAGGGTAATTTCGTTAATGCTCATCTGAACTGCCTTCGCCTGATCAGCATCAGTCTTTTCATCAGTTATTATATACATATTCAGCGATACGTTTTCTCTTATTGAGTTTGTACGTTCGGTGGATTCGTTGTTCTCCTGATTTGTACAGCCCGTAAGAACAAGAGGCAAAATCATAAGAAAACATATTGCCAGCGCAAAAAATCTTTTTTTCATAATTTTATAAATTCCTCCGATAGGTATTATATACCTTAATATTTTACAACAAAAGTCGGATTATGTCAATAAATATTAAACTTCTTTTTCGGTTTTTGCATCTTCTTTAACATGCATTTTTGCAATGAGTTTCTCGATCCTGTGTTCTTTTACCGAAACAACTTTAAAATCCACATTATCAACCGAAAACTCCGGATGCTCGTTTTCCTGCGGAATTCTTTCGAGTTTGCTTATTATAAAACCGCCGATAGTGTCGCAGTCGTCCTCGTTTAAAAGGCTTATATTAAGGCTTTCCTCTACATTTTTAAGCGGAGTAAGTCCGTCTATCAAGTACTTTCCGTCGGACACCTTTCGTATCTCATCGGTTTCCGGCTCGAAGTCGTCGTATTCGTCCTGAATGGATCCCATGATTGATTCAATCAAGTCCTCCATTGTAACAATACCCAAAGTTCCGCCGTATTCATCGATTACAACGGCAAGCTGGATTCTGGTCTTTTTGAATTTATCAAAAAGTTCCGAAAGACTGTTGGTTTCCGGAATATACAAGGCTTTTCTCATATGGTCTTTCAGCAAAAAACCGTCGGTATTTTTAAAATTCAAAGTATTAATAAGGTCCTTTGCATACAAAATTCCCACAACGTTGTCAAGGGTATCCTTATATACAGGGATTCTTGAAAATCCATTTTCGGAAAATGTTTTGATAATCTCGTCTATGCCGGAATTTATTTCAAGCGCAACGACATCTTTTCTGTGTGTTGTGATTTCGGAAACTGTTCTGTCGTCAAACTCAAAGACATTATGTATCATTTTTTTCTCTCTGTCTTCGATTGCGCCGCTTTCACTTCCCTCGTCAACAAGTTTTCTTATTTCATACTCGGTAATTTCGTCTACAGGCGTATCGGAACGGACGCCGAAAAGTTTTCCGAAAAATTTTGAAATACCCTTAGTGCAAACATAAAGAGGAACAAATATTTTTTCGACAAAGACATACCCGGGAAAAAAAGCCGTGCAGATTTTTTTGTTATATCTTGCGGCAAGCCTTTCGGGTAAAAGTTTTCCGAAAATCAGGTATACAAAACAAACAAGAAACGCACATGCTGCAAAAGCCAGAATTTTTGAGAAAGGCTGAGGTACATTATATTTTTCAAAAAATTCAGAAATGCCGTCCGCAAACGCAAAAGAAAACACGCCCGCTATGGCAATGCCCAAAAACATAACCGCGCAGTCTGTTGTTTCCTCAAAGGCGCCGTCGTTTTCGACAAAATCAAATATTTTCTGCGAAGAAGCGTTTCCTTCGGCGGCGTTTTTTCTTAATTTTTCGGAGTTTTGCATAAGCAGCGAAGACTTACACATAGACAAAAATCCGGCAGCGGCTGTAAGAACGGCAAAAGAAATAATATATCCCCACAAATGGTAAGGCATATGCACTCCCCTTTTATTTTGGAAATTTGTAAAAATTAACATATTATAATTTTTTATTATACATCAGTTTATGCGTTTTGTCAATATAACAGACTTTAGTTGATTTTATTTAAAATATGTTTTATAATACTATTATTAATATGCTTAAGGAGAATCGGAAATGTTTTATCCATTAAAATTAAAACCTGTTTTAAAAGATATAATATGGGGCGGCAATACCCTTTCAAAAGAGTTCGGGTACGGAGAAGATAACCAGAAAATTGCCGAGGCATGGACGCTGACTTTAAGAGAAGACGGCGAAAATATTATTGAAAACGGAATTTTTGCCGGAAAAACTCTCGGAGAGTATGTAAAACACGTCGGTTTTAAAAATGTTACCGGTACCGACACCGACAAATTTCCGCTTTTGATAAAACTTATAGACGCCTGCGACAAATTATCGGTTCAGGTTCATCCGGACGACAAGTACGCGAAAGAAAACGGACTTGATTCCGGAAAAACCGAGATGTGGTATGTTCTTTCTGCAAAACCGGGTGCAAAACTTGTTTACGGACTTAACAAAAGTGTTGATTTTACAAACGACGAATTTATTTCCGCATCAAAAGACGGCACTCTTGACAAGTACCTTAATTTTGCAAACGTAAAAAAAGGCGATGTGTTTTTTATTCCTGCAGGTCTTGTCCATGCCATAGGCGAAGGAATTCTTATTGCCGAAGTTCAGCAGAACTCAAACACGACTTTCCGCATTTATGACTACAACAGAACCGACAAAAGTGGAAACAAGCGCCAGCTGCATATTGAATCGGCGCTGAAAGTTATAAACAAATCCCTTCCCGAAAAAGACAATGAAGTTGTTTCGGAAACCGAACTCCCGGGAATTTGCGTTAAAAAACTGTGCGAAAACGAATTTTTCAAAGTTCACACTTTATCTTTGAAAAATTCGGAAAAATATTCTTTCGGCGGCGGAAAAATGATTCATATGACATGTCTTTCCGGAAAAGCAAATATAATTTTTGACGGCAAAACTTTTCCCGCCTCAAAAGGCGACAGTTATCTTTTCCCGGCAGCGCTTTCCGGATTTGAAGTTATCTCAAACCCCGAAGCGGAATTTTTAATTTCTTCCACATTCTGATAAAGAAACACCAAAATCCTCCGTATAATATTTTGATTTTTTCAAATATTAGATACGGAGGATTTTTTATGAAAAGACATTTATGTAAAAAAGAAATTTTTGAAATTTTCGGAATCGGTTCTTTTTCCTACGGTTTAATCGAAACCGTCTGGAGAGGTCATACCCATCCGTCAATGAACATTCTCGGAGGATTTACCCTTTTAACCGTTTACTGCAGGGAAAAATTTTCAAAAAAACAGAAGCACAGCCACATATTCTGCGCGTTTATAATCACGTTTTATGAATTTATATCGGGAATAATTTTAAATAAAATTCTGAAACTTAACGTCTGGTCATACAAGAACCGGAAGTTTAACATATTCGGACAAATCTGCGCGCTTTACAGTTTTTTATGGTTTCTTCTCAGTTTCCCGATAATCGGACTTTGCCGCCTTTTGCGTCGGAACTATTGACTATTCCCTTATAATTATCACCTTTTTATCGGAAATGCTGTCGCCATTTAATTTATTGTATGTTCTTATACTGTCGCCGCTTACCCTATGGCTTTTTGCAACCGACCACACGGTATCGTCCTTATCCGGATAGTAAAGCGCAAAAGTCTGCTTTGAAAAGTTTTCATCGTTCTCCTTGCTTTCCGAAATATCGCATACTACGCTTATCTGATATTTTTCAAGCACGGCGCATCTTTGAATAATATTCATTTTAAGTATAAGTTCGCCGTTATGCAGCACACATTCATGAGAGCAAAGTTCGTCACAGCAGAAAAATACATATTTTGAAAAATCGCGTCCTAGTCTTTCAGAAAGTTCATTTGACGAAATTTTCATGCCGAACGCTATTTCCTCAGCCCTCAATTCCCCGGAATCAGACATTCCGAGCACAGACAAAACGCCTTTTGCCGGAATGCATACCGACGAATCTTTTATTTCAGGCTGAAAAAATTTTATTTTAATATTCGTGTCAAGAATATCACTTATCCCTCTCATATCGGCTTTGATTTTTTCTTCGGCAAAAACATTATCGGAAATCACCGCATAAAATTTTTCAAGCGTAAAGTTTTTTCTTGAAAAATCCACCGCGCATTTTGTCGAATAAACATCTTTCGCATATTTTCCTTCCGCATTTCTAAAAGCGGAAATATTGAATTTTATAAGTGAAGACACTGTAATGTTTCTGTTTTCGCCGTAATTGTCTATTGACGCATCGCACGACAAAGAATAAACGTCGGCGCAGGCAAGGACGGAATATGAAGAATCAATTCCGGGCCATTCATATTCGCACGAAAACGGAATTTTCTTAATAAAAGTTATGTACTCACTTTCGTCATTTTCATTTCTTGATTCATAAAGGCAATGAAACTCAAGCGAGCACATGACTTTTACGTTGTCTGTTTCGGCAGTTGCATTTTCAATGCACACACTTCCGGCAGCATATATTATTTCAGAAACGTCGGGCATCGAATCGTCAACTTTCAGTTCTTCGTTTACAAGTCTTGACATATCCTGAAGATTCATTACCTCTGCGCTTTCGATATTCTCTTCAAGATACTGGTACTGATTTTCGTCTTCGCTGTCGTTTGTGCACATAACCGGAATGTACTTAAGGTCAAGAACATCGGCACAGACCGAAATCTTTGATTTCAGCGCTATTTTTCTGTTGTTTAAAATCTTGCATGAACACGAATTTGTAAAAGCGCTTGCATATATAACGGGGTCATCTCCTACCCTTTCCGATAATCCCGCGCAGGGAAATTCGCATGTAAACTCGCTTTTGCACTGAATGCTTTTAAGTTTGTTTTTAAAATCCGATACGTAAACTATATTATATACCGCCTCGCACTCAAGTGTTACCTTGTCGTTCTGAATGCTCTTATCAGTGATTTTCGGTTGTGCGTCGGCTTTGATTATCTTGGAAATACTAGGCATATACTCCGGCAAAGCAAAATCCAGCATATTTTCTTTTTCCGTTTTTTCGCAAAAAACTTTTTCATAATTAGGCATAACCGTATTATCCATCAAAACAATGCTCCTTTTAACATATATTTTTTGTAAATATATATTACGGCAATGCCTTTTATATACATATTTTACTTATTGGATTTAAAAAAAATCGAAAAAAGCGGACGCAAAAATTTCGGCGGCTTGAATACAATAATTTTCATAATTTGTCCTCCGTAAAAGAGATATTTTTAAAGTTGAAGGCAAAACAGTCCCGCGGCAATGAGCAGGACCGCTTCGATGCACACAAGAACCATCGGCGGAAGAAAGCATGAAAGCAATATTGAAACGCCGATGGCAATTATGCAAAGACCTATGAATTTGGGAAATTTTTTCATAATATTTCATGCCCTGATATTTTTATTTGTTATTATTGTATGACGCAGGATACGTTTATGTCACATATATTTAAAAAATGCACGGAAAATCTTCTTTTCCGTGCAAAAGTTTTTAATCCCAACTAAGTTTTTTTAGAACGATTTTTAAGAATATACCGCACAGTAACGCCGACATAAGTTCCGCAATCGGAAAGGCAAACCATATAATTTTTATGTCGCCTGACCTTTCCGCTATCTTAGAAAACAGATACGCCGTCGGAACAAGCACCACAAGTTGACGGCCGACCGATACAAAGAAACTGTATATGCTGCAGCCCACGGCCTGAAAAACAGAAGATATCACTATGCATATTCCGGCAAGTATAAAACTTATGCATATAATTCTCAGCGCCGGCACCCCTATCGACAGCATGTCCTGCGAGGCGTTAAACAAAAGCAGCAGTTTGTCCGGAATTGTCTGACATATTGCAAAACCCACAAGCATAATACATGCCGCAAATATTGCGGAATATTTTATTGCCTTTATCATTCTTTCCTTTTGTTTTGCGCCGTAATTGTATGAAACTATCGGAATCATCGCATTGTTGAGTCCGAATACCGGCATAAATACAAAACTCTGAAGTTTGAAATACGCCCCGAAAACTGCCACTGCCGTTGAAGAAAATGCAATAAGTATTTTATTCATGCAATATGTCATAACAGATCCTATTGCAATCATTAGCATTGACGGAACGCCTATTTCAAGAATATTTTTAATAAGTGTAAAATCCGGAAGGAAATTTTTTATTTTAAGAGTAATGTCCTTGTTATATCTTAAATTTATAAGTACTCCGAGAAGCCCTGCTGCTATCTGTCCGATAACTGTCGCAACAGCTGCTCCGGCAACTTCCATTCTCGGAACGCCGAAGTATCCGAAAATAAAAATCGGGTCGAGAATTATATTTATTATCGCTCCGGTTCCCTGAACAATCATGCTGTGAACGGTTCTGCCGGTAGACTGAAGCAGACGCTCCGAGATAAACTGAAGTACAAGGCCGAAAGAATAAAAACAGCAAATATTTATATAGTCTACTC
>CAKSDR010000010.1 GCA_934446095.1 uncultured Eubacteriales bacterium | reverse complement strand
TGGAGCGGGTGATGGGAATCGGACCCACGCAATCAGCTTGGAAGGCTGAGATTCTACCATTGAACTACACCCGCATATAAAATATTATTATGTACTCTCGACTGCCTTTATATAATATCATAAAAGGTTTTATTTGTCAATATGTTTTTATAAAAAAATAAGGACTTTTTTTATTTTTCGCGTTGAATTAAGAATAAAAAAGGGAAGAGCATATGAATATACTCTTCCCGTATTTGTTTTTTCAAAATTACTGATCTGTATTTTCCTGCGTCATATTTTCATCGGCGTTGTTATTTTTAACCTCTGCGTTATCAGACGCGGTTTCTTCTGTTACTGAAACATCGGATTCATCTATATTTTCGTTTTCATCCGTGTTTTCGTTTTCCTCTTTTTGCACGGGGGTAAATCCTACAATAGACGTATTCGCGTCAAGGCGCATCACAATAACTCCTCCGGCCGTCCTTGAGTATACAGGGATTTCGGAGATTCTTGTGCGTATAATTGTACCTTTATCAGTGATAAGCATAATATCTTCATCACCGGTTACTGAAGCAATACCCGAAAGTTTTCCGGATTTTTCCGAAAGTTTATGGCAGAACACACCTTTTCCGCCTCTGTTATGAATCGGGAAATCGCTTTGTATAGTCCGCTTTCCGAATCCTTTTTCTGTGATTGTAATTATATGCTTGTCTTTTTCATCTTTTGAAATGGAGCATGCGCCTACAACATAGTCGTCGCCTGAAAGGGTAATTGCTTTAACACCTCTTGCAGTTCTTCCTATGGTGCGTGCATTCTGCTCTTCAAAATGCACTGCCATGCCGTTGTGCGTAGCAATAATTATACTGTCTGTTCCGCATGTTTTAAGAACATACAGAAGTTCATCGTTCTCGTCAAGATTAATTGCAATAAGGCCGCTCCTTCTTGAATTTTTAAAATCTTCAAGAGTTGTTCTTTTTATAACACCCTTTTTGGTGACCATTGTCAAAAACTCGCCGGTGCCGACAAATTCCGAAACCGAAATGTACGCCGTTATTTTTTCATCTTTTGAAAGTTCAAGAATATTTACAAGGTTTGTACCTTTGGCAGTTCTGCCGGCTTCGGGAAGTTCGTAACATTTCTTAATGAAAACTTTTCCGAGGTTTGAAAACATCATAAGATAATTGTGGCTGTTTGATGTAAACACATTTTCGACAAAGTCTTCTTCTTTTGTATTCATTGCGATAATTCCTTTTCCGCCGCGTTTCTGGGCAGAGTATGCGGAAATCGGCATGCGCTTGATATATCCGTCATGCGAAATTGTAATTACACATTCCTGTCTTTCAATGAGATCTTCCATAAGAATTTCATTTTCGACTTCTTCAATACGCGTTCTTCTTTCATCGCCGTATTTTTCTTTAATCTGTGTAAGTTCTGTCTTTACAATTTCTCCAACTTTTGTTTCGTCTGCAAGAATTTCTTCAATCTCTTTGATTTTATTGTGAAGTTCTTCGAGTTCCGCAATAAGTTTTTCGATTTCAAGACCTGACAGGCGTCCGAGAGGCATCTGAACAATTTCAGTCGACTGAATTTCGGTAATATCGAATCTTTGGATAAGTGAATCCTTGGCGTCGGCTATGCTCTTTGACGCGCGTATGATTTTTATAACTTCATCGATATTATCGATTGCTATCATAAGACCTTCAACGATATGGGCTCTCTTTTTTGCTTTGTCAAGGTCGAAGCGAAGTCTGTTTTCTACAACGTCGAGCTGATGTCTTATGTAGTGATGCAGAATTTGTTTAAGGTTTAATACTTTTGGTTCTCCGTTTACAAGAGCCAGCATATTCATAGCGCAGGTGTCCTGCAACTGAGTATACTTGTACAGTTGATTTAAAACGAGGTTTGGATTTGCGTCACGGCGAAGCTCAACAACAATTCTCATGCCGTGTCTTCCGGATTCATCACGTATGGCGGTGATTCCGTCGACTCTTTTATCTCTCGCAAGGTCGGCAATGCTTTCAACGAGTGCCGATTTATTTACCTGATATGGAATTTCAGTGATTACAATGGAGGTTTTGTTATGTTTTTCCTCAAAGTCGGCTTTTGCGCGAACCATAACTTTTCCCCTGCCGGTCATATATGCTTCATATATTCCGGAGGTGCCGTGGATAGTGCCGTAGGTCGGAAAATCAGGGCCTTTTATAAATTTTATGAGTTCCGGAATTTCACAGTCGGGATGTTCAAGAAGGTATATGGTTCCGTCAATAACTTCCGTTAAGTTGTGAGGGGGAATATAAGTTGCCATTCCGACGGCAATACCTATTGAACCGTTTACCAGAAGGTTCGGGAAGCGCGCCGGCAAAACTGTCGGTTCCTTTAATTTGTTGTCGAAGTTAGGCATAAAGTCAACGACATTTTTTTCTATATCGGAGAGCATTTCATTTGAAATGCGGGCCATTCTTGCTTCTGTATAACGGTAAGCGGCAGCACCGTCGCCGTCTACGTTACCGAAGTTTCCGTGGCCTTCAATAAGGGGATAGCGCAGTGAGAACGGCTGTGCAAGACGTACCATTGTATCATAAACCGCAGCGTCGCCGTGAGGGTGGTAATGACCAAGTACGTTTCCGACAGTTGTTGCCGATTTTCTGAAAGGTTTATTATATGTAAGACCGTCCTGGTACATAGCATATAAAATTCTGCGGTGAACGGGTTTTAATCCGTCGCGTACGTCGGGAAGCGCTCTCTCAATAATAACGGACATTGCATATTCGATAAATGAACGCTTTACTTCCTTGCCTATTTCAACATTCAGAATCTTTTGTCCGCCATTGTTGGTTTGTGTTATTTCTTCCATTTATATTAGTTACCTCCGATTATTACTCTTTATATAATCATATCTTTATTTTTTCTATCAGGAAACATTTTCAAGGTTTTCGGCATTTTCTTTTTCTTTGTCCGCAATTTCCTTCTCTACTCTTTGCTGCTCTATTATATATTCTTTGGCTAGGCGCTTTGCCTGGGAGTTATTTTTTATATACATTTTTGCAACTTCAAATTGCGAGTCGATATCGAAATACCTGTCCTTGTATCCGTTTATCAGTGTTGTTATTACAGTGACTTCATCATATGACAATACTCCGGACGCTTCTTTTTTTGAATCTATATAAACATACTGAAATGCCATGACAGCAGAAGTTGTATTTTCATCGCAGATTCCGTCAACGTATTCGTGCCTTAGAAATCCGAGAATTTCAAGCCTTTGTTCAAGAGCGAGAGTTTCGCTGTTCTTAGCACCCGGAACTATATTTGTATAGTTATTATGGTTAAATGTTTCAAGATTTTTCGGAAAATCAAACTTTTCCTTCACGACCGGAACTTCAATATCCGGAACCAGACCTATTCCGTTATAGTTAGATTTGTCGGGGGATAATATTTCGTATGATGTTATTGCAAGCATGGAATCGTCAGGCAATGTGTATACCACTTGTCCGACACCTTTTCCGTAGGTTGTTTCTCCTATTGTTGCGGCTCCCGAACATGATTTTAAAATATTTGTAAAGAGTTCGGCGGCGCTTATCGTGTCTTCGTTAGTCAGAACTACGAGTTTGTCGAACTTATCACCGATATAGTTTTCGGTTGCGAGAATTTTTTTGTTCATGCTCTCGTTTCTTGATACTGTATAACCTATACAGGTATTTTCTTTTACGAAAAGGTCGGCCATACTGAGGGCATAATCCGTATAGCCGCCCGAGTTATCTCTGAGATTGAAAATGATATTTTTATATCCGTTATCAATAAGATAATCAAGAGCCGAAGTAAAATCTTCGATTATTGTGTCAGATGTGAAAGATGAAATTTCAATATATCCCGTGTTTATATCGTCGAGAAGCGTCAAGAATACATCTTTTGTATTTGCGTAACCTTTCGGGATATTTATTGAAATTCTTTCATTTTGACCCGTGGATTCGTTTTTCCTTTCAACGACAAATGTAAGTTCATATCTCGGATCCCAGTCTATTTCATCGTCTTCCGTTACCGTATCAGGGTTCGGCATGCTTGAAGGATTTCCTTCTTTCGGTTTCAGCGGCAAGGCCGAGAGAATTGCCGCTGTGCCGAAAATGGTAAGCCCCTCCAATGAAATGCCTTCAACGGAGATTATTCTGTCATTTGCAAGAAAACCTGCAATTTCGGCGTTTGAACCTTTTATAATGTCGTTTATGTATATGCCGCCGGAAGTATTTTCCGTATGCTCCTCTTGCGAAATTATAAAACCGTAGCTTTTGGATACTGTTTTCAAAAACGAGGAATCGCTTGTATAGTATCCGCTGTAAGGGTCCTGAACTTTTAAGAGCGTATTTACAATATATGGAAATGTCTCCGGATTTTCCGCTATAAGATTATGTATCATTTTATCTATAAGTTCTTCACGGGAGATTTCATATAAGTGGTCCTTAAGATATATATCGACTATTTGTTCGAACAAATTGCAATAATATTCATTGTAAAAATCCGATAAAGAACTAGCATTTACAAACGATGATGGGAAAATTAAAAAAGAGAGTACAAGTATAAATGATATGGTCTTTTTCAGTAATTTTTTCATATTTGAATTTTATCCGCAAAATTATCTGAAATGCGGGTATTCCTTTCCTTTCCGCAAACTATGGCAGGGATTTTTTCAATTTCAAGTGTAAAATGTGTTTTTTCAGTTTCGCAAAGTGAAACTTCAAGAGTATATTCTATATCAAGAATCCCTCCGTCTGGTGACAGCGTGTTAGTTATTTTTTCAGTGTTTACGCAAAATTCAAGCATAACAATTTCGTTTTTTGAAAAAGGGAAAAACGTGTTTTTAAGCGTTATGTTTTGAAAATTTCGTTTTTCTGATTCAAACGTCATATAAGTAATCGGAGAATTTTCGTTTATAACATTGACTATATTATCTTTTGAGATATATATAATCACCGGCATTTTGTCGAAATATTCTATTGAAATTTTTCCGTCCGGAAAGAAACTTACATTACCTGTCGCCGTGCATTCAACATGCGCGGGTACTGAGTTGATGCCGGACTTCTGAAATGCCTCATCGCAGGAAGGAAAATCAATTTTGCTTGTGTCTGCAAAATCGTCATATCCGTCCCGGGGCCGGCAGTAAGAATACGGTTCGGGACTGCGGATAAACGGGTTTATTCTGAAAACTCCGCCGGCGGAACCTTTAAACATCTCATTTCCGTAAAAATTTGAAAATAGAAAATTATCGGTAAAAAAGTGTTCTCCGCTTATTTTTATTCTGTATGTATCATGAAAATCCGGTTTTTTGCTGTTTTTGTATTTTTTCATATAATTTTTCCCTGGTCGACAGTAACTTTCTGAACCTCTGAAATTTCTTCACCGAGGAAAATTGAAGCAACTTTTTGAAAATCACACGGTTCATCGCTGACAAAGTAACGCGCTCTGCCGCATGATGAAGAAGCATTTTCAAGACCGCCTTTGCAAAGAAGATTTTTCATTTCGCATGCAGCCTCATATCCCGAATCAACAACATTTATGTTGCATGATATGTTTAAAGAACAAGCAACTTTCGCTACTATGTCTTTTATAATAGGATAGTGCGTGCAGCCTAGTATTATGGTGTCAATATCCGTACCCGAAAAAGGCGATAAATATTCCTGTACCATCATGTTCGTAACAGTGCAGTTTTTGTCAATATAACCGTTTTCAATAAGAGGAACAAGCATGGGACAAGCTTTTGAAAAAACTTCGCAATCGGGATTTATTCTTTTGATTTCTCTTTCGAATGCACCGGTTTTTATGGTTGCCGAAGTTGCAAGAACTGCGATTCTGTTGTTTTTTGTGATACTGCATGCGCGCACGCACGCGGGATTTACGGCGCCGATAATCGGGAGAGAAAATTCTTTTTTTAATTGTTCAAGAGCGATCGAACTTACGGTACCGCAGGCGACAAGCGCTGCTTTTATATCGAAAGACGACAGAAATTTCAGATCTTGTTTTGCATATTCCGTGATAGTCTGCGGAGAACGCATTCCATAAGGAACTCTTCCGGTATCTCCAAAGTAAATAATATTTTCGTGCGGCAATATTTTCTTTAATTCCTTTACCGAGGTAAGCCCTCCGAGTCCGGAATCAAATACGCCTACCGCACTGTTTCTGTCGGACATAAAAAATCCTTTCAATTACAATTTATTTTCATTATATTATATCACAAAATAAAATTTATGTCAATTTAATTTGGGTTTCACAAAGATAAATCTTTACTTTTTTTGTTTTTTTTATATAATAGTAATATATGAATTTTACGGAAGGCAATTATGAGCGAAAGATATACTTTTAACCTGAATATAAGCAACGGAATCTATTATTACACGAGTTCTCTTTTTGAAAAGCACGGCATCACACACATGTTTGCGTGCAGGTTTGGCGGCATCAGCGGCGGCGAATTTGATTCGCTTAACGTAAGTACCAAAAGGCGCGGCAGGTTGGGGAACTTTGATACAAAAGAAAATGTTTTTGAAAATTACAAAAGAGCGCTGGGCACGCTCGGATATAATGAAAACTGCTTTTGTGCTGCCGCAAAACAAGTTCATTCCAACAATATCGTTTGTGTAGACAGAAAATTTTCCGGATTCGGAATCGACCCCGAAAAACCGTGCATGCCCGATGGCGACGGACTTGTATATTATAACAACAGTCAGCCGAGGGCTTTTTTGTGTGTAAAAACCGCGGACTGCGTTCCCGTGCTTATGTGCGACAAGAATTCCGGCAGCGTCGTTTCGCTTCACGCGGGCTGGCGGGGAAGCGTTAAAGACATATGCGGACTTGCTGCGGAACTTTTAATAAAAAACAATAAAAACGCCGATATTATCGCGGCAATAGGACCATGCATAGGACGGGAGTGCTACGAGGTTGGCGAAGATGTGTACAGCGCCGCGCAAAAGGCATTGTTGAATGTAGGCGCAGGAAAGGAAGATACAGCGGAAATTGTTGCTGAGAAATATACGGTGTCGGGCAGCGTGAAATATAAACTTGATATATCGCATCTGAATGCGCTTTTGCTGCATTTGCACGGAGTGCCTTTCGAAAACATACACGAAAGCAAAATTTGCACAAATTGCGCAAAGAGCACAGACGGAAAATATTTGTTTTTTTCTCATAGGCGTTCTTGCGGATATTCGGGAACGCAAGTGTCAATTATTGCAAGCGGCACAAAAAATATGTAATAAAAAGGCTTTACCTTTCGGCAAAGCCTTTTACTTATTTTATTTTGAAAGATTTTCTTTGAGTTTTTTGAGTTCGTCGTGAAGTTCTGCAGGAACCGTACCGAGTTTGTTATAGAATGATTCAATGTTGTCGGTATCTTCAAGCCAATGCTTCTTGTCGACAGAAAGAAGATCTTTTATTGTGTCGAGGGAAATGTCAAGACCTTCGATATTGATATCTTCAGGCTTCGGAACATATCCGATTGCGGTTTCAACAGCGCCAACCTTGTCTTCGCAGCGGTCAAGAATCCAAAGAAGCACACGGAGGTTATCTCCGAATCCGGGCCATATGAAGTTGCCTTCATCGTCTGTTCTGAACCAGTTAACGTGGAAAATTTTAGGTGCATGAGTTGCCTTTTTGCCGATTTCGAGCCAGTGAGCAAAGTATTCTCCCATATCATATCCGCAGAAAGGAAGCATAGCCATAGGATCGCGTCTTACGACACCTACAGCACCGGAAGCCGCCGCGGTTGTTTCAGAGGCCATGATAGAGCCTACGAAAGTACCGTGCTGCCAGTTGCGTGACTGATATACCAAAGGCGCGGTTTTTGCACGTCTTCCGCCGAATACTATTGCTTCAAGCGGAACGCCTGTCAGAGAATTGAATTCACTTGAAATGCAGGGGCACTGAACGGCAGGAGCCGTAAAGCGGGAGTTCGGATGAGCGCCGTATGTGCTCTTGTCATTTTTGTCAAATGTTTCGCAGTCCCATTTCTCGCCTCTCCAGTTAAGGGCGTTTTTGGGAGGATTGTTATCAAGGCCTTCCCACCATACTGTGTTGTCGTCAAGATTTTGAACAACGTTTGTAAAAATAGTATCTTTTCTTGTTGTTGCAAGAGCATTCGGATTTGATTTTTCGGAAGTGCCGGGGGCAACTCCAAAGAATCCGTTTTCAGGGTTTACGGCCCAAAGACGTCCGTCTTTGCCGATTCTTATCCAGGCAATATCGTCGCCTACGCACCATACTTTATAGCCTTTCTTTCTTAAAAGTTCCGGGGGAATAAGCATGGCGAGGTTTGTCTTTCCGCAGGCAGACGGGAAAGCCGCTGCTATATATTTGATTTCATGATTCGGGAATTCAACACCCAAAATGAGCATATGTTCTGCAAGCCAGCCTTCTTTTCTTCCGAGATAAGAAGCGATTCTCAATGCAAAACATTTCTTCCCGAGAAGTACGTTTCCGCCGTATCCGGAGTTTATTGACCAGATGGTGTTGTCTTCAGGGAAATGACAAATGTATCTGTTTTCTTCATCAAGGTTTGCTTTTGCATGAAGACCTTTGATGAAATCGGCTCTGTCTCCGAGCATGTCAAGAACTTTTTTGCCTGCTCTTGTCATGATAAGCATGTTAAGAACTACATAAATAGAATCTGTAAGTTCGATGCCTATTTTTGAAAAATCAGAACCTACAACGCCCATGGAGTAAGGAATAACATACATTGTTTTTCCTTTCATTGAACCGCGGAAGAGTTTGGAAAGTTTTTCATAGCATTCGCCAGACTCCATCCAGTTGTTTGTGGCGCCCACGTCTTCTTTTTTCTTTGTGCAGATAAAAGTTCTGTTTTCAACGCGCGCAACGTCATTTATTGCAGTTCTGTGAAGATAACAGCCGGGAAGTTTTTCCTGGTTAAGTTCTATCATTTCACCGCTTTCTACTGCTTGTTCGCGGAGAGATTCTCTTTGTTCATCGCTTCCGTCAATCCATACAATGTTGTCAGGGCATACGAGAGAAGCCATCTCGTCTATCCATGAAAGCAATGCTTTGTTGTTGGTTGTCATAATATCTATTCCTCCTTTAAAAGGGTACCCAAAAATATATGCAGGAATAATAAAAACTTTTAATAATGAAAAAGTTTCCAAAAATCCTACCCAGTATAATTATATAATATTAATTACTGTTTTTCAAGGGCTTTTCTATCTTTTTTACTATTTTATATCAAGATATAACAATAAATGTTTTCTAAATGTTAATTTTCTTCGTTTACGCTTTTAATATTTGTTTTTTTGTGGTACAATAACTATTAATGAATTTGCGCAGCAAAAGGCATGTAAAATAAAAGTATTGGTGGGGATGTTATGGCTACTATAAGATATACTACAAAAGGAGTATGCTCGAGAGCGATAAATTTAACCGTTGAAGACGGAATAATAAAGGATGTGTCTTTTGACGGAGGATGCTCCGGCAATACGCAGGGTGTTGCGGCACTTGTAAAAGGCATGAAGGCTGAAGAAGCGGTGAAAAAACTTTCCGGCATAAAGTGCGGGCAAAGGCAAACATCTTGTCCGGATCAGTTGTCAAAGGCAATAGCCGAACTTATAGAACAAAACAAAAAATGATTTATGTACGCACATATAATAAATAGGAAGGAAATTTAAAATGTCACAGAACAGTGAGAAGAAACTTGTAGAAAGAATAACGCCGAGAGATGTGGATTTTGCAAAGTGGTATACCGATATTGTAAAAAATGCGGATCTTGTTGATTATTCAAGCGTAAAAGGCTGCATGATTATCCGTCCGTACGGATGGGCTATTTGGGAAAATATTCAGAAAATTTTGGATTCCATGTTTAAAGAGAGCGGACATTGCAATGTATCTATGCCGATGTTTATTCCCGAAAGTCTGCTTAACAAGGAAAAAGAACATGTTGAGGGATTTGCACCCGAATGTGCGTGGGTAACGTATGGCGGAAAGGAAAAACTTACCGAAAGACTTTGCGTAAGACCAACGTCGGAAACGCTTTTCTGTGAACATTACGCAAATATTATAAAATCTTACCGTGATTTGCCGAAACTTTATAACCAGTGGTGCTCTGTTGTAAGATGGGAAAAGACAACGAGACCTTTCTTGAGAAGCCGTGAATTTCACTGGCAGGAAGGACATACCATGCACGCAACGGCACAGGACGCTCAGGAAGAAACCATAAGAATGCTGAATACATACGCCGAATTCTGCGAGAAATATCTTGCAATACCTGTAGTCAAGGGAAAGAAAACCGAAAAAGAAAAATTTGCGGGCGCTCTTGATACTTACACGATAGAGGCGCTCATGCATGACGGAAGAGCACTTCAGTCCGGAACATCGCATAATTTCGGCGATGGATTCGCAAAGGCCTTCGGTGTACAGTATCTTGACAAAGACAACACGTTTAAGTATTGTCACCAGACGTCGTGGGGAATGTCTACGAGAATTATAGGCGGAATAATAATGACCCACGGAGACGACAGCGGACTCGTTCTTCCGCCGGCGGTAGCGCCTGTGCAGGTTGTTATAGTGCCTATCGCAACTCATAAGGAAGGCGTTTTGGAAAAAGCAGGGGAACTTTACGAAAGATTGAAAAAAGTTGCAAGAACCGAACTTGACGACAGAGATCAGAGCCCCGGATGGAAATTTGCCGAACACGAAATGCGCGGAGTGCCCGTAAGACTTGAAATAGGTCCGCGCGATATTGAAAATAATTCGTGCATTCTTGCGCGACGCGACAACGGAGAAAAAATTTCCGTTTCGCTTGACGAACTTGAAACCACAATTTCAAAATTGCTTTCGGAAATTACTGACAATATGTTTGATATGGCAAAGCAAAGACGCGACAGCATGACTTATGTAGCTGAAAATCTGGATGAACTTGTTGAAATCGCTTCTTCAAAACCCGGATTTATAAAAAGCGCATGGTGCGGCAGCGAAGAATGTGAGAACTTGCTTAAAGAAAAGGCGGATGTTACTTCGAGATGCATGCCTTTTGAAGCAGACGAGATAGGCGGAAAAGTCCACAGCGACAAATGCGTTGTATGCGGTAAAAAGGCGGAAAAAATAATTCTTTGGGGAAAAGCATATTAATTTGTGTTTTTCAAAATAAAAAATACGTTTATTAACAAAATGTTTACAAAAGGAATTGCAAAATCTATTGCAATTCCTTTTACTTTTTGGTATACTATTCCTGCTTGATGTGCGATGAAGCAGGAGGTTGCGTTCTTTGAACGGTAATTTCTGTGGAGTATGTCCGACAACCGGGCGACAGCAAATACTGAGCCGCTGTCAGTATAATACCGCAACGGTCTTCTCAAGCAAAGACGCAGTGCTGCGGGCAAATATTTTACTGATAAGGCTTTAAATTTTCTTTTAACGTTGTATGGGAACGGCAATTGCGTGCAGTTGTACGCCCGGAAGACGTGCTTTGCCATGTTTTGCAAAGTTATATTAAGAATATTTAGGCTATCCCGGAGTTTATTTTGCAGCAAAAATTTTATTTGAAATTTTTGCGGCAGGGTAAATTATTCCGGTTTTCTTTTTGGTGTTGTAAGAAACACCCGGAAGAGTGTTCAGAATTTTCTGTGCCGCATTTAAAAACTTTCTTCAATAATATTATATTATTTGATCTTGCGTTATTGAAGAACAAAAAACTTTTTAAAAGGAGGCATGAAAAATGGCAGCAAAAAATGAAAAGATCAGAATCAGATTAAAGTCTTACGACCACACTCTTATCGATCAAGCATCTGAAAAGATAGTTGACACGGCTAAGAGAAACGGTGCAAAGGTATCGGGACCGATTCCGCTTCCGACAAACAAGGAGATTGTTACAATCCTTCGTGCGGTTCACAAGTACAAAGACTCGAGAGAACAGTTTGAATTCCGCACACACAAAAGACTTATTGATATCTTGAATCCTTCAAAGAAGGCTATCGAAGCTCTTATGAGCCTTGAACTTCCGGCAGGCGTTGAGATTGAAATAAAATTATAATCTGCAAAATGCCGTACTCAATACCATGCGGCGACTGCAACGCATAAGCGTTGTGCAGGTCAAGTTGACCGTATGTCTTTTCGGACAAATTTAAAACGGTTAACCAATAACCTAAGGAGGAAATAAATATGAAAAAAGGTATTATCGGAAAGAAACTCGGTATGACACAAATTTTCGATGAAAACGGAAATGTAATACCGGTTACAGTGATTGAAGCCGGTCCGTGCGTTGTTACTCAGAAGAAAACAACTGAATCTGACGGATACGATGCTGTTCAGTTAGGTTTCATCGAAATTCCGGAAAAGAAACTCACGAAACCTGCAAAAGGACATTTTGCAAAGGCCAACGTTTCTGCAAGAAAGCATCTTAAGGAATTCAGACTTGACGACATTTCAAATATAAATGTCGGCGACGAATTCAAAGCGGATTTGTTTGAAGCGGGCGAAAAGGTTGACGTTACTGGAATCACAAAAGGTCACGGCTATTCAGGCGTAATCAAGCGCTGGGGTCATCACCGCTTGAGAATGACTCACGGTGTAGGTCCTGTTCATCGTCAGGTAGGTTCAATGGGTGCAAACTCTACACCTTCAAGAGTTTACAAGAACAAGAAAATGGCCGGACAGTATGGTAACGAACAAGTTACAATGTTAAATTTAAGCGTTGCTAAAATTGACGCGGAAAAGAATATCATCGCGGTAAAGGGCGCAGTTCCCGGTGCTCGCGGAGGTATAGTATTTATCCGCTCGGCAATTAAATAAACCGAGGAGGAGGAAAAACAATGCCAAACGTAACTGTATACGATATGTCAGGCAAGCAAAAGGGCGAAATTGCTCTTTCCGATGAAATTTTCGGTCAGGAAATAAACGAAGCCGTTTTGCATTCTGTTGTCAGAGCATATCTTTTAAATCAAAGACAGGGAACACAGAGCACTCTTACACGCTCGGAAGTATCGGGCGGCGGTGCAAAACCGTGGAAACAAAAAGGTACAGGCCGTGCAAGACAGGGTTCTACCCGTTCTCCGCAGTGGACACATGGCGGTATAGCGCTTGGTCCGAAACCCAGAGAATGGAAAGTTTCCATTAACAAGAAAGTAAAGAGACTTGCTTTGAAATGTGCTCTTTCTTCAAAAGTTAAAGATAACGAACTTATAGTTGTTGACAATATTACATCGGCTGAATACAAAACGAAGAATATTGTAAACATGTTAAAGGCACTCGGTGCTGAAAAGAAAGCGTTTATAGTATTATCCGAGAAAGACAGCAAAGTTATGAAATCTGCTGCAAACATTCCGGGTGTTAAAACAGCTGTTGCAAACACAATTAACACTTATGATGTTTTAAATTGCAACAAGTTTATCATTACTGAAAACGCTGTAAAAATGATCGAGGAGGTTTATGCGAAATGAAACTTGCACAAGACATAATCATCCGTCCGATTATAACTGAAGACAGTATGGAAAGACTTGCAAACAAGGCATATACATTTGAAGTTGCAAAGTCGGCAAATAAGATTGAAATCAAAAATGCGGTCGAAGAACTTTTCGGCGTAAAAGTTAAAAAAGTCAACACGATCAGCATGAAGAGCAAAGAAAAAAGAGTTGGCTATCATCTGGGCAGAACTTCTGAATGGAAGAAAGCTATTGTTACACTTACAGAGTCTTCAAAGACAATCGAATTCTTCGACAGTATGATGTAATGATCGAAGTGTAAGCACAAAATATTGTGCGTATATGTCAGACGACGGCCTGACGAAATAAATACACTTCAAAGCGTCGTCGAGAAATGGAGTAAATAATTATGGCAGTAAAAACCTTTAAGCCTACTACTCCGGCCAGAAGACAGATGACCGTACCGGGCTTTGACGAGATAACCAAGAAAACTCCCGAAAGAAGCCTTCTTGCGGTAAAAAAGAAGAACGCCGGACGTAATAATACAGGTAAAATAACAGTTCGCCATCATGGCGGCGGAAATAAAATCAAGTACAGAATTATCGACTTTAAAAAGAAGATAAAAGATGTACCGGCAAAAGTAATTGGTATTGAGTACGATCCTAACAGAACGGCTTACATCGCACTTTTGCAATACGAAACAGGAGAAAAAACCTACAGCATTGCTCCTGTTGGCCTTACAGCAGGTGACACAGTTATAAACAGTGTTCATGCAGATATAAAACCGGGAAATGTGCTTCCCATAGAAAACATTCCGGTAGGTACTTTTATTCATAACATTGAATTGTATCCCGGAAAAGGCGGACAGCTTGTAAGAAGCGCCGGTGCCGCAGCACAGCTTATGGCGAAAGAGAACGGCAAGGCACAGATAAGACTTCCTTCGGGAGAAGTAAGAATTGTTCGTCTTGATTGCCAGGCTACAATAGGTCAGGTAGGAAACCTTGAACATGAAAATATTAATATCGGTAAAGCCGGAAAAACCCGTCACTTGGGAATCCGTCCTACAGTAAGAGGTTCTGTAATGAACCCGTGCGATCACCCGCATGGCGGTGGTGAAGGTCGCGCTCCTGTCGGAAGACCTTCTCCTGTTACACCTTGGGGTAAACCTGCAATGGGCTATAAGACACGTAAGAAAAAAGCTATTACCGATAAGTTCATTGTTAAACGCAGAAACGATAGATAAATTATCTGCCTAATAGAATTTGGAAGGAGGCACAATAAATGAGCAGAAGCGTAAAAAAGGGACCGTATGTTGAAGAAAAACTCTTTAAGAGAATCGAAGCTATGAACGCTGCAGGCGAAAAAAGAGTTTTGAAAACATGGTCAAGAGCTTCCACTATTTTCCCTCAGTTTGTAGGTCATACGATTGCTGTACATGACGGAAGAAAGCATGTACCGGTATATGTAACCGAAGACATGGTAGGACATAAGTTGGGCGAATTTGCTCCCACAAGAACTTTCAAAGGACACTCGGGTTCAAAGACAACTAACAGCTAATAAACAAATAAATTGTCCGCATAAATTATTCCCTTGCCGGGGAAGAATTTTAGCGAAAGGAGGCAAACTCACAGATGGAAGCAAGAGCATATTTAAACGATTTGAGAATATCTCCCAGAAAAGTTAAGATAGTACTCGACCTTATAAGAAACAAAGAAGTTGCAACAGCAATTGCAATTCTTAAAAATACAAGAAAAGCTGCATCTGAACCTGTATTGAAATTATTGAATTCAGCAATGTCAAATGCAGAAAACAACAATAAAATGGATGTTACAAAATTATATGTTAAAGAATGTTTTGTAACACCCGGAAGAACAGCAAAAAGAATTATGCCAAGAGCGCAGGGCAGAGCTTTCAGAATTTTGAAAAGAAGTTCTCATATAACACTTGCAGTGGCAGAAAAAGAATAATTTTACAAAAAAGTATATCTCAATGATATAAATGCGAAAAAAGGAGGCAATTTACGGAGTATGGGTCAGAAAGTTAATCCGCACGGCTTACGTGTAGGCGTAATCAAAGACTGGGATTCAAGATGGTTCGTTAAAGACGAAGTTTTCGGCGAAACACTTGTAGCAGACTACAAACTCAGGACTTGGCTTAAAAAGAGACTTTACGATGCAGGCGTTCCTGAAATTGAAATCGAGCGCGACAGTGCAAAAGTTAAGGTTATTATCCACTGTGCAAAACCGGGTATGATAATCGGTAAGGGCGGCACAGAAATAGAAAAATTAAGAAGTGAAATAGAGGCATTTACGGGTATGCCGTCTTCAGTTAATGTTATTGAAGTAAAATATCCCGATTTAAGCGCTCAGCTTGTTGCTGAAAACGTTGCTGCACAGCTTGAAAAGAGAATCGCTTTCCGCCGTGCAATGAAACAGGCAATCGGCAGAACTACAAAACTTGGAGCAAAGGGTATCAAAATTACTCTTTCAGGCCGTCTTAACGGTGCTGAAATCGCTCGTACCGAGCACTACCATGAAGGTACTATTCCGCTTCAGACTATAAGAGCTGATATTGACTACGGTTTTGCTGAAGCTGATACAACTTATGGTAAAATTGGTGTTAAAGTATGGATTTACAAAGGAGAAGTTCTCCAGGAAGTAAACCGTGCAAAAAAGGCACCCTCCAAAGCAGAAGGAGGTAATGCATAATGTTAATGCCTAAGAGAGTTAAATACAGAAGAGTTCAAAGAGGCAGAATGAAAGGTAAGGCTACAAGAGGCAATACTCTTACTTACGGATCTTTCGGACTTGTCGCTACAGAACCCGGCTGGATCACAAGCAATCAGATAGAAGCAGCCCGTGTTGCCATGACAAGATATATTAAGCGTGGCGGACAGGTATGGATCAAAATATTCCCGGACAAACCGGTCACAGAAAAACCTGCTGAAACCCGTATGGGTTCCGGTAAAGGTTCTCCGGAATATTGGGTAGCAGTTGTAAAACCCGGACGTATAATGTTTGAAATGGACGGTATATCAGAAGAACAGGCTCGTGAAGCTATGCGTCTTGCTTCCCACAAACTTCCTATAAAGTGTAAGTTTGTCACGAAAGATAATCAGGAGGCGTAATTATCATGAAGATAGATGAAATCAGAGAAAAAACCTCCGCTGAATTACAGGATTTATTAAAGGAAAAGAAAGCAGAACTTTTTAATCTTCGTTTTCAGCACGCTATAAATCAACTTGACAATCCTCAGAAAATTGTTGAAGTTAAAAAAACTATTGCTAAAATCTTGACTGTTATTACAGAAAAAGAACAAGCATAAGCGGGAAGGAGTAAAACATGGAAAGAAATCTCAGAAAAACAAGAGTTGGACGTGTTGTAAGCGATAAAATGCAGAAAACAATCGTTGTAGCCATTGAAGATAACATAAAGCACCCGCTTTACAAAAAAGTTATTAAGAAGACTGTAAAATTTAAAGCCCATGATGAAAACAATGAATGCAATATTGGCGATATAGTGGAAATAATGGAAACAAGACCTCTTTCCAAAGATAAAAACTGGCGTCTTGTAAGAATAATCGAAAAAGTAAAATAATTTTTATATTTCCGCATCGTTAATAGATGCGTACAAGGAGGACACATAACATGATACAGCAACAGACGTTCATGAAGGTTGCCGATAACACAGGTGCCAAAGAACTTATGTGCATCCGCGTACTCGGAGGAACAGGCAGAAGATATGCCGGTATAGGCGACATTGTCGTAGCTTCAGTTAAAAAGGCGGCTCCCGGCGGAGTTGTTAAAAAAGGAGAAGTTGTAAAGGCAGTAGTTGTCAGAACTGTACAGAGCTTGCGTCGTCAGGACGGAAGTTATATAAAATTCGACGAGAATGCGGCTGTTATAATAAAAGATGACAAAAACCCCAGAGGAACACGTATCTTTGGTCCGGTTGCGAGAGAACTTCGTGACAAAGACTTTTTAAAGATACTTTCCTTAGCTCCGGAAGTGCTTTAAGGGAGGTAATGTTTGATGGCAGCAGATAAAAAAACAAAATATCAGAAGAAACTTGCCGTTAAAAAAGGAGATACAGTAGTTGTAATTTCCGGTGACGATAAAGGCAAAAAAGGCAAAGTTGTTGAAGTTTCTCCCGGTGAAGGCAAAGTAATCGTTGAGGGAATCAACATTGTTACAAAGCATGTTCGCCCTAAAAAACAGGGAGAAGAAGGCGGTTTAATTAAAACCGAAGGTGCTTTCTATGCCAGCAAAGTTCAGCCTTTCTGCGAAAAATGCGGCAAGGGTGTAAGAATTGCTCATAAAATTATTGACGGTAAAAAGACCCGCGTTTGTGCAAAATGCGGCGAAAACCTTTAAGTTAGGGAGGATATAAATAATGGCAAGACTCAAAGATTTATACATTAATGAAGTCGCTCCCGCACTTATGAAAAAGTTTGAATATAAGAGCCCGATGCAGATACCTAAAATTGAAAAGGTAATTGTAAATATCGGAGCAGGAGACGCAAAGGATAACGCAAAGGTTATTGAAAACATTATAAATGATCTTACAATAATCACAGGACAAAAGGCTGTCCCCACATTTGCTAAAAAGTCAGTTGCAAACTTTAAAATCCGTGCTGGAATGAAAATCGGCGCGAAAGTTACACTCAGAGGAGACATAATGTATGAGTTTATAGACAGACTCTTCAATCTCGCTCTTCCGAGAGTTCGTGACTTTAAAGGAATAAATCCCGATTCGTTTGACGGACGCGGAAATTATTCTATGGGTATTAAAGAACAATTGATATTCCCTGAAATTGAATACGATAAAGTTGACAAGATCAGAGGTATGGATATTGCATTCGTAACGACAGCAAAAAGCGACGAACACGCAAGAGAATTACTTTCTCTTATGGGTGCTCCGTTTGCAAAACAGTAAGAGGGGGGTAAGTTAAAAATGGCAAAAACATCAATGAAAGTTAAACAGCAAAGACCACAGAAGTTTTCTTCACGCGAATATAACAGATGTAAAATTTGCGGCCGTCCCCATGCTTATCTCCGTAAATACGGAATTTGCCGTATCTGTTTCAGAGAACTTGCGTACAAGGGTGAAATTCCGGGCGTAAGAAAAGCAAGCTGGTAAAAAACAAACTTATTGATTACAATAGGTATTAAGGAGGTCACAAATTCATGCAGATTACCGATGTAATTGCGGATATGCTTACACGTATTCGTAACGCTAATTCGTCTAAACACGAATCAGTAGACATCCCTGCTTCCGGAGTTAAAAAAGCAATAGCTGATATACTTCTTGAAGAAGGATATATAAGCGGCTATCAGATAATAGAAGACGGAAAACAGGGTATCATTAGAGTAACACTTAAATATGCACCGGGAAAACAAAAAGTTATTCAGGGACTTCGCAGAGTATCAAAACCCGGTCTTAGAATTTATACAAGTTGTGAAGAAATGCCGAGAGTTATGAAAGGCTTGGGAGTAGCAATCATCTCAACTTCAAAAGGCATCATGACAGACAAAAAAGCCAGAAAGTTAAACATTGGCGGCGAAGTTCTCGCTTTTGTTTGGTAATTAACTAAAATGAGGCAAGTTTTGATATATAGAATGTCAGATTTGCCGGAAGGAGATAGGTTATGTCAAGAATAGGAAGAAAGCCTGTTGAAATTCCCGCCGGTGTAGACGTAAAGGTCGGAGCAGACAACTGCATAACAGTTAAAGGTCCGCTCGGCACACTTTCCGAACAAATTCACCCTAACATGAAAGTTACGGTTGAATCAGGAGTATTAACCGTAGAACGCCCGGATGACGAGAAAGAAAACAGAGCACTTCACGGTCTTACACGTTCAATTATATTTAATATGGTTGAAGGTGTAACAAAAGGATATAAAAAAGAACTTGAAATCAACGGAGTTGGTTACCGTGCGGCAAAGCAGGGCAAACAGTTGGTTTTGAATCTTGGATATTCTCATAATATAGTGATAGACGAGGAACCCGGAATAACATTCGAGGTGCCTGACGCCAATAAAATAATAATCAGCGGACCGAGCAAGCAGAGAGTAGGCCAGGTCGCTTCTGAAATCAGAGGCAAAAGACCTCCGGAACCGTATCTTGGAAAAGGTATTAAGTATGTTGATGAACATATCAGACGCAAAGCCGGAAAAGCTGGTAAATAATTAAAGGGGAGTGCAAGAAATGATAACAAGACAAGACGCTAATGCAAAGCGCTTAAAAAGACATAAGAGAGTGCGCGCTAAAATTTCAGGTACTGCATCACGTCCGCGTTTGTGCGTTTATCGTTCTCTCCAGAACATTTACGTTCAGATAATAGATGACACATGCGGAAAAACATTGGTTGCCGCTTCTTCTGCTGAAAAAGAATTCGGAAAAGCAGGCGGAAATGTTGAAGATGCAAAAAAGGTAGGAGAACTCGCAGCAAAGCGTGCAATCGAAAAAGGAATAACGGAAGTTGTATTTGACAGAGGCGGTTATCTCTACCACGGACGTATCGCAGCTCTTGCAGAAGGCGCAAGAGAAGGCGGATTAAAATTCTAAAATAGGAGGGATAACATGGCACGTATAGATGCTTCAACACTCGGAGAACTTAAAGAAACTGTTGTTGTTACAAGAAGAGTTTCAAAGACAGTAAAAGGCGGACGTATTATGCGTTTCGCAGCCGTAGTCGTTGTAGGTGACCAGAAAGGTCATGTAGGATACGGTATAGGCAAATCTGCAGAAGTACCGGAAGCAATCAGAAAAGCAATAGAAGATGCAAAGAAGAATATTATCGAAGTTTCGATAAAGGGAACAAGTATTCCTCACGAAATAATCGGTGAGTTCGGCGCTGCAAGAGTATTGCTTAAGCCTGCCTCAGAAGGTACGGGAATCATAGCCGGCGGAACTGTCAGAACAGTTGTTGATTTGGCCGGAATTAAAGATATCAGAGCAAAATCACTTCGCTCAAACAATAAAATCAATGTTGTAAAAGCTACTTTTGAAGGATTGAAGGCACTTCGTTCTGCAGAAGATGTGGCTAAAATCCGCGGCATTGCAGTTGAAAATTTAAAATAATCCAAAAGGAGGACGCAAAATGGCAAAGGTAAAAATAACCCTTAAAAAGAGCCTTATCGGTAGAAAAGAAAATCAGATCAAAACTGCGTATTCCTTGGGATTGCGCAAAATAGGCGATACAACGGTACAGGAAAACATACCCGCAACAGCAGGTAAGATAACTGTGATTAAGCATTTGGTTGCGGTAGAAGAGGAGGCATAAAGATGAAGCTTCACGAACTTTCACCTTCAGCGGGTTCTTCAAAGCAGGCATGGAGAAAAGGACGCGGAACCGGCAGCGGAAACGGAAAAACAGCCGGACGCGGACATAAAGGACAGAATGCCCGTTCAGGCGGCGGAGTAAGACCCGGTTTTGAAGGCGGACAAACTCCTATGTACAGAAGAATTCCGAAACGTGGATTTACAAACAGCGTATTCAAAAAGGATTATGCTATAATTAATGTTGAACAGCTCGACAAATACGAAGAAAATTCTGTTATTTCATTGGAAAGTCTTATTGCAGATGGAACAATCAGAAAAGAACTTTGCGGTTTGAAAGTGCTCGGTAACGGAAATATAACTAAAAAGCTGACCGTAAAAGCAACTATATTCTCAGCATCTGCAAAAGAGAAAATTGAAGCTGCGGGCGGGAAGGCAGAGGTGATTTGAAGTGTTGCAGACAATAAGAAATGCGTGGAAAATTCCGGAATTGAGAAATAAATTCTTATTTACTATATTCATTGTATTGATATACAGACTTGGTTCCGTAATACCGGTTCCTTATGTTGATTCAGAAATATTGTCCAGCATATTTGATACTTTTGCTGGCGGTTCAATATTTGCATACTTCAATCTCTTATCAGGCGATGCATTCTCAAGAGCAACACTGTTTGCATTGTCAATTTCGCCTTATATTACAGCACAAATAGTAATTCAACTTTTAACAATTGCGATTCCTGCCCTTGAAAGACTTGCCGCAAAAGGCGAAGAGGGAAGAAAAACAATTGCCAGCATAACAAGATATGTAACAGTAGCGCTTGGACTTCTTACGGCGTTCGGATATTACACATATCTGCGCAATACAGAATTCGTTTCCGGTCAGTATGGTGTTCTTACAGACAGGGGAGTGTTTGCGGCAATAGTAATAATCGCATGTTACGGCGCAGGCGCATCGATAATCATGTGGCTTGCAGAAAAAATTAACGATAAAGGTATCGGAAATGGCATATCAATTATATTGCTTGCAAACATCGTTGCAAGAGTTCCGGCATCAGTTTATTCCGCAATAAAGAATTTGGTATCAGGTTCTGTAACCCTTGAAAAGTTTATCGGATTCGTTGCAGTTGCGGCAATATCAATTATTACAGTATGGTTTGTAGTTTATATGAACGATGCTGAAAGAAGAATACCGGTTCAATATGCAAAACGTCAGGTTGGAAGAAAAATGTATGGCGGTCAAAATACTTTTATACCGTTGAAACTCAGCATGTCCGGTGTTATGCCTATAATCTTTGCAAGTTCAATCGTATCAATTCCGACAACGCTTGCATTGATATTTAATCCTAAACCCGGAGGAGTATGGGAAAAAATAGTAAACTTCTTCTCATATCAGAACCCGGTATATGCGATAATTTACTTTATCCTTATAATAGCATTTTCTTATTTCTATATTTCAATTTCATTCAATCCTGTCGAAGTATCAAATAATCTGAAGAAAAACGGCGGTTCCATACTTGGTATTCGTCCGGGTAAACCCACAACAGATTATATAGCAAAAATACTGAGCAGAATAACTCTCATAGGCGCAATATTCTTGGGTCTTATCGCAACTATTCCGCTTATCGTAAGCATGGCAACCAGTTGGTCGTCACTTGCTTTCGGCGGTTCATCGATAATCATCGTAGTAGGTGTAATTATTGAAACAATAAGAGACATTGAAGCGCAGATGACAATGAGACATTATAAAGGATTTCTTGGTTGATAATCAGCAGTCGTAGAAGTTTTTAATTAAGGAGTATAGAATGAATATAATCTTTTTTGGTGCTCCGGGAGCAGGCAAGGGAACACAGGCGGAAATTGTAAGCAAAAAACTTTCAATACCGGCAATATCTACAGGAGCAATAATCAGAGAAGCAATTAAAAACGGAACTGAAATGGGCAAATCTGCAAAGAGTTATATTGAAAAGGGCGGACTTGTACCCGATGAAGTAGTAATTGGAATTATAAAAGACAGACTTTCTGAAAAAGATTGTGAAAATGGGTTTATACTTGACGGATTTCCCCGCACGGTTCCGCAGGCAGAAGCATTGAGCGCTATGGGCGTTAAAATTGATGTGGTTCTTAATATTGAAGTTTCCGATGAAACGATAATAACAAGAATGAGCGGAAGAAGGACTTGTCCTGTTTGCGGCGCTTCTTATCATATTATTTTCAATAAGAGCGCAAAAGACGGAATATGCGATAAGTGCGAAAGCAACCTTACAATCAGAAAAGACGACGATCCTGAAGTTGTAAAATCAAGGCTTGAAACCTATCACGAACAGACAGAACCGTTGAAAGAGTATTACGAAAAACAAGGTATACTCAAAACGGTAATCGGTCAGGAAGAACTTGCAGATACTACAAAACTCACGCTTTGCGCGTTGGGTATAAACTAAGGCAGATGTTATTAAAATGATAAAATTGAAATCTTCCGAGGAAATTGAAAAAATGCGACAAGCCGGAAAAATAACGGCGGGAGCATTGGCGGCAGCCAAGGAAGCCATAAAACCCGGGGTTACAACACTTCATATAGACAAAGTTATAAGACAGTTTATTGAGAGTCACGGTGCAAAACCGTCATTTCTCGGGTATGCTGGTTTTCCCGGCAGCGCGTGCATCAGTATAAACGACCAGGTAATACACGGTATCCCTGATTCAAGAAAAATTCTTGAAGGCGATATCGTAAAGGTTGATGTCGGAGCGTTTTTCAAAGGATTTCATGGAGATAGTGCAAGAACTTATTTTTGCGGCAATGTCAGCGATAAGGCAATAGATATCGAAAAAGTTTGCAGAGAAAGTTTCTATGCGGGCTTTTCGGCAATAAAACCCGGGTCAAGGCTCGGAGATGTATCAAATGCAATTGAACAGTACGTGGTTTCACACGGATATTCGGTTGTAAGGGAATATGTCGGACATGGAGTCGGAGAAAAACTTCATGAACCGCCGGATGTTCCGAATTACGGAAAGGCCGGCCGGGGAGTAAGACTTATGCCGGGCATGACTATTGCTATTGAACCTATGATAAACGAAGGCGGTCCCGGTGTGTATGTGCTTGATAATGACTGGACGGTTGTAACAAACGACCATAAGTTGTCGGCGCATTACGAAAATACCGTGGTAATAACCGAGGACGGTGCCGAAATACTGACGGCAATTGACTAAAGTATTTGCAGGAATTTTGATTTTGAGAATTAATCTGTAATTTTGTAATATGGAGGGATAGTTCTGGCTAAGGACGACGTTATCGAGTTTGAAGGAACCGTAATAGAGGCTCTTCCGAACGCGGCATTTTTGGTAAAACTTCCTAATGAGCACGTTGTAACTGCTCATATTTCAGGAAAACTCAGAATGAATTTTATAAAAATTCTTCCCGGAGATAAAGTTACCGTTGAAGTTTCGGTATACGATCTGACAAAAGGAAGAATAACATGGCGGGCAAAATAAAAATAATTTGCAGCAGGAGGGATAAAAAATGAAAGTAAAACCTTCAGTAAAAAAAATCTGCGAAAAATGTAAGATAATCAAAAGACATGGCGTTGTAATGGTTATCTGTGAAAACCCAAAACATAAGCAGAAACAGGGCTGATAAAAAAGTTGAAACGAATAATTTTTAATGGAGAGAGGAGTGTCAAGGAATGGCTCGTATAGCAGGTGTAGACCTTCCGAGAGAAAAAAGAGTTGAAATCGGACTTACCTATATTTTCGGTATAGGCCGCGCAAGATCCAACGAAATTCTTGCAAAAACAGGCATTAATCCCGATACAAGAGTAAAAGATCTTACAGAAGACGATGTTGCAAAACTCCGTGAGGCAATTGAACATAATTATTCAATTGAAGGTGATTTGCGCAGGGATATTGCTATGAATATAAAGCGCCTTGTAGAAATCGACTGTTACAGAGGACAAAGACATCGCAAAGGTCTTCCGGTTCGCGGACAGCGTTCAAAGACAAATGCAAGAACACGTAAAGGTCCTGCAAAGACAATTGCTAATAAGAAAAAATAATTGAAATTTGTGTAAGCTGATAAGGTTGGCTTGCACGGGAAGGAGTGACAAATAATGGCAAAGGCAGCTACTGCAAAAAAAACAGTAACAAAAAGACGTCGTGAACGTAAAAATATTGAAAATGGTTCAGCACATATCAGTTCAACTTTCAATAATACTATAATTACGATTTCAGATACAAACGGTAACACAATTTCATGGGCATCTGCCGGTGAAATGGGATTTAAAGGTTCAAAAAAATCAACTCCGTTTGCCGCACAGATTGCAGCTGAAACAGCAGCAAAGGCAGCAATGGAACATGGTTTGAAGAGTGTGGAAGTATTTGTAAAGGGTCCTGGTCAGGGTAGAGAATCTGCAATCAGAGCATTACAGACTGCAGGTCTTGATATTACTCTTATTAAAGATGTAACACCGATTCCGCACAACGGATGCCGTCCTCCTAAGAGAAGACGTGTATAATTAATCTTCAAAAAACGATATATTTTTGAACTATATTGTGAAATAACAACCTAAATTTTATTTTAAGGAGGAAGAAAAAATGGCTAAATATACGGGACCTGCATGCAGACAGTGCCGTAGAGAAGGTGTAAAACTTTTTGGAAAAGGCGAACGCTGCTATACCGAAAAGTGTGCTCTTAACAGACGCAATTCCGCACCCGGACAGCATGGTTCTGCCCGCAAGAAAATAGGCGAATACGGACTTCAGTTAAGAGAAAAACAAAAAGCAAAAAGATATTATGGTATACAGGAAAAACAGTTCAGAAACTATTTTGAGATTGCTGACGCAAAAGAAGGTATCACCGGTGAAAATCTTCTTACAATGATCGAACGCAGACTCGATAACGTAGTTTTCAGAATGGGTCTTGGCGAAAGCAGAAGAGATGCAAGACAACTTGTAGTTCATGGACATTTTCTTGTAAATGGCAAAAAGGCAGATATTCCTTCAATGCTTCTTTCAGCAGGCGATGTTGTTTCAGTTAAGGAAACAAGCCGCAAATCGGAAAAAATCAAATCTCTCGTTGAAAACCTTGACAACCGCAAAGCTCCCGCTTGGCTTGATGTTAATAAAAATGACGTTACAGCAAAAGTTGTTGTGCTTCCAAAGAGAGAAGATATTGACTTCCCGTTTGAAGAGCATTTGATCGTCGAATTGTACTCAAAATAATAAAAATCCTCGCAAAAATATTCATTTATTAAAAATAAGGAGGGTTTTGTATGATAGAAATAGAAAGACCGAACATTGCAACTGCCGAAACAAGCGAAGACGGTTCGTACGGAAAATTTATTATTGAACCGCTTGAAAGAGGTTTCGGTACTACACTTGGAAACTCATTAAGAAGAGTTCTCTTGAGTTCCTTGCCGGGTGTTGCGGCTACAAGTGTGAAAATTGACGGAGTGCTTCATGAAATATCAACAGTTGCCGGAGTAAAAGAGGACGTTCCCGAGATTATTCTTAATATTAAGGGTATTACCGCGAAACTTTTCAGCGATGCTCCGAAAACCGTAGTGATTGACGCTCATGGACCGTGTGATGTAAAAGCCGGAGATATAAAAGCAGACGCTGATATTGAGATACTGAATAAAGATCATCATATTGCGTATGTAAGCGACGGCGGTTCACTTCATATGGAAATTACTTTTGGTCATGGACGCGGATATGTACCCGGAGATAAGAACAAAGCGGAAGCGCAGAATCCGCAGATTGGAATTATATATACGGATTCAATCTATACTCCTGTTTACAATGCAAATTATACGGTTGAAAATACCCGTGTAGGAAGCAGAACGGATTATGATAAACTAACGCTTGAAGTGTTAACAGACGCAACAATTTCTGCAAAGGATGCAATATCACTTGCAGCCAAGATTCTCAATGAGCATCTCAGCCTGTTTGTAGACTTGTCAGAAGATGCAAAGAAGGCTGTAACGGTAGTAGATCCGGAAGAAACAATAAAAGAAAAAGTATTAGAGATGACCATTGAGGAACTTGACATGTCAGTACGTTCGTTTAATTGTTTGAAACGTGCAGGCATAGATACGGTCGAAGATCTTGTTAATAAGACCGAAGAAGATATGATAAGAGTTAGAAATCTCGGTAAGAAATCACTTGAAGAGGTTATCCAAAAACTTCATTCATTAGGACTTTCTTTGAAAAAAGATGAAGACTGATTATTTTTTGAGACTACTTTAAACGAAGGAGGATAAATCGATGCCAGAAATCAGAAAACTCGGACGTCCGACCGCGCATAGAATGTCTATGCTTAGAGGACTTGTTACTTATTTGCTGGAAAATGGAAGAATAGAAACCACCTATTATAGAGCCAAAGAAGTACAATCGCTGACAGAAAAGATGATTACACTCGGAAAGGCAAATACTCTTGCTTCAAGAAGAAAAGCCCTTGCTTTCATTACAAAAGAAGAGGTTGTAAAGAAACTTTTTGATGAAATTGCGCCTTCATATTCAGAAAGAAAAGGCGGATATACAAGAGTTCTTAAAACAGGTCCCAGAAAGGGCGACGGCGCCGAAATGGCAATCATTGAACTTGTATAAGCAAAGTTTTAATAAAAAAGAGGATGACAACTGTCATCCTCTTTTTGTTTTCAGTTAACGTATCCGAAAGTAATTCCCGGATAATAGTGAGATAATATTTCGTAACAGTTTTTGCCTTTTTGCGCCATTGTAAGGGCTCCGTATTGACTAAGTCCTACTCCGTGCCCGTATCCGTGAGTTACAATGTTTAAATATGAATCATATTGTTCAATGCTGAAATTGGCGGACCTTAGTGAAAATGCGCTTACAAAGGATTTTGCCGGAATTTCAACTCCGTCAATATTTATAGAGAGTACTCTGCCGGAATCGCTGCGTGAAAGTGAAATTTCAAGTGTTAATATACTTTTGTTTGATATTTTATTATATAAATCACAATTTATGCTTTTAATTTTTAAAAGGAAATCGTCTTTTGAGAAAATGTATGATTTGTCTTGTGGGTTTGCGGGATTTTCTGCTTCATACGAATAAACAGAAACAAGATATGGAACATTTCCTCCCCAAACTTCTTTGCTTGAACATGTTTTGCCGCCGTTTGAAGCATGAAAGGCGGCAATTATGGGATTTCCCGAATAATACATAATTACACCGCGAGTCTTGTCAACGCATTGTTTTACCTTGTTGTATACGCTTTCCGACGAAGCGCTTTTTTGAAGAAAATCTTCTTTTTTAATAAATGCTTGGCAGTGACCGGTATTGTTGCATACATCGGCATTAAAATGCTGTTCTTTTTTTCCGCTGTTTCTTGCCGAATATATCGCAAAAGTCCTGCAGGCAATTGCCTGCGCCATAAGTGCCTGTTCGTCAAATCCCGAGGGCATCTCACAGATTACGGACATGGTAACATATTCCTCAAGAGGAATAGTAAGTGTAGTTTTTGATTTTGTGTCATATACCGAAATATTTTCATATCCGCAAAGAAGCATATTTTTGTCAAATACCGGAGAAGAAATTTCAGACTGTACTTCAGTCTGTTCGAAAATTGAATTTTTCGAAAATATACCGGTGCTGTCGATCGGTTTTGGTTGAGGAATTTCTTCCGTTACTTTTTCCGATTCCGGACAAATAATGTTATCTCGCAGAGTACTTTTGATGCTTTTTGCAATTGCTGCAGACCGATTTGAAAAACAAAAAGGTAAAAATAAATAGATAAGCATTAAAAATGCCATTATCAGAGAAAATAAAGGAAGATATATACTGCCGGTTTTTGTAATGTTTCTATTCATAATACTTGTCCTCTGATTTTTTGTTTTTCATATTATTTCCTTGAATATCTGAAATATTCAATCCAATATTAAATATTCAATATTTAATATTCAATATTAATCATATTCATGATTCAGACAATATATGCAAAGTTTTAAATAAAAAACCGCATAAATCTTAAAGATTTATGCGGTAGTATTTTTTGTTCTTATGCTTTTCCGGAGGCTTTTCCGAAAGAAACTCCTGATAAAATATTTGTATCAAATGTATAATTTATATTTTTTTCTTCTCTGTTTCTTTTAAATGCAAGTTTTATTAACCTGTCGAGAAGTTCATCAAAGTGCATTCCGCTTGCTTCCCATAAATAAAACGAAAGGGAACCGGGAATTGTATTTATTTCATTTACATAAATATCTCCGGTTTCATTATCAATCAAAAAGTCAATTCTTGATACGCCGTAGCAGCCGAGAGCCATAAAAGCATCTACCGCATACTTTTGTATCTTATCACATGTTTCATTGTCAATTTCCGCGGGGAGTTTGCGTTTGGTATCCGCCATGCCCGAACTTTGACCTTTTGCTCCGGAAAGTTTTGAAGATTTTCCGGAACCTTGCAGATATTTGTCGGCATAACTTAAGATTTCGTCGTGATTTATAGGTTCTTCACAAACTGAAGCAACGGCTCTGTCTTTATCTCCGAGAACGGAACAGTTAACCTCTTTTAATGATATTACTGCGTTTTCAATAAGAACCCTGTCCGCAAATTCAAAGGCATAGTCAAGGGCGCATATAAGGTCATCCTTGTTCTTTGCTTTTTTTATTCCGACGCTTGAACCGAGGTTTACGGGCTTTACAATAACAGGGTATCTAAGCTCGCTTTCAATTTTTGATACAGATGAATCCTCATCGGAAATATAGTTGTTTCTTTTTATAACAATGCAGTGGAGTACGGGAATGCCGGCCTTTTCCATAATGATTTTTGAAGCGTATTTATCCATTCCGAGGGCAGAAGAAATAACGTCGCATCCCGCATACGGACATGATATTGAATGAAGAAAACCCTGAAGGTTTCCGTCTTCAACATTGGTTCCGTGAACAACCGGCAAAGCCACATCAATACTGTCAATAACCGGATTTTCGAATAATTTTTTCGAGCATCTTATAATATCGGTTTTTTCGCCATTGTTTACAAGAGTTATTTTTGTGCTGCACTTGAGGAGATTATCTATGTTTTTATATTCGGAAATATCTTTTATTTTTTCGCCGACATACATGTTGCCTTCTTTCGAAATGTAAATGGGAAGTGCTCTGTATTTTTCTTTATTCAGCGCGTGATATGCCTGAAGCCCCGATATTACCGAAACTTCATGCTCGACACTTTTGCCGCCGAAAATTACTCCGACAACTATTCTTGTATCTGCATTTTTCATATGTAATAAAACCCCCGTTTTAATATATTAATAATTATCAGGCAAATCGTTTTCAATAAGAATTGCTTTTTTATTGTACGGATCCTGCGCCTTTGCGGCATTTATTGCGTCCGTAACATTTTTAAAAACAAAAACATTGTTTTTGTTGTAATTTGCATTTATAATTCCGTCATATATGCTTTTTGTTTGCTTTTCACCGACGAGAAAGACTTTGTCGCATACCTTTGCGATATCTTTGCCGAAAGAAAAATTAAGTTCATGCTGCTTTTCGCCGAGTTCAACCATGCCCGGAGTTACAATTATTTTTTCACATTCAAAAGATGACAATACTTCAAGTGCAGCGCGGCATCCGTCGGGATTTGAGTTAAAAGAGTCGTCTATTAAAGTGCATAAGTTACCGGCGTTTATAATACTTAACCTGTGAGGTGCTCCGTGCAGCTGCTTTACCGGCAGTACAAGTTTTTGAAAATCAATGCCGAGATATCTTGCCACAGCAATACACCCGGTGATATTTTGAACATTATGCCTGCCGAGAAGTTTTGTTACAAATTTATATTTTTCATCGCCGTTTTTAATATAAAATTCCGTTCCTTTTTCGGAACATGAAATGTCTTCGGCAATAAAATCGGCGTCTTTATTGTCGATTCCGTAGTAAACTATTTTTTTATCCGAGCGTTTGTTATAAATATATTCATTGTCCGCGTTAAGAAAAACTTTGCCGTCACCGGGGACAGCGTCAAAAAGTTCAAATTTCGTATTTACGATATTTTCCATGGTCTTAAATGTTTCAAGATGGCACGGTCCGACAGAGGTAATAATTCCGATTTTCGGATTTACAATGTCGCATATCTCTTTGATTTCTCCGGGACTTCTTGCGCCCATTTCACAAATAAAAATATCGTGTGTAGCCGATAAATTTTCACGTATTGTTTTTACAACGCCCATTGTAGTGTTGTAACTTGCAGGGGTCATGAGAACGTTGTATTCGCATGATAAAAGTTTTTCAAGATAGTATTTTGTGCTGGTTTTTCCGTAACTTCCTGTTATTCCTATAACAGTAAGATTTTTCATAGACGATATTTTCTTTTTTGCCATGTTTATATAGTAATGCCGAACTGCTTTTTCCACGGGAGAATTTATTATATTCCCGATGACAGGAAGAAATGCGCAGAATAAAACGGGTATATACAAAATCAAAAACAAAAAGCGGGTTTTTTCATGCATAAAGACCGGCACAAACATGAATGCAAGATATATAATTATGCATGTCAGAAATAACCGCACAACTCTTTTGGTATATACTAACGGTTTTTTTGCTTTTCCGGGAAGATAACAAATCAAAGCGGCAAAATTTAATATTAATGATATTGCTGCGCCTGAAATACTTTCGCAAAATAGGGAAAAAACAATTGCCGAAATAAGGAACGGCAGGGATTTTAAAAATGAACTTTTAAAGTTCTTTGCCGCCCAGTTTGCCTGAGTTTTATTCAGATACGAATTCAACTGAAACATATGTATGCTGTTTCTTAAAGCAAAAAGAAAAGCGGCTGAGAATGATACAAGATATATGGCTGTTAATATAGTTTTCATTTAAAACCTCTTAATTTATATTTAAAAATGAGTAAAGCACACTTTTTACTTTGCCGAAATCCGCAAGAAACGAAAAGTGCCCCGCACCTTTTATAACGACAAGTCCTGCGTCGGGAATAAGTTTTTCCATTTTTTCAGCCTGATACATTGGGGTGTCGGTATCATTTTCACCCCATATAAGGAGGGTCGGTGCATAAATTTTTTCGAGGCAGTCCGTAAGGTCCTCGTTTATGACTTTTACAAGGCTTTTTCTCATGATATCACTTGCCGAGGCATAATCTGCAGAACCGTTTTTTCTGCGCATGTTTTCTATCATGTCGGGAAAAAATTTTGATATGCCGGGAAGTTGATATATTTTTTTTGCGGTTTTAAATGTTAAAATTTTAAGTATTTGCGAAATTGATTTTTTTCTTTTAAGCCCGGCGCTGTCAAACAAAATTATTTTTGAAAAATGAATTTTTGTATCTTTATTTGAAGCCAGTTTTAAAATGGTTCTCCCTCCGTGGGAATGACCGATAAACACGGCGCCGGATATTCCGAGTTTTGTCAAAAAACATTCGACAAAGTTGGCGTAATCGGAAGAATCAAAAGGGAAGGACGGTTCGTCCGATTTTCCAAAACCCGGCATGTCGGGAGCAATTACCCTGAAATAGGGCTTTAAACAATCAATAATGCATCTGTATGTTTTGGCGCAGGCTCCCCAGCCGTGAAGCAGTACCACAGCGTCTCCGCAGCCTTCGTCAATATAATTGATATTTAATTCTTGATTTTTAAAATCTATTATCAACTGAATCCCCTCCGGATTTTGTTACAAGATAGAGTATAAAATTTTTTCTTGCAAAAGTCAATAAAATCATAATTTGTGCAGTTTGCTTACAGTATATTAAAAAATGCAGAAACTGTTAAACTTATATTAGTATAACATAAAAATATAAAAATTTAAAGTATAAAAACTGTGTTTTTGCATTTTATTGACAAAAAAACAAGGGTATGTTATAATAGCGGCAGCGAACTTTGCTGCGCAAAGTTTTGCGGCTTCAAGCCGCCCGCGCATTTGCGCGCGCATGCCGCATTGACGAAATCAAATAATGCTCATGGTAAAATATCGGCAGAAAGACCTGCAGCGTTGTCTTTTGAGGCTATGCAACCGTTCTCGCTATCGGTTGTAAAAAATATTGAAAGGGAATATACTCACAAAATGAAATCTTGTAAAACGTCTTTTTATTTTAAAATTTTATGCATTGCAGCAGCTCTTGTGGCGGCTGTGTTTTTAATTTTCACCGGACTTGCGGATGTTAACCGCGACATAGGAGAATTTACATTAAAAGAGACATGCACCCTTGAAAGAGGTTCTTCCGATGAAGAATATTCGGAGGACGAAAACAATATATGCAAAGTGGAATACGTGTCTTCCGACGGAAAATATTCATGCTTTGTAAATTATACATATCAGGATTGGGAAAACCTTGATGATGACGATTCTATTACGGGATACATATATGTAAACGGCGAAGGCACAGAGGTTGTAATGCCGAAAGAGGCTGCGCAGAATGAAATAGTTCTGCAGGCAAAAGAAGATACAATGGACCGGCAAAAAAATAATTTTTCTTTTGCTGCGGCGCTGTTTTTCCTGGCGGTCGGCATTGCTATTATAACCGTTTTTTCAAAGCAGTTTACATTATATGAAAAAATATGGTTTATAAGTATACTTGCGCTTGCCGCAATCTTTTCAATAATATTTCCGGAAGACGACTGCAACGGAATAAGCGGTCTTCTTATTATGATATTGTATCTTGCGGATACGTTTTTAAACGTTTTGTGCGAACTTTTGATTTCAAAACAAAGCAAATGGAACTTTTTGGTGTCGGTTTTTGTCGAGATAGTTGAAATACTTATTTGTGTTGTTTTGTCATACAGATTTGCGACTATGGCGTCAACGCTGTTTTTCTGGCTGCCGTGCGATATTATAAGTTTTATAAACTGGCACCGCCATCCGGACAGGGAAGACAAGGAACTTACCTGTGTTCGGACGCTTAAGGGCTGGCAGGAAGTTGCAATTATTGCCGGAATTGCAGTATGGACTGTAGGGGTAGGATATTTCCTGTCCGGACTTTCAATAACAAGCGATCTTTTCTCCGGAAATGAAGTTCTTTCAACTGTGGTATGTTATCTCGACGCATGTGTTTCGGCAGTGGGAATATGCAACGGATTGTTTATACTTTTACGTTTTCGCGAGCAGTGGATCGCATGGTATATAAGCGCCGCCATTGAAACGGTGATAAATATTCTTTCGGGACAGTATGTGCTTTTGGTATTGAAGGCCGGATACTTTACAAATACTACGTACGGGTATATAAAGTGGACAAAATATATACAATCGCAAAAAGAAGAAGCTTCAAAAGAAGAAACTTCCACGGTGAAATCTTTGTAAAAACTGGAACCTGCATGTTTTGCAGGTTCTTTTTTTATTTTAATCTCACATATATTTACGTTTTTTCATAGTATATAAAAAATATATTTTGAAAGAATGATGTTTTATGAATGAAGACAAAGTTTGGACTTTGAAAATTGCATTTATAGGCGGAGACAAAAGAATGGCGGTGTGCGCGGATGAATTTTGCGTTAAAAACAAGGCGGAAACTGCGCTTTTCGGATTTGAGGGAAAATGCGATATCGCCTGTGCCACGAAATGCAAAAACATCGAGGACTGCTTAAGAAAGGCAAATGTTGCCGTCTTGCCGCTGCCGTACTCTTTTGATAAAAAAACTGTTTTTGCACCGTTTGCGGAAAAAGAGATAACTCTCGACAGTGTGCTTGAGAATGTTCAGGATAACACTCTTATACTCGCAGGCAAACTTGACGAGGAGTTTTTGAAAAAAGTCAGAGAAAAAAATAAAAACATACACTGTATCGACTATTTTTCACGCGAGGAACTGCAGATATATAATGCAATCCCGACGTGTGAGGGGGCAATCTGCGGAGCTTTGCAGAACACCGAGAAGACGATTTACGGCTCAAAAATTCTTTGTTCCGGTTACGGAAGAATCGGAAAAATATTGTCAAAAAAACTTAAATATCTAGGTGCCGAAGTTTTTGTATCTGCAAGAAAACAAAGTGATTTTGCGCTTATAAGAGAGGAAAAAATGATACCTCTTGACTGTCGCAAAAATTTATGCAGCGAGGAATTCGATGTAATATTCAATACCGTGCCGTCGCTTGTGTTTTCGGAAAACGTTTTGAAAAATATGAAAGGACATCCGCTGTTCATTGAACTTGCGTCAAGTCCATATGGCATTGACTTTGCCGCGGCGTCGGAAAACGGTTTTAAAGTCATTCTTTTGAGTTCGATCCCGGGAAAAATGTTCCCGTATACTGCAGGTACGATCATTGAAGAAGCAATTACAAATATTTTGCATGAGAACGGAGAAATATTATGATAGGTTTTGCGTTGACAGGTTCTTTCTGCACGTTCGGAAAGGCGATAAGGGTTCTTGAAGAGATAAGTCGGTCTGAAGAAATATTGCCTATTATGTCATATAATGCGTATTCTCTTGACACAAAATTCGGAAATGCCGCAGACCATAACGAAAAGATAAGGAAAATTACCGGAAAGGATATTATAAGAACGATTCCGGAGGCGGAACCGATAGGGCCAAAAATAAAACTTGATTGCCTTGTCATCTGTCCGTGCACCGGAAATACAATGTCAAAAATGGCAAACGGGATATGTGATACTCCTGTCACAATGGCGGCAAAAGCCCAGCTTCGGAACGAAAGGCCGGTTGTGATAGCGCTTGCCACAAACGACGCCCTTTCCGGAAACTCAGTCAGCATATCAAAACTTATGCAGAGAAAAAATATTTATTTTGTCCCTTTTGGTCAGGATAACGCATCGGGAAAACCAAATTCTCTTGTCTGCAATTTCGAAAAGGTTTATGAAAGCATAAAATGTGCGGTGCAGGGAAAACAGATTCAGCCGATATTTTCGGAAGAAAAGGTAAGTTTATAATATTTGTTGTAAAATATACCCGTAAGGCTAAAATTTGCAAAATCGAAGGGCAAGGAAAAATACCTTGCCCTTTTTTTGTTATACAATGAGAGAAAATATTTGCTCGCAGGAGCATTTTCCGCAGCCGTCAATGGCATAAAGTTTGCGCAAGATAGGTCGTTTTGCTGCCCGAAGGCTTGTAAGATAAGCCTTTTATGTGTTTATTATTATGCCTGTCTGCAAGTGCATTTGCGAAGCGGCAGCCGTGAAAATCACGGTAGAATTTCAGATTTTTGCTTGTTTCATGCTATGAAAAAACTTTTCATTCTTTGATTTTCAGGGTTTGCACTTTTTATATTATTCTGCAAACTTCAGAACCCCGACCATGTCGATCTTCCGGTTCTTTCTTGCAACAGAGATGCTGACAAGCACAGAAACACCCAATGTAAGCAGGACACTTACAGCGTAAGAGATGACGCTAAGAGTTACATTCAATTCATATTCGCTTGCCAGCGTTGTAACAAGAATTTTCAATACCAGCGCTCCGCCCGGAAGCCCAAGCAGAATGCCTATGAAAGTCAGCCATGTGTTCTGACTGATAAGCAGTTTCCCGATGGCACGGTCGCGGAAGCCGAGAACTTTTAGTGTTGCAAATTCACGGTTCCTTTCAACATAACTCATAATGCCAAGATTATAAAGCACTACGATTCCAAGAATAACGGCTGCGATGATGAGGATTGCAATCATAAGATCCATAAGGTCCAAAAAGGTGTTGTAACTTGACATTACGGTATCCTTATCCTGCTTTCCGGAAATGACCGGGGAAACCGGTATGTCTTCCGACGGTGTATCTGTATAGACAGTGCCTATGTGATACTCGATTCCAAGTTCGTTTGCATAAGTTTCAGACATTACCATGCCTTCGTTGACAAGCGAGCGGTAATATCCCAAAACCTTTACGCGGTAGGTTTTTTCACTTCCGTAAGGGGATATTTCTATGATGTCGCCGATTTTTGCAGTATCCTTTAATCTGAGGCAGAGATAAACTCCGTTATCCTCAAGATAAAACTGATTGTTATCTTCTGTGAGAAAATGTATTTTGTCATTGCCGCCACTATATATTTCAAGCGTTGTCGTATTCCCGTTATAACTGATTCCGAGGGCAGACTGCCAAGTTTCGGCAAGTTCTTCGCAGAATCTTAGAACATCTTCGTTTTTTGCTTTTTCGGAAATATTTACTTTAGTGACATAATTGCTGACATCATTTCCCAAAAGATTTAAAAAGTTATCCATTGTGTCTTTCATTCCGAGACCGCCCACAATAAGAAGCGTACAGCCGAACACGCCGAGCAGTGTCATTGCGGAACGCGCTTTATGGCGGACAATGTCGCGGATATTCCATTTAACTGAAAACGGCAGTTTATAAACAAACGGCAGTTTTTCAATAACACTTTTTTTCATTGCTTTGGGAGTGTACGGGCGAAGCGCATCAGCCGCTGTTCCTGCAAGCATTTTCTTTGTTGAAAGATAACTTATGAGCGTTAAAAACGCAACTGTAAGTAAAATCACGGGAATACAAAACGCAGGCATTGTTAATTTCCACTCGGGCAGATCAAAATATGTGGACATCATTCCTGCCGGATTCATAATAAATGCTGCGATACCGTAGCCGAATGCTGTGCCGGCAAGACTTCCTGCGATACCGATGAAAAGTCCGTACGAGGTGTAATGCCATAATATTTTCCTGTCGCGAAAGCCCAGTGCTTTCAGCGTGCCGATTTGTACCTTTTCGTTTGCGGCGATTCGGTGCATAGTCGTTACCATTGTTAAGATTGCGATTGCAAGGAAAAGGACCGGCAGAACAGAACCCATGGTTTTTCCTTCCTCAGCCTCGCTTTTTGCCCCTGCATACGCGGTGTGAAGATCTTTATCGGTTATCTGTAATGTGGTTCCGACCACTTTTTTTACTGTTTCTTCAAGGTCTGCCTTTTGTAAATCCGAAATCACATTAATCTGCGGATAAAAAGCAAATCCGATAGAGTTTTCAAGTTTCTTCGGGCTTATATATGCAAAACCGTGCGTTTTATAATCGGGCATTAACTGATTGCTGTCTGCAACACATATCATATTTTCGCTGCTCTTGCAAAGACCGACGACATTACCTTTAATCTCGAGTCCCTGATATACAAAGCACAGCGTATCTCCGATTGAAATATCGTTGGCGTTTGCAAATCTGTCGGAAAGCCAGATTCCGTCGGAATTTTTGTCATATTCGGCACCGCTTGTTACAAGCATTGTTGATACTTTATAGTTTTCAGACACATTCAGTGTAACCGATTTTTTCGTGTCTTTTATTCCGACATTGACTGAAAGGTATCTTGTTGCCGCGCGGACTCCGTCGATATTTTCAATTTTTTTAATATCGTCATCGGTAAAGCCCTTTTCGGAGTAAATACGAAAATCTGCATAATTTGTGCTTTCAAAAAAAGAGGAAGTGTCCGATTCGATGCTGTGCCATTCCATATTAAAGCCAAGAAATATGCCGATTCCGATAGCGATCATAATTATCATTGAGATAAACTGCAATTTATAGTTCCAGGCAGTTCTGAAAAGTTTTCGCTTCAGCATGTTTACCACTCCACTTCGTCAGCGCTCATAGGCGAGGGTTGTTCCTCAAATGATTTTATTTTACCGTTTTTCACACGGATTACCACATCAGCCATTTTTGCTATGTTTTGATTGTGGGTTACGATAACGATAGTCTTGCCGTAGTTCTTTGCCATGGAAAGAAGCAATTTCAAAACAAGTACACCCGTTTCGGAATCCAAAGCCCCGGTAGGTTCATCGCAAAGCAGAATTTTCGGGTTTTTCGCAAGCGCTCTTGCAATGGAAACTCTCTGTTGTTCACCGCCGGAAAGCTCTGCCGGAAAATTGTGCATATGATCTGCAAGACCGACTTCCGAAAGCATCTTTTTCGGATCAATAGAGTTTTTTGATATGTCTTTTACAAGGGCTACATTTTCAAGCGCAGTTAAGGTAGGCACCAGATTATAAAACTGAAATACAAAGCCTACGGTCGACGCACGGTAATCGGCAAGTTCGTCGTTTGACAGCGTGGATATGTCTTTTCCGCAAACCTTTATGGTTCCGCTTGTGGGACTGTCGAGCCCGCCCAGCATATTTAAAAGAGTACTTTTTCCCGCCCCAGACGGGCCGAGAATAACAACAAATTTTCCTTCCTTAAGGGTAAAACTTACTCCGTCAAGAGCCTTTGACTCATGATCACCGGTTTTATAAATACGGGTGACGTTTTCAAATTCTACAATTCCCATAATTATGCCTCCTAATATATTAATCTTAAATGCTCTTAATGACTTTGCCGGTTTTTTGTCTTTTAAGTTAGCAATCGCTAACAAATCGCCTTAAATTATACCGCGCCATTTAGTTAAGCTCGGCTAACCAAAAACAATTATACTCCGGTCAAAAGATTTTGTCAAGAAGCAATAGAGAAGATTTTGTAAAAAAATCATATTTATCGTCGAAAGCGGCAGAGAAAAATCTCTGCCGCCGCTTTATTAATTCAACACCCAGTTTCGACTGTCGCTTTGCAGATCTGCCATGCGGGTATAAATACCGTTTTTCTTATAAAGTTCATCCGGTGAGCCTTGTTCTGAAACGATGCCGTCAGACAGCACAACAATTTTATCCGCGCCCGCTATAGTACGCATGCGGTGAGCTATAATCATTACAGTCTTATCCTTAATCAATCTGGAAAGTGCAGTTTGTATCAGCGTTTCGTTTTCCACGTCCAAACTTGCGGTTGCCTCGTCAAGCAGGATAATGGGAGCGTCTTTCAAAAACGCACGGGCAATGGAAATGCGCTGTCTTTCACCGCCTGACAGTTCGCAGCCGTTTTCGCCGATATTGGTATTCCACTTGTCAGGAAGTTTTTCGGCAAATTCATCTACATTTGCAAGGCGTGCTGCTGCAATAACCTCATCATCGGTAGCGTCTTTTTTGCCAATACGGATATTTTCCATAATTGTGTTGTCAAAAAGCGTTACATCCTGAAATACAATAGAATACAGGGACATTAGTGCTTCGGGATCGATTTTTGACACATCCATGCCGCCAACTGTAATTGTTCCTTTCTGATTATCCCAAAAACGGGCAGCCAAACGGGATATTGTTGTCTTTCCTCCGCCGGACGGGCCTACAAGCGCTGTAACTTCACCTTGCTTTGCGGTAAATGACACATCGCGAAGAACAGTTTCGCCTGAATTATATGCAAAACCAACATGATCAAAAGTAATATCACAGCCATTGTTTGTAAACTGTCTGCTGCCATGCTGAATCGGATGATTCATTATTTCGTTCATGCGCCCTACATTTGTTCTCATGGCGATGACTGCCGCAAGGTTCTGAAGTGACGACTGCAGCGGATCATAAAGCCGGGAAGCAACCAGCAAGAACATAAAGAAAGTCAATATGTCAATATTTCCTTTTACAAGTTGTACAGACCCCACAAGCGCAACTGTGGTGATACCGAGTTTTAAGACCATGCTTGCAGATACAACGAACACAGCTGTTCCGAGTTCTGCAAAAACAGACTGCTTTTCAACGCTGCGGATTTTGTTTTTTAAATTATCAAGATAAGTGTTTTCCGCATTGTTTGCTTTTAAATCACGAACAGTTTCGATATATTCCTGAATGCCGTCGGCGCACGTCAGTTTTGCAGAAACAATGCGCTTTTGGATGCCGTCTTGTACCCTGTAACTTAAAATCACAATCAGCACAGATACGGGAACTACCCATAATGCCGCAATTGCCATACGCCAGTCAAAGGCAAAAAGGCCTGCGGAAATCAAAATTGTTGAGATAAGGGAGCCGAACATTGCCGGAATAAAGTGTGAGCAGTTCTTTTCCAATACTTCGCAGTCAGACATAATTGTGCTTGTAAGATCGGCAAGATCTTTCTTTCCGAAGAAAGAGAGGGGGAGTTTGCGAAGTTGCTCCGCAAGGGCGAGTCTGCGTTTTCCGCTTTCCTCATAGGTTGTAAAATATGTGGAGTTGTACTGAAAGCGCGTTGTAATCATAATCAGGGCGATGCAAACAATACACCCTGCTATATAAAAGTATACTTTGCCATTTGGTACTCCACCGTTTAACAGGTCAGATACAATAAAGTACAGAAGCGATGTGGGTAACATAAATGAAATATTTTGCAGAGCACTTGCAATAATTCCTTTTATAAGACCGATTGCTCCGTCTTTTGTTGAGGCTGTTGCCCTTTGAATCAGTTTTATCATAACCCGTTACCCCTTCTTTGTTACTTTCCACAATACGGAAGCCTGGTAATTTTCCCACATGCCTGCAAACAAACCGTTATTTTTACAGAGATCTTCGCGCTTACCGCTTTCAACAACCACTCCGTCTTTAATGACATAAATGCAGTCTGCATTTGCCACGGTTGAAAGCCGATGAGCAATCATAATAACGGTTTTGTCTTTTGCAAGTTCTCCGAAGGCCTTTTGTACTTTTGCCTCATTGTCCGGGTCTGCAAAAGCTGTGGCTTCGTCAAGAATAATCACGGGCGTATTTTTCAGCACGGCACGGGCAATGGCAATACGCTGCTGTTCGCCGCCTGAAAGATAAACGCCTTTTGTTCCGATAACGGTATCCAAACCTTTCGGGAATTTTTCAATAATATCCATACACTGAGCAGTTTTAAGCGCTGCCATAACTTCTTCGCGGGAAGCGTCGGGTTTTCCCATTTTGACATTATCGAGAATGGAAGCCTTGATAAGTCTGCTGCTCTGAAATACGAAAGACACTGTGTTCATAAGTTCGTTTTTCGGAATGTTTCTGACATCTGTGCCGCCGATTTTTATACTGCCGTCCTGCACGTCAAAAAATCTGGAAATAAGACTTGCAAGTGTGGATTTCCCTCCGCCGGACGGGCCGACAAATGCTACCGTCTTGCCGGGTTCGATTTTCAGGCTTATTCCCTTTATTACTTCCTTTTTATTGTCATAACTGAAATGAACGTTCTGAAGTTCAACAGAAGAATCCTGAGAAAGTTTTGCATCAGCAGCCTCCGGCATCGGTTCTGCGTTCAGGACAGAATCTATCCTCTGCATAGCGTCGGCAACTACCAACTGACTCTCGCTCATATACATGATTTTTGTAAGAGTTATGGTAATTACGGGTGTGATGATAATATAAAACAATAAATTCAGCAAAAATGTGTCAGTCACGCCGTTTTTTGTAAGGATCAGCGCCCCTGCAATCAGAAAGGCAAATACGGCGTTAATCGCAGCGGTATATAGTATCATGGGAAGCCGCAGTTCTTTAGTGTAGGCAATTACCCATTTCTGATATTCGTCAATCGTTTTCTTGAATTTTTTAAATGAAAATATTGTCTGCCCGAAAGTTTTTACAACGGGAATGCCCCGCACGTATTCAACCGCTTCGTTAGACATTGCCGCCAATGCGTTCCCGTATTGTTTCATTTTTTCTGCCATTCGCTTGCCTGTCATGGCAGAAATAATAACAAAGCCTAATACCACAGGAATAAGACTCAAAAATCCAAGCCGCCAATCAAATACGAAAAGCAACGCGATAAGGCCTATCGGAGTTGCAATTGCGGCATATTTATCGGGAAGCTGATGCGCCAAATATGTTTCTGTAGCGGCAGTTGAATCATTGATGATTTTACGAAGTTTTCCGCTGCCGAAACGGTCGGTAAAACCTAAAGGAAGTTTTGCAATATGCTCTACCGCTTCAATTCTTATATTTGTGGCAACACGAAATGCCGCTATATGAGAACACATAAGTCCGCCGATGTAAATGAGAAGAGATGAAACAGCAAACAGTACAGCCATCCAGCCGTAATGCGGCAAATTTTTCGCCTGCTCAAAATCAGGGGCGACAGTTAAAACTTCGTTAATGATTTTCCATATGTACCAGAAAGGGACAAGCGCGGTTAAGGCACTTATGGCTGATAATATCCAGGAAGCATAAGTAAAATATTTATGACTTCCGGCAAAATTCATCAGCCTTGATAAATCGGATTGTTTTTTCAAGGCAAAATCCTCCTAAAAATTTATTATATGATAAAGGAAACGTTATATTTTTTCCGAATATCCACGCAGTTAGCAGTGGGTAACCGGAGGGGAAAAATTAAAGGGATTAAAACCCCATAATTTTTCGCCAGCCGGCGATATGAAATTCCTTTAGTTCTTTAACATATATCTTTGCTCTTTCATAAGGAACATCATGTATAATCAGTTCGAAAAAAGCAGTAAACATTCCGCTGACAAGCATATGTTCAAGGTACGGGTCTACAGTATATTCCGGCAAACCCAAACCTTCCATCGTCTTTGCAAATGCATGTGTGGCGTTTACTTCGATTTCAACCATATCATGAACCATGTTTTCATAACGCGTTCCCTCGCTGCAGCAAAGAAGTAATTTGAAAGCATCAATGTTGTCATATGCATACTTTGTCATTTCCATCATTTGTTTGCCTGAGTATTCACCCATATTGACGCGTTGGTTTTCGGGCGTCTGCTTTGCAAATTCGTCCTGCGCACCCGTAAACATTTTCATAAAAACATCATACTGTTCTTTAACTAAGGCGTCGAACAGTTCTTCTTTGCTTTTGTAGTAGCCGTAAAAAGCGCCTGTGGTAACAC
>CAKSDR010000009.1 GCA_934446095.1 uncultured Eubacteriales bacterium | reverse complement strand
CTTTTATAGATTATCATATTTTATCTCGTTTGTCAAGTCTTTTTTTTACTTTTTTGAATATTTTTTGTTTCTTTCGAAAATAATACTTAAAACAAGAAAATTTTTCAGAGGTTTAGTTATGATTACTGTTCTTATAAGAACCGTTATTATCTATTTTCTCATTATAATATCTATGCATCTTATGGGCAAAAGGCAACTTGGCCAAATGCAGATGTCGGAATTTATCACAGCGATGATAATGTCGGAACTTGCTTCTTTTACCATTTCCGACAGGAACATTCCCTTCATATACGGCATAATTCCGCTTATTGCTATAATCACGCTTGAGGTTATATGCGCATATGTATCCGTAAAGTCCTCAGCTGCCCAGAGGTTTCTTGAAGGAGTTCCGAGTGCCCTTGTGAAAAAAGGAGTTATAATGCAGCAGGAGTTTATAAATTCAAGGGTAACCATGAAAGAATTGCTGACAGAACTTCGCATAAGCGGGCTTTCATCTATAAACGAGGCAGATTATATTTTTCTTGAGCCGAACGGGAAACTGAGTATAATTCCAAAAACTGCATACCGTCCCGTAACAATCAGCGACATGGATCTGAAAGTTCAGGATTCCGGCATTGACACTTCAATCATTGTCGACGGAAAAATTAACGACGGGGGCTTATCTTTCGCGGGCAAAGACAGGGATTGGATCAAAGGCGTTGTCGGGCGCACAAAAATATCGGATATATTTTATTTATCCGTAAACGAAGCCGGCAAAATTACAATAATTATGAAGGATACGTTGTCATGAAAAGTTTTGTAATTTCAATTGTTGTTTTTTCGCTTTCAATCATTTTTGTGATTTGGGCAAACATTTCTATAAATAATTTTTTATCAGATGTTCTCGACACATTAAATTCTCTTCCCGATGACAAGAATTATATGGAAGAGATGTCATCTGATGAAAGAGAACATTTCATTTTCTCCGCAAAAAAGTTAAAATCCGATTTTGAAAACTCTTACCCGTTTCTTCTTTTGACCGAAAACAGGAACGATGCCGACGCTTTATATGAATCCGTCTGTGAGGTGTGCTCATATTTTGAAAACGAAGATTATCAGTCATACGCAGCGTCGAAAAGCAATGCCGTGTCCCGGACAAATTCCCTTATACGCAGCGAGTCGTTCTCTTTTTCAAATATATTTTAACGGAAAAGAAAAAAGAGATATTTCCGAAAAGGAAATATCTCCAAGCACACTTTTTTCAATTAAAGGCTGTTAATTTTTGTAACATAACGGCTCTTTTTTCTTGCAGCATTATTTATATGAAGAATGTTTCTGCTGACAGCTTTATCTATTATGCTTGCTGCCTGTCTGTATGCTGCCTGTGCTGCTTCTTTATCGCCTGCTTCAATTGCTGCGTCAAGTTTCTTTAACGTTGTTTTAAGCATTGTCTTAAACATACGGTTTTTAAGTGTTTTTGATTTTGTAACCAAAACGCGTTTCTTTGCTGACTTTATATTCGGCATGTTGTCCACCTCCCTAATATCATTATACCTTACGGCGTATCTCTAACATACTTTGTTAATAATAACATAAATTTTACAATAATTCAATACCTAAAACAATTTTTTTTATTTTTAATTGGAGTTTTTTTATTATGACAAAAAAAACAGCCCTTTTTTCCCCAAGAACGGACCTTGCAATAGACATACACGAAATTCTGACCGAAGATTCCGGAAGCGAACCCGACGGACTTGAAAGCAATTTTGAAGAAAAAGACGGCGTAGAAGTGTTTACACTTAAAGTATTAAACGAATCAGGGGTTAAAAAAGCGGGAAAGCCCATAGGGTCGTATGTGACTGTAAGCACAGGCAGGATATGGACATATGACAACGACAGGTTTTTAAAGGTTTGTTCCGTTGTGTCTGATGAAATAAAAAAGTTTCTCCCGAGCGGCAAAACATTTCTTATCGCAGGTCTTGGCAACCGGGAGATAATTGCGGATGCGATAGGCGCGGAAGTTGCCGCATATACTATCGTAACAAGACATATAAAGCAGAATTCCCCGAGTCTTTTCAATAGTTTTGACATGTGTGAAACGGCGTACATCACTCCGGGGGTGCTCGGAAACACAGGAGTTGAGGCCGCCGAAATAATAAAAGGAGTCGCCGACGATATTCATCCCGACTGCATAATCGCCATAGATTCTCTTTCTTCAAGAAGAATTTCCCGCCTTGCGACAACCGTTCAGATTTGCAACACAGGCATTGCTCCCGGGTCAGGCGTTGCAAATTCACGTCACAGCATAAACCGCGAATCAATGGGCGTTCCGGTAATAGCAATAGGAATCCCCACAGTCGTTGACGCAGCAACGCTTGCGGTGGATATTCTGAATGAAGCCGATAAGTTCGGAGTATTCAACGGCCAGATTCCCGAAAGTTCTGCCATTCACTCTATACTTGAATCATCGAATCTTAATTTTTACGTAACTCCGAAAGAATCCGATATTATAATTAAAAATTCCGCAAAACTTCTCGGGTTTGCCCTCAACCGCGCTATTCACAAAAATCTTTCTTTCGAAGATATGGCTGATTTTTTGTAATATTCCGCCCGCATTTTATCTATATTTATATTAAAAGTAAAATATAAAGGAACGATTTTTATGAATTATAAAAGATTTAAGATGAACGGATCTTTTGAAAACGACGGAAATGAAAATAAGAATCTTAAAGATGATGCCGCAATTTCTCCGGCGCAGGAACCGGAAAACACTTCAAACATTTTTGCTCCTGCAAAAACGCCGCCTGCGGAATGTTGCGAAAAACCATTTAGAAAAGTCGAATGTGAAATAGTAAACCCTTCGGAAATACTTGATTTTAACGGGTATCCCGAAAAATTGGAAATATGCCGCAGAAAAAAAGTCCGGCTTCCCCATTTAAAAACAGTTTTTCCGGCATTGTTTTTTATTGTATTTACAGTTTCCTTATGCATTGTTTTCCATGCCAAAATAAACTCTTCCCCGAAAAAAGACAATTTTATCTACGACTGCCTGAAAGTTTTGTATTATGCCGACGGCAAAGACAGAACCGACGCTGTATATTCCTCGCTTTTAAAGGCATGCGGCTTTTCTTTCAGCGAAAACGTTTTCGACGCGTCACAAAATGATAAAATTCCGCCCGAAACGGTACAGGTTGCCGAAAAGCCGGAAGAAAAACCCGAAGATGCGCAATTGCCGCAAATTCCGGGTTCAAAGGACCTTTCAAAAGGTACCGATAAAATTTTTTTAAGCAACCAGACTTCATACAAGGTAGATCCTTATGATGTTTTGTCCATGGATTATCCTATCTCCGGCGGCCAAACACAGCTCGCCGACGTTCCGGCATTTTCGGAAGATACGCCGTGTGTTCTTATCATACATACGCATGGGACAGAGTGCTACACCGACTATGACGAAACCGGCACATATGCGCAAAGTTCGGTTTACAGATCAAGCGACACCGCAAAAAACGTCGTGCATATAGGAGATATTCTTACGGACACTCTCAAAAGCAAAGGGATAGGCGTTATTCACTGCCGTGAAATGTTTGACGAATATTCATATATCAAATCTTACAAAAATTCATATGCCGCCGTTTACGAATATCTTTCAGAATACCCTTCGATAAAATATGTCATCGACCTTCACAGAGATTCCGTCACTGACGGAAACGGAAATCAAATGAAATGTCTTGCTGACATAAACGGCGAAAAGTATGCGCAGCTTATGCTCGTCGTCGGAACCGATGAAGCGGGCGCCGACCACAAGTTCTGGAAAGACAATCTCAGGGTTGCGGAAGAAATTCAAAACAATATTATAAGTTCGTATCCAAGCCTTATGCGCCCCATCAATTTAAGAAAAGCAAGTTTTAACCAGCAGTTGTCAAAAGGATATTTTATCCTCGAAACCGGATGCGCCGCAAACAGCCTTGACGAAGCTGAACGCGCAGTTTCACTTTTCGGAGAAATTTTTTCGGATACTATAAAAAGCAAGGAGTAAAAAATGAATACCGGCATACAAAAAAACTCATCTTACACCGCAATTTCGGTAATAGCAGTAATATTTTTTTTCGGATACCTTTTTATAATGCTCATGTATAACGATGTTAACATTCCTGACATTATAAGTATTTCGGATGACAAAAAATCGTTTTTCATTTTCGGAAACCAGTACAGTGTAAATTACGATTTTATAGAAGGATGCAAAAAATATGCAAAGGCATCGTCGGATTTTCTGAATTCATACGTGCCGAAATCAGTGACATACACAATAAAAAAATGCGCCGACGCTTTGTTCTCGTCGGCGCAAAAAACAGTTTTCGGAATACACAAATTAATTTCGGGTTTTATATTCAACAACACTATATAAGGTGGTTTATCTTTCCTGTCATAATTGTCATAAGACCGTTATATATCATCTCGGGCTTAAGTTCGCAGGTTTTGTAGCATTCCATAGCCTTTTCATGATCATCAAAATACATTTTTGTTTCCATAAGAACTTTTTCTTTGGTATAATACTTTTCAATTATATAATACCCGTCACCACTCTTTTCAAGATCAACCGAATAAAATTTCCCGGTGTGCAGCGAGTCGAAATAAGTAATGGCCTTTTTAACTGCCCTTTCACGCTGCGCCGCCGGCATTACCCCGTCAAGCTGGCTTATGGTTTCTTTACCTTTCTGCGTTATGCCGCAGAAAACTTTTCCGTCTACATCCGACAAAAACAACAATTCCGCATCTATAAGTTCCCTTACGCATTCTTCATAATCAAAAATGTCCGAAACTCCCGTGGAAAGTATGGACTGTTCCACTTCGGTTTTGTCAACATCAATATCTATGGCCTCATATACCGAAAGTATTATTGTCTTTATTTCCATATCCGTCATAATTAATCTTCCTTTCTTAATATGATAAATTCCTTACTATATTTATAATATTATAACATATAAAAATGCTTTTGTAAATATAAAAAAAGACCCGCGCAAGCGGGTCTTTTTGTCTGATTATTTATTGCAATTGCAGTGAGCGGGATTCGGAGGGAAAAAGTCGTTGACCGGGAAGTTCATTTTTCTGAACAGTGCGCAAGGATCGCTTGTGTCTGAACATACTGTGCTTTCTTTTTCCGGAACGCAGAAATCGCTTGCCGAAATTACAAGTGAAACAGGTCTTTCAATTCTTACAAGTGTAAACAGACCCAATGAAACATAAAGATTCTTTACTCCGAAATCATCGGTCATTCCGCCGTTGAAACAGCGGCAGATATTTTCGGGGATCTGGTCGCATGTGCAGCAGCAGCATCCGAATTTGTATTGTTTTTCAACAAGTTTTACGCTAAGGCATATCGGAGGTGCAACTTCAACGACAGCTTTCGGAAGGTTTGTTTTGTAATCGCATGAAAGATCTCCGACATCATAGCAAAATTCATTTTTGTAAGGTTCTGACGTGAATATGCTTACATTGCCTTCGCTTCCGAACAAAACGCACTTTTTATCATATACCGAGAGTCCGCAGAATTCCTGGCTCTTGCCGCCGGGTATGCACGCCTCAAAGGTGAGTTTAAAATAAAATCTGATGTATACCGAATAAAAGCCTTTGTTAAACGGGATACTGTCAACCGAAATATGTGTCCATAATATTTCCGCACATTTGCAGCGGATATTGTTTGCCCTGTCAACTATATCCTGACCGCATTCCGTAAGGAATACCTTCAAGTCTTCAAGACAGTCTTTATCTCTGCATGAATCATATATTTTATCGCAGTCAACGCATGTTGAGCAATCATTTGCAGGTCTTGGCTGATTCTGACCAAACCCGAGAGCATTGCACAGAGATGAGTTGCCGTTTCCGGAATTTCCCTGACAATTTGAGTTGCATTTATCTTGCATTTGTAAATTAATCCTCCTTAAAATCAGCACTGTGTGCATATGTTATATACGGTTTTTATCCGTTCTTAATTCTATAATATGCGATATCGTCTTTTTTGACATTGTCTTTAAAGTTTAAAATGCATATTTTAGAAAACTTGCATATTGCAAAACGCAGAAAAAAGTCGTATAATCTAGAAAGATATTTTATTTTTAAGGATTTATATTATGTTTTTTGACTTTTCCGATCTTATTTCCAAGATTTTGATACTTTACTTATGCATGCTGGCAGGAATTTACGCAAGAAAGAGAAATTATATAAATAAAGATTCTCTGAAAAGCATCTCTTCTCTTGTCGCGAATGTCACAAATCCGCTTTTGATAATTTCATCTTTTCAAATTGACTTCTCAAAAGATATCCTTGCGTCGGGTGCCGGTATAATACTGGCTTCTTTTTTGATCCATGTTTTTTCGGCCGCAATATCTTACTTGATTTTCAGAAAGACCGAAAAGCAAAAAACACGGTCGGTTTATGAGTGCGCAACCATATTTTCAAACTGCGCGTTTATGGGGTATCCCCTTTTAATGGTTCTGTTCGGAAACGAGGGACTTGTATACGGAGTATTTTATACCTCATTTTTTAACATATTTTTCTGGTCGTACGGTCTTTGCGTCCTTTCAAGACACAAAGAAAAAGCAAAAATTTCAGCGAAAAAGGTTCTTCTCAATGCCGGAACCGTTCCTACCATTATAGGACTTATCATGTTTATATTTTCAATAAAACTTCCTTATATAGTATATGAAAGTTCCGTTATGGTCGGCAACACAACGTTCCCTCTTGCAATGATAATAATAGGCGGACTTATCTGTGACCTTGACTTCAAAACCGCATTTCGCGAAATTGAACTTTATCTTTCGTGCTTTGTAAAACTGTTAATAATTCCGATATGTACAATTTTCGCATGCAAACTGCTTCATGCAAGCCCTGTTGTTACCTATACATCGATTATCATGGCGTCAACTCCGAGCGCAACATTTGTTGCGATTTTTGCAGGACTTTATGACGTGGACAGCACGGCTGCAGCAAAAGCCGTCGGATTTTCGCATATCATTTCTATGGCTACAATCCCTCTTGTAATGATGCTTGCAAACGCAGTTATTTAAAGACTATAAAAGCGGCACGTGAATATCACGTGCCGCTTTTTATTTTATTCAATTAAGCTTTACCGTTTTTTTTATTTTAACAGCAGTTCTAAAAGTTCTTTTGTGTCGGAGCATAAATAGTCGGCTCCGGCATTTTTTAATTCTTCATAAGAACCGTAACCGTAGAGCACTCCGCACGATGCAATTTCAAAAGTTTTGGCTCCAAGTATATCATATTTTCTGTCGCCTACCATGATACAGCAAGATGAATCTTTTAAATCCAAAAATTTTATGGCATTTCTGATAATATCTGTCTTTTTTACGGTTTTTCCATCTTCATCAGCGCCTGAAACATACTCAAAGAATGAAGAAAGCCCGAAATGTTCAAGAATTTTTTCTGCATGCAATGTCGGCTTTGAAGTTGCTACCAAAAGTTTTTTTCCCGCAATCTTCAAACTTTCAAGCAATTCATAAATTCCGTCATAAACCTTATTTTCAAACATTCCTTTTTCCACGTAATATTCTCTGAAAAGTCCTACCAGTTCATTTGCACAAGCAGGAGTGCACCCGCAGTATTTTTTGAATGATTCCGAAAGCGGCGGCCCTATAAACATCTTTAAAATATCCTTTTCCGGCACTTCCATTCCCTTTTTCAAAAGCGCATATTTTATGGCATTGAGTATGCCGGTTCCGGACTCTGTCAAAGTTCCGTCAAGGTCGAATAATATATATTTGAATTTCATTTTTTCACCGTTAATATTTTTAAAAAGGCAGGACTTTAAAAGTCCTGCTCTCAAAATCATTTTATTCTTGAATTTTTCTTTTTAAATACCGTCCACAATGAACCTGAAAGGAATACCGAAGAATAAAGTCCGGCAATTATACCCACGATAAGCGGCAAAGAAAATTCTTTTATTGAAGCAACGCCAAGTATATATATAAGTCCTATTGTAAGCAGTGTTGTAACAGTTGTATTTATGCTTCTTCCAAGGGTTTGCATAATACTTGTGTTGACTTTTTCCTCAAAAGTTGCATTCTTTATACTTTTTACATTTTCTCTTACTCTGTCAAATATTATTACAGTCGCATTGATCGAATATCCGAGAATTGTAAGAATAACTGCGATTACATTTGAGTTTACCGGAATCTGAAGGAGTGAATATGCCGAAATTACAATGAATATATCCTGCATAAGACATACAACCGATGCAAGCGCCGAACTGAACTGAAATCTTATCGTGATATACAAAAGCATGAGCACTACCGCAATAGTTGTAGATACTATCGCCGAATTTCTGAGGTCTGCGCTTACGCTTGCACTTACATTGTTTGACTCAACAATCTCGGTTTTTTCATAAATCGATTTTATCGCTTCGGTCACTGAATCTCTTTCCTCACTTGAAAGTTCAAGTGATTTTAAGATAACCTCGTCGTTGTCGGAGGCCTGTACTACGTTGAGTTTATTGCCAATAGCGCCTCTTACGCTTTCGTCTATTTTTCTTGCGGCTTCATCAGTTGCTTCTTCGCCAATGTTATACGTAATTTCAGTACCGCCCTTAAAATCTATATCCCAGTTAAATCCCTGCACAAACATAGAAATAATGCCTGCGATAATAAATACTGCGGAAATAATGAAGAATATTTTTTTATTTTTTACTATTTCAAAATTTTTCATTGTTTCATTACCTCCTTACTTATTATCGGCGCACTTCGAGCCGAAAAGTTTTGCGTTTGTAACGCCCATTCCAACAAGAGAATTAAGCAATACCTTAGTAATAAGTATTGCGGAGATCATGGAAAGAATTACTCCAAGACCAAGTGTAATTGCAAATCCCTGAATAGGTCCTGTGCCGAAACGCCAGAGCACTGCCGCTGCAATAAGCGTTGTAACGTTGGAGTCAATAACCGCTGTGAACGCTCTGTTAAAGCCCGATTTAACCGATGCTCTTATGCTCTTTCCGGAGTTCAGTTCTTCTTTTATTCTTTCAAAAATTACAACATTTGCGTCTACTGCCATACCTATTGTCAAAAATACTCCGGCAATACCCGGCAACGAAAGGTTTATTTTAAAGACAACAAGGCAGATTCCCGTCATTGCTATATATCCGACAAGAGCAATTGCAGAAACCACCCCGGGAAGTCTATACATTATTATCATAAATATCATTACAAGTATAATTCCGATAGCGCCTGCCTTCATGGCATTGTCAAGTGCCATAGCACCGAGAGTTGCACCTACAGAACGGAGTTCCGCTTCTTTAAGTTCAACAGGAAGATTACCCGACGAAATAAGGTTTGCAAGATATTCTGCCGATTCCGCCGTAAAGTTTCCCGAAATTACACAGTCTTTTGAATTTATTCTTTGTGATACATAAGGCTTCGATATTTCTTCGTTGTCCAGAAGTATCGATATATAGTTCATACCCGAAGATGAAAGCGCCGCCATTTTTTCAGTGGCGTCTGCAAAAGCCTCAACTGCACTGTCGTCAAATTCAAGCGTTACTACCCATTGTTCAACTCCGTTGCTTACCGCCTGATAACTTGCCTTGGCACTTTTTACCTGGCTTCCTTCGATAACGGTGTTCCCGTTAGAATCGACAAATGTAAGTTTTGCGGTGGTGCCAAGCATTTTTACCGCGTCTTCCGGATTATCAATGGAAGGAATTTCAACTTTTACCCTTTTGTCGTTTACTTTTGTAACGGTAGCCTCGGTATATCCCGCGCTCGTTACCCTGTTTCTGAGAACGGCAACTACAGAGTCCATAGTTGCGCTGTCTATATCGGCGCCCTCCTCGTTAGGCTGCGCTTCATAAGTTATTGACGATCCTCCCACAAGGTCAAGTCCCTTGCGTATTCCGTCGTCATCAAATGAACTCTTAAGTCCGATAGCGTCAATGCCGAATACTGCAGTCACCGCAAGCAATGCTATAACAAGCAGTATAAGGATAAATACGCATACACTTTTTTTCATTGATTTTGCTTCCTTTCAGTTAAATATTTGTAAAAATGTTCTATTCCAACGAAAAATATTATACCAATTATTAGTAAATAAGTCAACAGTTTTTATAAAACTTAAGTAAAAACCATTATTCTGCAAAAAAAGAGGAAAGCAACAAAGTTGCTTTCCGCAATTTCATTTTTCATTAATTATTTTCTCAACCGACACAAGTTTTATGCATACACACAAAACTTCAACCGCAAGGGCAAGTTCTTCTTCGGACGGATAAGACGGAGCGATTCTTATATTTCTGTCGTCCGGATCTTTTCCATACGGGAAAGTTGCTCCCGCGTCGGTAAGTTTTACTCCGGCATTTTTACACATTTCAACAACTTTTTTTGCGCACCCCGGCAAAACATCAAGGCTTATAAAGTACCCTCCGTTCGGGTTGCTCCACTCGGCAATGCCATATTCCTTTACGTTATTTTCAAGTCCGGAAATAACTTTTTCAAATTTAGGCCTTAGCACCTCGGCATGCTTTTGCATATATTTTTTCATACCGTCGGCGCTTCCGAAATATTTGACATGCCGAAGCATATTCATCTTGTCGTGTCCTATCGTCTGCATTTTCATAATGCCTTTTATCTGTTCGATGTTTTGCTTTGAGGCACATATTACAGATACACCAGATCCCGGATATGTAATTTTTGAGGTTGAGGCAAAAATAAACGGCAGGTTTTCATTTCCCTTCTTTTTGCATTCGGCAAGAATATTTTTAAGCACATCTTTCCTGTCCGGATACAAGTCGTGAATACAATAAGCATCGTCCCAGAAAATTCTGAAATCGGGCGATGCGGGATGAAGATTCGCAAATCTTTCAACAATTTCATCGGAATATGTAATTCCCGTAGGATTTGAATACTTCGGCACACACCAGATTCCGCGCACATCTTCGTCTTTCACAAGTTCCTCGACTATGTCCATGTTCGGTCCGTCTTTGGTCATGGGCAAGTTTATCATCTCAATTCCAAGGCTCTGACAAATTCCGAAATGCCTGTCATACCCCGGAACCGGGCACAAAAATTTATTCGACTTGTTTTTTATCCACGGTCCGTTTCCGCCATATACGCCGTAAAGCATACAACGCGAAAGAGCGTCGTACATAAGATTAAGACTTGAGTTTCCGCCGACTATTACCTCGTCCGGACATACTTCAAGGACACCGGCAAAAAGTTTTTTCGCCTCGGGTATTCCGTCAACAAGTCCGTAATTTCTGCAATCTGTGCCGTCAGCCGCATAACAATCGGAATTTTTTCCTATTGCGGTCAGCATACTTTCCGACATTTCAAGTTGTTCTTTTCCGGGTTTTCCTCTTGACATGTCAAGGGAAAGTTTTTTCAATAATATATTATTGTATTGTCCTTCGAGATTTTCTCTTTCAAGCCTTAACTCTTCATCGGACATTAATTTATAATTCATTATAATCTCCTTTAAAACTCTGCGCTTCCTACGGTTCTCGGGAAAGCTTCGACATCTCTAATATTTGAAATGCCCGTAAGATACATGATAAGCCTTTCAAAACCAAGGCCGAATCCCGAATGTTTTGCACCGCCGTATTTGCGAAGTTCAAGGTACCACCAGTAATCTTCCTTTTTAAGTCCGAGTTCTTCCATTCTCTTTTCGAGCATGTCAAGTCTTTCTTCTCTCTGCGACCCGCCGATAAGTTCTCCTACGCCGGGAACAAGCATATCCATTGCGGCAACTGTTTTGTTGTCGTCGTTCATTCTCATGTAAAATGCCTTTATTTCCTTGGGATAATCGGTAACAAACACCGGCCTTTCAAATACTTTTTCGGTAAGATATCTTTCATGCTCGGTCTGCAAATCAATTCCCCATGAAACCGGGTATTCAAATTTGTTTCCGCTTTTTTGCAGAATATCTATAGCCTCAGTATATGTTACATGGCCAAATTCGGAATTTACGAGTTTTGTAAGTCTTTCAATAAGCGTATTATCTATAAACTTGTTGAAAAACTCAAGTTCCTGGCTGCACTCGCGAAGAACGTAAGATATTACATATTTTACCATTTCCTCCGAGATCTTCATATCATCAAACAAGTCAGCAAACGCAATTTCCGGCTCAATCATCCAAAACTCTGCGGCATGCCTGCCGGTATTCGAATTTTCAGCTCTGAATGTCGGTCCGAAAGTATATACCTTGCCGAACGCCAACGCGAAGCATTCTGCTTCCAACTGTCCCGACACGGTAAGATTTGCCGCTTTGCCGAAAAAGTCTTTTGAGTAGTCAACGCTTCCGTCTTCGTTTCTCGGAGGGTTATCAATGTCTAGAGTCGTTATTTTGAACATTTCTCCGGCTCCCTCGCAATCGCTTGCGGTAATTATGGGAGTATTTACGTACACAAACCCTTTTTTTGCAAAGAATTCATGTATTGCCTGAGCCGCAGCCGAACGTACGCGGAAAGCCGCGTGAAACGTATTTGCTCTTGGGCGCAGGTGCGCTATCGTGCGCAAATATTCAAGGCTGTGGCGCTTTTTCTGAAGAGGATAATCCGGAGATGATGTTCCTTCAACGCTGATTTTTGACGCTTTTATTTCAAAAGGCTGCGGCGCATTTGGTGTGAGTTCCAAAATTCCCGTAACAGACAAAGCCGCCGAAACATTCTGCTTTGCTATTTCCTTGTAGTTATCTATTTTGGAATCTTCAAAAACGACCTGAATCGGTTTGAAACAACTGCCGTCACAAAGTTCAATAAACCCGAAAACATTGCTCGCTCTTATTGTCCTTACCCAGCCTGAAATCGTTACTTCCTTTTCCGAAAACTTTTCAGGATCGCAAAATATATCTTTTACAAAGATTTTTTCCATAATTTTCTCCTTAACTGTCCAATTTCAGAGTATTTTAGTATTTGCCAACGCTTCTTTCAAAATATTATTATACACTATTTTTTTGCAAATATCAATACCTGATTATTCATTTTCGCTTTATTTTAACTTAATGCCACGGCTTTTTTGCATAAAACGTCTTTTTTCTGCCTAAAAACAAAAAAAGCAGACAGAACTTATCCGTCTGCTTTTCTATGTAATGTTACAGCCCCAGCATAGCGGCGCCGATAATGCCGGCGTCGTTGCCGAGTTCGGCAATTTTTATCTTTGTTTTTTTGCTCTCTTCATTGTTGCGAGAATACTGTTCGGTTTCAACTATTTTCATCAAAGGATTTGTAAGGTATTCTTTCTCGTTGCAGATTCCGCCGCCGATAACCAAAACTTCCGGCTGAAAAATATTAATCATATTTACAATGCCTGCGCCGAGATATCCTATATATTTGTCAACAACCTCACATGCCGCTTTATCGCCTTTGCGCATTGCGTCAAAGGCAGTCCTTCCGCTGACGCGGTCAATGCTTCCGCACATATCCCACATGATCGTATCTTTTGTTTCGTTTAATTTATCCTTCGTCATATTAATAAGACCGGTTGCGGAACTGTACGCTTCCCAGCAGCCTTTTCTTCCGCATGTACATTTGCGTCCGTTATATTCTATAACGACATGTCCGAGTTCAGCACCCGCAAAATTAAAACCCGAGTAAATCTTCTTGTTTATTATAATTCCTCCGCCAAGCCCCGTACCGAGAGTAATCATGACGGAATTTTCGCATCCTCTGGATGCTCCGCATGCAGCCTCGCCTTTTGCTGCCGCATTCGCGTCATTCTCAATAAGCACCTTTTTTACCCCAAGGCACTTTTCAAGTTTTTCAGCAATAGGATAATTCAAAAAAGGAAGGTTGTTTGCGTATATTACAACTCCGTTTTTGCTGTCCGCAGTGCCGGGGGTTGCAATACCTGCATATTCAACGTCTTGAATTTTTACTCCGCAGTCATCTGCGATTCTTCTGCAAAGATCCGCCATATCCTTTATTATTTCATCTGCCGGTCTTTTTGCGTTTGTGGGAACGCTTGCTTTTTTCAAAATTTTTCCGTTTTCGTCAACAAGTCCCGCCGCAATGTTTGTTCCGCCGAGGTCTATTCCTATATAATACATAAAACTTCTCCTTTATTTTTGTTAAAATTACCTTTCATCGTCTTTGCCCATGTGGCCCATAAGTTTTTTATTGAATTCAACCGCAGTATTGTATCCCATTTTTTTCTGTCTGTTGTTCATAGCGGCAATTTCAAGAACCACCGCAAGGTTACGGCCCGGATTTACGGGAATTGTGATTGACGGAATTTTTATGCCCATAATCTCGGTGTACTCGGTTTCAAGTCCCACTCTTTCATAAAACTTTCCGTCCTGCCAATGCTCAAGATTTATTACAAGATCGATTTTCTCTGAAATTTTTACTGAGCCCATGCCGAAAAGCCGTCTTACATCGACAATTCCTATTCCGCGAAGTTCAATATAATGCCTTATAAGTTCAGGAGCCGACCCTACAAGAGTTTTATCCGAAACGCGCTTGATTTCAACGGCATCGTCGGCAATAAGCCTATGTCCTCTTTTTACAAGTTCGATTGCAATTTCACTCTTGCCTATCCCGCTGTCTCCGAGTATCAGCACCCCCTCGCCGTAAACTTCAACCAAAACTCCGTGTCTTGTGATCCTCGGAGCAAGGCTTACGCCGAGAGATGAAATCAGAGCAGCCATAAAGTGTGAAGTTGTAACCTTCGTTCTCAATATCGGAATACCATATTCGCGCGCAAGTTCAATCGCCTCTTTAAAAACCTCAAGTTCGGACGAAAAAACAAGGCATACTATTTTCTTTTCAAAAAAGTTTTTGAAACTGTCATATCTTTGCTCGGGAGTCATGAAGCACAGATAATGATATTCAACCTTTCCGATAATTTGTATTCTTGACGGTTCAAAGTGGTCGAAAAATCCTGCAAGTTGCAGTCCCGGACGGTTGACTTCATTCCTTGTAACAACTATTTCTTCTATATTTTCAGGCGAATAAATCTCTTCAAGCTGAAATTCATTTATAAGCGAACGAAGAGATACGGAAAAAACATCAGATCCCATCTTATACCCCTTTACTTCTTTTTGTTAATTATATAATAATATTTCCTTTTTTTCAAGTATTGCAAAGATTTATGTAAAATATTTTCAGTTTTTTTTACAAAACTCTTGAAATATTTATTTTTATATGTTATAATTTCACATGTTGTCAATTATATATAGTTGTTTTATATATAAATACAAGATTTTTCTGCAATTTTTTAATTGCTTTACAGGAGGTGTCCATAATGGCAAAATGCGAAATCTGCGGTAAGGGTGTTTCTTTCGGACATAATGTTTCCCACTCTAACAGAAAGACTAACAGAACTTGGAAGCCTAACATAAGAAAAGTTAAGGCAATTGTTAGCGGAACTCACAAAACAATCAACGTATGCACAAGATGCTTGCGTTCGGATAAAGTTACGAGAGCAAACTAAAAGCATAAACGACACTTCTTCATATATGTGTCATATACCGCTGTGCCGGATATTAAAGATAACAAGAATTCATTCTTGTTATTTTTTTTTGCGCAAAAAAGTCCGGAGTTTTATATCCGAACATTTAAATATGTACAAATATTAAATTTTAACAAACATCAAAAAGTGTAACTTCCCGGTTCTTCTTAAATTATAACAAAATCATGAACTCATGCAGCAATTTTTATTTTCAATCTGAATCGTGATTTGCTCTATTAAGCATCAAACACTTTTACAAAAAATCAAAAGGTCCGAAATTTTATTTCGGACCTTTATTTTTTTAATTATCTTTTGCCTCTGTTGCCGAAAATCTGCGAGTAAATATCAAAATCTGATTTTGTTTCGGTTTCGGGTTCGCTCTGCTCAGCCGGTTTTTCATCATTTTTCTTTTCAAAATAAGCGCCGGCCGACTTTGCCTTGTCATCGGGTTTATTTCCTGCATCAAATCCTGTTGCGATTACCGTAACTCTCATTTCATCTTCAAAGTTCTTATCAAACGCAACACCGAATATTATGTTAGCATCCGGGTTTGCTTCGCTTGCAATAAGATTTGAAGCATAGTCAACTTCTTCAAGACCCATATCCGGAGATACTGTGAAGTTGATAATAATACCTTTCGCGCCTGTGATTGAGGTTTCAAGAAGCGGACTTGAGATTGCGGTTTTGGATGCAATTTCCGCCTTGTCCTTTCCTTTCCCGTATCCGACGCCCATATGTGCAAGCCCTGCGTTTGACATTATAGCCGTTACATCGGCAAAATCGAGGTTAATGAATCCCGTAACTTTAATAAGTTCGGAAATACTCTGAACGCCCTGACGTAGTACGTCGTCCGCAATTTCAAACGCGTTGAACATGGTTATTCTTGTTTCGGTTACAAATTTAAGTCTTTCATTTGGAATAACAATAAGAGAATCTACATAATCTTTTAAATTATCTATACCTCTTTCCGCCTGTTCCATTCTTCTTTTTCCTTCAAAAGCAAACGGCTTTGTCACGATGCCGACGGTAAGTATGCCCATTTCCCTTGCGAGTTTTGCAACAACCGGGGCTGCGCCTGTTCCGGTACCTCCGCCCATTCCTGATGTTATGAACAGCATGTCCGTACCTTCAAGAGCCTTGCTTATTTCGTCAAGATTTTCTTCAGCTGCCCTTTGTCCAACATCCGGATTTGCGCCTGCTCCGCGGCCTTTGGTGATTTTTTCGCCTATGATGATTTTTTCTGCCGTCAATGACTGACAAAGTGCCTGTTTATCGGTGTTTACCGCTATAAAGTCTACCCCTTTTATATTTGAAGAGATCATTCTGTTAACCGCATTGTTTCCGGCACCGCCTATACCTATAACCTTAATAGACTGGTCGGCAATTACCTCAGTATCCATTTCGAATGGCATTTTTGTTTCCTCCTAGTTTATATAAATCATAAATTTTCAACAAGTTGCACATACCTATAATATCCTATATTATATATAATAATATTTTTTTTTAACTTTTTCAATAGTAAATTTCAAAAAAATATTTTTTTAGTAATTTTACACAACAGAATAATAAAAATTTATCTGTATAACGACACGACGCCTTCCCTCAAATTTTTATCCGACACGTCTATTTTTCCGCTGTCGGTATCGCCCATCGTTTCGATTATTTTCTGCATAAAATCAAGTTTCAGGTCAATATCATACCTATCGCCGAGAATAACTTCAAATCTGTTCTGATACATAATTTTTATATTGAACTTGCTCGTGACATCAATTTCTCCGCATAAACCGAGCAGTTGTTTTTCTTCAAGTTTTTCCAGAAGTTGTACAAATATATTATACACATCTTCATCCGAAAATCTGATTTTTTCTCCGGTAAGACATGTTTCAATATCACGACTGTCGGCCTTGATAAGATTCTCAAGTTCTATTTTGTCAATATTGTCAACTCTGCACAGCACAGTAAGGTCTTTTGAAAGAATATAATAACTTTTGCCCAAAGTCACATACATTATTCCTTCCGCCTTCTCAACCGATATTTTGATTTTTGACGGCAGGATTTTCTTTACCGTAACCTTTCCGGCATACGGGATCGATGCGGATATTCCTTTTGCAACCTTGTTTTTGTCTATCGACAATAAATTCTCGCCATAAACAAGTCCCGCGCTTTTTCGTATTTCCTCCGCAGTATATTCCGAATTGCTGTCGGTTTCGACTTCCTTGAGATTAAAAAAAGTGCTGTAAAAAAATGCGCAGCACAAAAACGCGGCAGCAAACACCGTAAAAAGTTTTATTGCTGTTTCCGCCGCTTTTCTCTTGCGTCTTTGCTTTTTTGCAAGTTCAAGGTCAATTTTTCTCGGTGAATAATAATATGTATTGTCGTAAATTTCCCTTGCCCTGTTCTCGTGGTATGCCTTTTCCGACTTACGGTCTTTGCGCTGATTTTCCATTCAACTCTCCGTATTTTTAGACAGCAATCTGCAAATTGAAGAATATATTCTGTCAAGGCTGTCGGATACTGCAAACTTTCTTATATTTTTCTGCATGCTGCTCGTCTTTTCTTTATTATTTATAAGATCGGATATCGTATTCACTATGACTTGTGCGTCAAGATTTTTCTCTTCGATAAGAACTGCCGCGCCGGCTTTCTGCAGCACCTCGGCATTTTTATACTGGTGGTTATTTGTAACATTCGGAGACGGAATTATAATCGCCGCTTTTCCGCAGGCAGATATCTCGGATATGGTCATGGCTCCGCCCCTGCATATCACAATATCCGCGGCGCACAAAACTTTCGGCATGTCGTATATATATTTTCTTATCGAAACATTTCCGGATATTATCTCGTTTTCGCTTACCTGTTTAAATCCGTTCTGAAGGCATTTATCTCTTATCTCGTCAAAATACCTGCTTCCCGTGGCATGTATGTGATATATCTGTTCTTTAAGGGAATATTCCCTTATCATGTCAAGGATCGTTTCATTTATTCTTGCAGCGCCAAGGCTTCCGCCGTATGACAAAAGCAAAGGTTTGTCGTCCTTTACACCTATGAGGCATTTTGCCGCAGGTGCAGAATAACCTGTTATCTGTGATTTCAAAGGATTGCCGACAATTTCCGTCTTTTCCTCCGGCACTGTCAGATATTTTCTTGTTTCTTCGAAATTCAAAAGGATTTTATCGACATATCTCGACAGCATTTTTGTTGCCACGCCCGGAACGGCGTTTGATTCGTGTATCATTGTCGGTATACCCATATCTGCCGCAGCTTTAAGGACCGGCCAGCATACGTAGCCTCCGGTTCCTATAACAATATCCGGGCAAAACTGCTTTATTATTTTTTTTGCTTCTATAACGGAAGTTACAGCCTCAACCGCAGCGCCTATGTTTTCGAAAGAAAGTTTTCTTCTGAAACCCTTTACATGGACATAATGAATTTTTATGTCCTCCTTCGGCACAAGAACTACCTCAAGACCTTTTTTTGTCCCGACATATTCTATCTTGCAGTCCGGCTGTTCTTTTTTTATTTTTCCGGCAATTGCAAGAGCCGGATTTATATGTCCTCCGGTTCCGCCGCCGCTTAACAACACTCTCATCAGTTGATTCTCCAATGCACACGACTTTATATATTAATAATTTACTTTTTTTCAAGTATGGAATATCTTGATACCGATAACACTACTCCCATTTCGCACATTAGTATAAAAAGCGACGACCCGCCGTAACTGAAAAACGGGAGAGATATTCCGGTACTCGGAATCGTATTTGTAACAACCATCATATTCAAAAGCGCCTGCAATCCTACCTGAGAAACAATTCCCGTAACGAGCAGCGCCGAAAAGCGATCGGGCGCGCGAAACGCAATTTTAATGCCCCTGTATACGAAAAACACGAACATGCATATTACAATAAGCGCTCCTATAAATCCGAGTTCTTCGCATAAAATTGCAAATATATAGTCGTTCTGCGGTTCCGGAAGATACAAATGTTTTTGTCTGCTGTTGCCGAGTCCAACTCCCCACAGTCCGCCGTTTCCTATGGCATACAGCGACTGGGCCGGCTGCCATCCGTCGTCTTTCAGGTAGTCAAAAGGATTTGACCAAACCATAAGTCTTTTGCTTGCATGCGGAAAAATTTTCATGAGCATAAGCATAAGTCCGCCGACAAAAGCAACTGCGGTTGAAATATATTTAAGGCTTGAGCCTCCGACCGTCATCATTATAAGCACAAGGGTGCAGATAATTATAAGTCCCGACAAATGCGGCTGGGCTATAAGAAGTCCGCCGACAAGCGCTATTATGCACGCAAAAGGAAATACGCCGTATACAAAATCCGGAGCATTGTGAACTATGTCTTTCTTTTTGGCGAATATAAAAGAAAAAATTACAAGCGCAATGCCTGCAATTACAAGCAGCGCCGACATATTCTTTATGGTATTATAAAGGGAAAAGTATTTATTCAAACTTCCGTCTTCAAGATATTGTTCCGTACTTCCGGCAAGTTTCTGCACCACTTTTCCTATAACAAAAGGAATGACTGCAATTACTGCACCTGCAAAGAAAAGGAACAGAAACGGCAGTGATATTCTTGTCATTGATTTTGGCTGACCGCGAAGTTTTATTTTATCGGAATATTTGTCTATATAGTCTGCGGACAAAAGAATTACCGCAAACTTCATAATTTCCGAAGGCTGCACGGACACAGGACCTATATATATCCATCTTTGCGCGCCGCCTCCGCTTTTTCCTATTACAAGCACAAGCATAAGCATAACAGTTGCGGCGCCGAATATTAAAAGCGAATACTTTCTGAGTTTATTATAGTCGAAATTCATCGAAAACACCATTGCCGCAAGTCCGAGTATAACAAATATTAACTGTTTTTTTGCGTAATAGTAACTGTCCCCTTCATATTCCTTTGCGTATACATAACTTGCGCTGAGTACCATAACGGAGCCTATGCACAAAAATAAAATTATAATGCCCAGAAACTGTCTGTCAACTCCGCCGACAACTCTTACAAGTATATTGTCATGTTTGTAAAGTTTCCCCTTCTCCGTCATTATGCCTCCGATTCACGTATTATGCATTTACCTTATTGAAAATCCGTATACTCCTATTGCCGACATTATTGCAGTTATGCACGAGAATACAAATACAATTTTTATCTCGCTCCATCCGCACATTTCAAAATGATGATGAATAGGACTCATCTTAAAAATCCTTTTGCCGAACAGTTTATACGACAAAACCTGCAGTATTACTGACGCGGACTCTACAAAATAAATAAATCCGACAAATGCCAAAAGCACAGGTTTTCCTATCCATAAAGCGGCAACGCTTACAACTCCGCCCAGGAAAAGCGAACCTGTATCGCCCATAAAAACCTTCGCGGGATGAAAATTGTAAACCAAAAACGCAGCGCATCCTCCGAATACTGCGCAGCACAAAACCATCGGCTGTTCGTATCCCGCTTTATAGCACACTACGGCAAAGAAAAGCACTGCCACAGCAGAAACGCTTGCCGCAAGGCCGTCTATTCCGTCTGTAAGATTTACGCTGTTTACAGTAAATACTATGCCTGCCATCAGCAAAATATAATAAAATATTCCAAGATCGACCGTTGCGTCTGTAAAAGGAAATTCGATTACAGTGCTTAAAGCCGAATTTATCTTGAGGGCAAACAAGTATGCGGCGGCGCTTAAAAACTGCAAAATAAGTTTCTGCCCAGCGGAAAGGCCTTTGTTTTGTTTTTTTACAAACTTTACATAATCGTCAACAAAGCCCACAAGTCCGCAAAGAAGTATAAATATATAGTTTATACATAAAATTTTTATATTTGACACTCCGTGTCTTGCAACCGTATATATTCCGAATCCCAACACCGTAAAGGTTACCGCAATTATAAATGTAAGTCCCCCCATAGTCGGGGTTCCTTCTTTGGATTTATGCCATCTAGGTCCTATGTCGAGTATTTTCTGACCCATTTTTATACTTTTAAGCACGGGGATAAGTTTTTTACCGCATATCAATGTTATTAAAAAACTTGCCGCGAAAGATATTATTGCCTCATTTAACATTTATTACACCACCCGAAACACAAAACTATCAATCGGTACCGTCCAAATGTTTAAATGTAACTGTTACAACAGTTCCGGGCTGTACTTTTTCTCCGGCTTCCGGCAACTGGGATACTGAAACCGCGCCGCCTATGCCTTCCTGATATGTTCCGTTCATTTTTATATTAAGTCCGCTGTTTATAATTTTCCTGTTTGCCTCCGACGGGGAAAGATTCATAACATTCGGCACAGTCACATTCGACTGCGGCACAGAACTTCCCGTATACAATACCACAATTCCTCCCGACGAAACATAAGTGCCGTCCCTCGGGAACTGTTCTATTACAACTTCTCCGTCGCCTATCACTTTATAGTTAAGTTTATCTTTTTCTATCTTTGTTTTTGCATCCGCAACAGTTGTGTTTCTATAATTGGAAACGCAAACTCCCATACTTTCTTTTTCTGCGTCCGTAAGTTCCGGCGGAATATTGAGGTACGGAAGAACATCCGTAAGCACCGCAGATACAACGGGAGCCGCAATAACTCCGCCGTAATACTGCCCGTTTGAAGGTTCGTCTATTGCTATAAGAACCGCTATCTGAGGATCATTTGCAGGAGCAAATGCGATGCACGAACCGATCATAAGGTCTTTTTCGCCGGTCTTGGGGTTTACTTTATCTCTTTTCTGAGAAGTACCGGTTTTTGCCGCAACGCTATATCCTTTGACATATGCGTTTTTGGTTGACCCGACGTTTATTCCGTCGGCAAGAATCTGCATAATCTGCTTTGAAGTATTTTCCGAAATAACCTGACGGACAACCTTTGTATCGTAACTTTCAATAACGTTTCCGTCATCGTCGACAAGTTCCTTTACAATGTGCGGCTGCAAAAGATATCCTCCGTTTGCAACAGCAGACGCTGCGCGCATAAGCTGCAATGGTGTAACTTTAAACGTCTGTCCGAATGAGTATACTGCAAGTTCTACATCATTAAAACCTTTTATATCGGTATGATATATACTCGACGCCTCGCCCGGCAAATCAATATTTGTGCGTTCGGTCATTCCGAACGCTTTGAAATATTCGTAAAATTTATATTTTCCTATCCTTTCGGCAAGGGTCATAAAAACCGGGTTACAGGAATTCTGCAGTCCCTGCGCAAAAGTTTCGCTTCCGTGACCGCTTACCTTGTGACAGTGTATTACTTTTCCCGCAACCGTTTTATGTCCGGGACAGTAAAATCCGTCGCCGGCTTTTACAAGATTTTCTTCGAGCGCAATTGCCGACGTTACAAGTTTAAATGTTGAACCGGGTTCGTATATTTCGGTTACCGCTTTATTTTTCCACAGTTCTTCAAGCAGTTCCTTGTAATACGTTTTCTTTTCCTCTTCAGTCCCCTGAAACTCGTCGAGTTTTTTCTGCGATCTTGCGTCAAGGGTATACGGGTCGTTTGGGTCAAAGTCGGGTTTTGTCGCTATCGCAAGAATTTCTGCGGTGTTGACATCCATCACTATTCCGAACACTCTGTTTTGCGCATTTGTATCTTCAAGCGCCGCTTCAAGATTTTTTTCAAGAAAATATTGAATGGACCAATCTATTGTAAGCACAAGATTCGTTCCGTTTTCGGCTCCTATGTAACTTTCATATTCAAAAGGCATATCCTTGCCTTTGGCATTCTGCGCAGTAATTACTTTGCCGGGAACGCCCTTGAGATAATTTTCATATTTTGCTTCAATGCCGTACGCCCCGACATTGTCAGAATTTGTAAAACCCAAAACGTGAGATGCAAAATTTCCGTCCGGATAATATCTTTTGGTATTATCTTCAAAATGTATTCCGTTCGATAAATTGTTTTCGCTCATGAAAACACGTATCTTGTCAGCAGTTTCCTTTTCAACCTGCTTCTTTATTATCTGATACATGCTGTCTCTTTTTTTCAGTTTTGCAAGAACGGTATCTTTATCAAGTTCCAGAGTCTGCGAAAGAAACTGGGCTATCGGCTCTATCATTTCCTCTTCTATCTCGCGCGGAGCAACTATTATGTTTTCAACCGTAGCACTTACCGCAAGCGCTTTCATATTTCTGTCATAAATTGTGCCGCGTTTCGGATTTATGGATAACTCCGTTGTGTATTGCAAAAACGCTTTGTCTTTATATTTTTCGTTGTCCACAAGTTGAACTTTTACAAGATTTCTTATTAAAGCCGCAAGTAAAACAAGAAAAACGGATATTATTATTGCCACTCTCGTAAAATATGGTTTTTTTGCAAGCCTGTTCATCGTACACTCTCTTCACAAAAAATTATATTATTTATTTTTTCCCCTGACAACATCCTTAAAAAGTTTCGTAAATCCTGACATCATTGCACTTATGTTGTACTCGTCTTCGCCGCCGCTTGATTTTTCGATTTTTTCGCCGAGGCCGGAAGAGATATATTTTTTGGCGAGTTTTTCGCTTTTAACCATTCCGAGACTCGAAACAGTATTTTCTATCTGTTCGAGATTTGTTTTTTTATCGAGAGAAACTTCAAGTCTTGATTTCTCCGTTTCAAGTTCGGCAACCTGCGTTTTGAGAGAGTTTACGTCGTTCGTATATTCGCTGATCTCCGAATAATTTAAAACCAAAAACATTATAACAACGGTTAAAATTATACTCATAAACACAAACGAAACGGAAATCGGATTTTTCTTTTCCTTCATATCTATATACTGAACCGCGTCGTTTTGTGTTTGCTTCGAAACTTCTTCTCTTGCTTTTATATAATCCTGTCTTGCGCGAATCTGTCTTTTTGTTTCAGCTTTTCTTTTTTCCGCACGTATCCTTCTGACAGCCTCCGACGCCGTTTCGGAAATATCGTTTCTTACGCCGGAACCGTTTTTGATGCCGTTATTATATTGTATATTACCGTTTCTGAAAATATTACGGTTATTATCTTCATAATACGTCATTTTCTTTTTCTCCCATATCAGTTTTCATTCAGATTTTTTCAAGAATCCTAAGTTTTGCGCTTCTGGACCGCGGATTTATACGCAATTCTTCTTCGCCCGGCAAAATCGGTTTTTTAACTATAAGTTTTGCCTTTGGTTTGTTTCCGCATACGCACACCGGGAAATCCGGCGGACATGTGCAGCCCTTTGTAAATGACAAAAATTTATGCTTCACTATTCTGTCTTCGAGCGAATGAAATGTTATAACGGAAAATCTCCCCCCTGAATTCAGCATCGGAAACAGCCCGTCTATCATGTTGCCTATAGCGTCAAGTTCGCCGTTTACTTCTATTCTTATGGCCTGAAACGTGCGCTTTGAAGGGTGCTGCCCCTCGCGGCGGTTTTTGGCAGGTATTGCCGCCTTTATTATTTCATTCAGTTCAAACGTCGTTTGTATCTCTTTTTTCTCTCTTGCCTTTACTATAAAAGAAGCAATGCGCGAAGCAAAATTTTCTTCGCCGTACATTGATATTATATTTTTGAGTTCTTTTTCGCTGTATTTATTTACAACGTCGTACGCGCTTTTGCCTTCACCCTGCGACATTCTCATGTCAAGCGGCGCGTCATGCATATAAGAAAAACCCCGTGAAGGCGTATCTAATTGAAAAGAAGAAACCCCGAGGTCAGCTATAACTCCGTCTATATTATGTATGTTGTTTTGCGCAAGCAACTCAGCCGCGTTTTCAAAATTTCCTTTTATAAAAACCGTGTTTTCCGCAAATCTTTCAAGTCTTGCCCGTGCCGCCGAGATGGCGTCGCTGTCGCGGTCAATGCAGATAAGCCTGCCTCCCCCGAGCCTTTCAAGCCTTTTCAAAATTTCTTCTGAATGACCGCCCCCTCCGAGAGTGCAGTCAAGATAAGTTCCGCCTTTTTTTACGTTAAGTCCGTCCACGGTTTCATGAAGCATGACGGAATAATGCGAAAAAACAGGTTCGAAATTATTTGTATTCATATTTTAAAACCCTATTTCGGTAAGCATATCCCGAAGTTCGCCGGGATCATCGCTTTCGATTTCCGTTCTGAGATTGTCGGGACACCATATTTCAACGCAATTGTTAAGACCGACAAAAGATATCCCTTTTTCTATTCCGGCATATTCGCGCAGATTCTGCGGAATTACTATTCTGCCCTGAGAATCCTGCTCAGTCATAAAGGCGCTTGACAGCAGATACCTTTTTATCTTCTTCATCTTCATTTCTCCGAAAGTTTCAAGTTTTTTGACAAAAAACTCCCACTGTTCTTCGTTATAGAGAACAAGGCAGTTGTCAAGACCTTTTATAACAAGAAGATTTCCGGAAAGGTCACCGCGGAACTTTGCGGGAAGAAACACTCTGCCCTTTGCATCTAAAGTATGTTGATATTCGCCTGCCAGCATCCGCATGTCACCTCTTTTTTACAAAATTTTATCCTTCATGAACGAAAAATCTATTTACTTTTAATCCTTTTTAATCCATTTTCATCCATTACGATTACATTATATAACATATTTACTGCATTTTCAATGCTTGAATTGATTTATTATTTAATATTTGATTAACAAATTGATAATAAATTGTAAAAATATATTATGTGTGTATATTAAAGCTAATTTTCTTGTCGATTTTTGTGTATTTTTCACAAACGCGCATCATATTTAAAAAAAGGGAGTCATATAAATTCATATAAAAATTTTTACCGGCGGTGAAATGCTTATGCGCGTTTTTTCATTTTCCTCGTTTTCAAAAAAAGAAGTAATAAACTGCAGCGACGGAAAAAAACTCGGTTTTGTTTTCGACCTTGAATTTGACGATACCGGAAAAATTCTTAACATCAGCGTAAAGGAAAAAAAGTGTTTTTCAAATTCGCAGGAATATGTTATCCCTTGGAACTGTATTGAAAAAATAGGCGATGACATAATACTTGTAAAGTATGAGTGGGCTTGTTTTGCGGGGCAGAACGAAAAAAGAGAAAGAAAATGTTTTTTCTGATATTTTGGATTGACATGTTAAAAAAAGTATGATATAATATCCGTTGCTCAGGGGATTTATTCTTTTGGTGCCTTTGCATGCGGATATGGCGAAATTGGCAGACGCGCTAGATTCAGGTTCTAGTGATAGCGATATCGTGCAGGTTCAAGTCCTGTTATCCGCACCACTTTCAATAAAAGTCTTAAGTGTAAAGTCAAGGAGATCGCACGCTATGAAAAGCAACAATATAATCTATCAGATTTTTCCGAGAACAGCAACAAAAGACGGCACCATAAAGGCAGCCGAGAAATTGCTCGGACATATTGCAGGACTCGGCGTTGACATTGTTTATTTATCGCCTTTTTATGAAATGGACGACGACCCGAGAGAAGAATTCTGGAGCGACCGCCAGAAAGCAAGCGGTCTTGGAAATCCCAAAAACCCTTACAGGATGAACGACTATTTTAAAATAGACGAAGAATATGGCACAAACGAAGATTTAAAGAGTTTTGTAAATTCGGCGCACAGACTCGGACTTAGAGTTGTATTCGACCTTGTTTATTTCCATTGCGGACCGAGAGCCGTTCTTATTGACATTAACAAGGATTTTGTAAAACGTCTTCCCGACGGAACACCCGATAACGGTCAGTGGCACTTCCCGAAACTGAATTTCGACTGTCAGGAGCTTCGCGAATATTTATGGAACAACATGGAATATTGGGTTAAAAATTTTGATATCGACGGTTACCGCTGCGATGTCGGAGATGAAGTTCCCCTTGATTTTTGGGCCGAAGGCGTAAAACGCGTTAAAGAAATAAAGCCCGATTTTATCATGCTTAACGAGGGAATTAAAGAAGAATTTACAAAAAGCAAAGTTTTTGACGCAAACTACTGCTACTGGGGCATTGATAATATTTATGAATGCGGCGAAAAAAATATTAACAAAAACCTTAAGGGCATAAAAGACATTGATAAAAAGGTAATATGTTTTGAAAACCACGACACGGCGTCAGATGCATACGAAAACAGATATGAGCGCAAGTTCGGCAAAAACGCATGCGATGCTATGTTTGTAGTTGTGCTTACCTGCGGCTGTGTTCCGTTTTTCTATAACGGAAACGAAATTGCCGACAGTTGTCGCCACAGTCTTTGGAACAACCGCTTCCACGGAAAGAATCTGTGCGTAGACTGGTCTGAAATCCTAACCGCTAAGGGTCAGGAAAGAATCGCTCTCATCAGGGAACTTTCAAATCTTCATCACAACCTTCCGGCGATAAGCCGCGGGGATATTGAACTTTTGTCAGACAGCAAATATGTTGCGGCATTCAAGAAGACACTCGAAAACCAGGAAGTTATAGTTATCGCAAATACTTCAAAAGAAGTTGAAACCTTATCTTTGGATAGCGAAAACTTGGAAAATTACAAAGTTTTATTGTCTGCAAGAAATGTTGTCAAAGGCAAAGAAATCACGCTTGGCGACGGCGGATATCTTGTTTTGTGCAAATAAATAATAAAATGAAGCAGCCCCTTGCCCGAGAACTTCGGGCAAGGGGCTTTTCAAAAGTTTTTGCAAAAACATGTTGACAAAATTAAAATCAGATGTTATAATTAGTAAAATCTTTAAATCGATACGAGATATCGGCAAGATGGAAAACAACTGCGACATATTTTTGCGGACACGTCCGCCCTATTTTATGCGTTTTAACCTTGCTGATTTTCGGCAAGGTTTTCTTTTTTGAAACGGAGAATGGTATGTTACTGAAAGACTATGGAATAAACGCATATTTACCCCAGTATCTTCCGGAAGAAGTGTTTATAAAATCATTTTTTTCAGTTGAAAAATATTCCGATTGTTATATATTTCCCGGCTTTTGCGATGTGCATGTGCATTTTCGCGAGCCGGGTTTTTCTTATAAAGAAACAATACGCACAGGTTCTCTTGCGGCGGCGCACGGCGGATATACCGCAGTCTGCACAATGCCGAACTTAAATCCGGTTCCGGACAGTATCCGGAATTTGAAAATTCAGCAGGAAATAATTTCAAAAGACGGTTTTGTAAACATTTATCCTTATGGGTCGATAACTATCGGAGAGTGCGGCGAAATTCTATCGCCGTTTGAAGAAATTGCAGACAGTGTTATTGCCTTTTCCGACGACGGAAAAGGAATTCAAGATGAACAGATGATGAAGCAGGCAATGCTTAAAGCGAAAAAACTTAATAAAATAATCGCCGTGCATTGCGAAGATGAAAGTCTTGCCGGCACAGGATACATACATAACGGAAAATACGCTCTTGAACACGGGCACTCAGGCATTTGCAGCGAAAGCGAATGGAAACCTATAAAAAGAGACATCCGCCTTGCAAAGGAAACCGGCTGCAAATACCATGTCTGTCATGTTTCATGCAAAGAAAGCGTTGAACTTATAAGAAAAGCCAAAGCCGACGGCATTGACATAACTTGTGAAACCGCACCTCATTACCTTATTTTGGACGAAAATGATTTATCGGAAGACGGCCGTTTTAAAATGAATCCCCCGCTTAGAAGCAAGGAAGATAAACTCGCCCTCATTGAAGGTATAAAAGACGGAACGATAGATATGATAGCGACAGACCACGCTCCTCACAGCAATGATGAGAAAAGCAAAGGATTAAAAGACAGCGCTTTTGGAATAACAGGGCTTGAAACAGCGTTTCCCCTGCTCTTTACATGTCTTGTAAAACAAAATTTAATCACACTCGAAAAGTTGTTGGAACTTATATGCATAAATCCGCGAAAACGATTTGGAATTCCTTTCGGAAATGATTTTACGATATGGGATTTAAACTGCGAATATAAAATAAATCCGAAAACATTTTTATCGAAAGGAAAATCAACTCCATTCGAAGGCAAAAAAGTATTCGGCAGGTGCATGGCAACTTTTATTAACGAAAAAAAAGTTTACGATTTTAATAATACGGAGGAATAAAAATGAGCAAAAGAAAAGATATCAAGAAAGTTTTGATAATCGGGTCGGGTCCCATTGTAATAGGCCAGGCAGCGGAATTTGATTATGCCGGAACGCAGGCATGTCTTGCGCTGAAAGAAGAAGGCTATAAGGTCATTCTGTGCAATTCAAATCCGGCAACAATAATGACCGACACGTCTATCGCGGACAAAGTTTACATGGAACCGCTGACGCTCGAATATGTCGCTAAAATATTAAGATATGAAAGACCCGATGCCATAGTACCGGGAATCGGAGGACAAACCGGACTGAATCTTGCAATACAGCTTGAAAAAAAGGGCATATTAAAAGAATGCGGCGTTGAACTTTTGGGAACTTCCGGCGAAAGCATAGAACGAGCCGAAGACCGTGAAAAGTTCAAGGAAATGTGTCAGTCGATTGGGGAGCCGGTTATTCCTTCGGAAATTACATACACGCTTGACGAAGCAAAGAAAGCGGCGCATAAAATAGGCTATCCCGTCGTCCTTCGCCCCGCCTTCACACTCGGCGGAACGGGAGGCGGATTTGCTGAAAATGACAAAGAACTTGAAGAGATCGGCATCAACGCGTTCAAACTTTCACCGGTTCATCAGGTCCTTATAGAAAAAAGCGTCAAGGGCTATAAAGAAATTGAATTTGAAGTAATGCGCGATTCGAACGATACGGCCATCACAATATGCGGAATGGAAAACATCGACCCCGTCGGAGTCCATACCGGTGATTCAGTTGTTGTCGCTCCGATTTTATCCCTTAGCGACGAGGATAAAAAAATGCTGAATGACAGCGCCATAAAAATCATACGAGAACTTAAAATATCCGGTGGATGCAACGTGCAGTTCGCCAAAAATCCAAATTCAAGCGAATATTATCTTATAGAAGTAAATCCCCGCGTATCACGCTCATCAGCACTCGCTTCAAAAGCAAGCGGTTATCCTATTGCAAGAGTAACCGCAAAAATAGCCCTTGGCATGTCACTTGAGGAAATTCCCGTCGCAGGCGGCAATGCCGCAACAGAACCTGCGCTTGACTACATTGTTGCAAAATTTCCGCGGTTCCCGTTCGATAAATTTTCCGACGCCAAAAACGACCTCGGCACTCAAATGAAAGCCACAGGAGAAGTAATGGGCATAGGTTCCACTCTTGAAGAATGCATTTTAAAATCTGTGCGCTCGCTTGAAACCGGAGTATCGCATCTTTATCTTCAGAAGTTTGACTCTATGGACACAAACAAAATTTTTGAATATCTTAAAGACTTCAAGTCGGATACTCTTTATGCCGTCGCCGAACTTACAAGAAGGGGCGAATCGGTTGAAAAAATACACGCCGCTACCATGATAACCGATTTGTTCATACGTTCAATCAAGAAAATTACCGATATGGAAAAGGTTCTTGCGAAAATTCCGGACAGCATTTCCGCATTAAAATCGGCAAAAGCAATGGGCTTTTCCGACAAGTATATTTCATCCCTCTGGAATTCGTCTGAAAAACATGTTGCGCAATTTCGCAGGCAACACGGTATCACTCCCGTCTTCCGCATGGTAGATACTCTGCATACCGGAAAATATATCGCATATCTTTACTCCACATATCAAAATCTTATTGACGAAAAACTTAAAAATGAGTCTATACTTACTGACAAGAAAAAAATAATTACTCTTGGGGCAGGACCTATACGCATAGGTCAAGGGGTAGAATTCGACTATTCCACTGTTCACGCCGTTCAGACAATCAAGCGCGAAGGTTATGAGGCAATTATCATAAACAACAATCCGGAAACCGTGTCAACCGACTATACAACCGCCGACAAACTATATTTTGAGCCCCTGACAACAGAAGACGTCATGACGATTATAGAATACGAAAAACCGGAGGGCGTCATTGCTTCTCTCGGCGGACAAACTGCAATTAACCTTGCTCAGCCTCTAACCGATAACAAAGTTAAAATAATCGGTACCGGCTGCGAAGCGATAGAACGTGCGGAAAACCGCGACAGTTTTGAAAAAATTCTTCTTGAACTTAATATACCCCGCCCCGAAGGAAGAGCCGTTACGAATATAGAAGACGGAATCGCAGCTGCAAATGAGATCGGATACCCCGTTCTTGTCCGTCCGTCGTTCGTACTCGGAGGCCGCGCAATGCAAATTGTCGCAAATGAAGAGCAGCTTTGCCGATATCTTGAAACCGCGGTTGCAATCGATGCAGACAAACCGGTGCTTGTAGACAAATATATTCAGGGCAAAGAAGTTGAGGTTGACGCAATTTGCGACGGCAGAAATGTGTTTATTCCGGGAATCATGGAACTTGTCGAACGTACCGGAATTCATTCCGGAGATTCAATAAGTGTATATCCGGCTTTCAGCATTTCGGATAAAGTCAAGGGAACTATTCTTCAATATGCAAAAAAACTCGGCCTCGGTATCGGCATAATAGGACTTTACAACATTCAATTTATTGTTGACGGCAATGATAATGTTTTCATCATCGAAGTAAATCCGCGTTCTTCCCGAACCGTTCCCTTCCTTTCAAAAGCGACGGGGGTTTGCCTTGCGGACATTGCAACCGAAGTAATACTTGGAAAATCTCTGAAGGAGCAGGGACTGTTCGACATATATCCCGATGAAAAGAAACGGTATTACGTAAAAGTGCCGGTATTTTCATTCAATAAAATAAAGGGCCTTGACGCTTACCTTTCCCCCGAAATGAAATCAACCGGAGAGGCCATAGGTTACGACGACAAATTAAACCGCGCCTTGTATAAAGCTCTTCAGGCAGCCGGTACCCATCTGCAAAACTACGGCACGGTTTTTGTAACGGTTGCCGACAAGGACAAGGAAGAAACGCTTCCGCTTATAAAAAGATTCTATAACTTAGGCTTTAACATCGAAGCAACCCACGGCACCGCAGTTTTCTTAAAGGAAAACGGTATTAAAACGCATATACTTAAAAAAATCAGCGAAAACCCGGATGAAATTCCGAATGCTATCCGCCAGGGACACATTGCCTATGTTATAAACACAAGTGACATAGGATCTGCCTCTCAGGAAACCGACGGTATACAGATACGCCGCCTTGCAACCGAAAATAACGTAACGATGTTTACTTCCCTTGACACTGTAAAAGTATTGCTGGATGTTCTCGAAGAAACCACCCTTACAATTTCAACCATAGATGCATAACGGAGAAACAAAATGAAACAAAGTATTTTCACTGTCATAAAAAATACACCTTTGAATGATAATGTTTTTGAAATGGTACTTTCCGGAGACACTTCTTCAATAACAGTTCCCGGCCAGTTTGTAAACATAAAACTTTGCGGAAAGTATCTTCGGCGTCCGTTTTCGGTGTGCGATTATGACAATGACACACTGAGTCTGATTTATAAAGTAATCGGCAGCGGCACCGAACAGATGAGCCGCATAAAAAACATGGAAAAACTTGATGTTCTTTCGGGGCTCGGAAACGGATACAATTTGTCGCTTTCCAAAGAAAATCCGCTGCTGATAGGCGGCGGTGCCGGAATTCCCCCGCTTTACCGCCTTGCAAAGGATCTTATTTCTCTCGGAAAAAATGTAACCGTAATTTTGGGATTCAATACAAAAAAAGAAATTTTTTATGAAAAAGAATTTAAAAACCTCGGGTGCTCCGTAATTGTAACAACAGTTGACGGCAGTTACGGAACCTGCGGCTTTGTAACCGACGCGCTCCCAAAAAGTTACTCATACTTTTACACCTGCGGTCCGGATCCCATGCTTAAAGCGGTGTTTTGCAAAACGGTCACAAGCGGACAATTCAGTTTTGAAGAACATATGGGCTGCGGATTCGGCGCCTGTATGGGATGCTCATGCAAAACAGTTACCGGATACAAGCGCATTTGCAAAGACGGACCGGTATTTGAAAAGGAGGAAATATTATGGAAAGATTAAGTGTAGACCTTTGCGGAATCAAACTTGATAACCCCGTAATCCCGGCCTCCGGCACTTTCGGATACGGATATGAATTTGCGCAGTTTTACGACATAAATTGTCTCGGGACCTTCTCCTTCAAGGGAACCACAAGAAATCCGCGCTTCGGGAACCCAACGCCCAGAATTGCCGAAGCAAAAGACGGCATGATAAACTCCGTAGGGCTTCAAAATCCGGGAGTTGACAAGGTAATAAGCGAAGAACTCCCGAAACTTCGCAAATGTTTTAACAAAAAGGTAATGGCAAATGTCAGCGGATTTTCTGTCGAAGACTACGTTGTCACATGCGAAAAACTTAACAATATTGATATTGTCGGCTGGCTTGAAATAAATATCAGTTGTCCCAACGTTCACGGCGGAGGCATGAGTTTCGGGACCGATGCCAAAAGCGCCGCAGAAGTCGTAAGGGCTGTGAAATCATGCACGACAAAGCCCATCATTGTAAAACTTACTCCGAATGTCACCGACATCGTAACTATTGCAAAAGCATGCGAAAGCGCAGGAGCCGACGGAATAAGCCTTATTAATACAATGCTTGGCATGCGAATAGATTTAAAGACAAAAAAACCTGCGGTTGCAAATATTATGGGAGGTTATTCCGGACCCGGCGTTTTTCCCGTAGCCTTAAGAATGGTATATCAGACGGCAAAAAACGTAAACATCCCCGTCATAGGACTGGGAGGCGTTTCAAGCGCCGAAGATGTAATTGAAATGATGCTTGCCGGAGCGAGCGCCGTACAGGTAGGGTCGGCAAATCTCGTATACCCTTTTGTTTGCCGCGATATTATCGAACAATTGCCCGGCATTATGGATAAATATGGAATCGATAAACTGAAAGATATTATAGGAGGAGTAAAAAATGGGTAAAGATGTTATTATTGCATGCGACTTTGAAAGCGCCGAAAAAACATACGCTTTTCTGGACAGATTCAAAAATCAAAAGCCGTTTGTAAAAATCGGAATGGAACTTTTTTACGCAGAAGGTCCATCTATTGTAAAAGAAATTAAAAAGCGCGGCCACAAGATCTTTTTAGATTTAAAACTCCACGATATTCCAAATACCGTGAAAAAAACAATGGCAGTTCTTTCAGAGTTTGACATTGATATATGCAATCTTCACGCGGGAGGAACGATTTCTATGATGAGCGCGGCAGTTGAAGGGTTATCAAAAAAAGGCAGCAAAAGACCGCTGTTAATTGCCGTAACACAACTCACTTCAACAAGCGAGGAAAGCATGAAAAATGATCTGCTTATCTGCGGAAAAATGGAAGATGTTGTGATTCACTATGCCAAAAACGCAAAAAAAGCAGGACTCGACGGGGTTGTCTGCTCCCCTCTCGAAGCAAAAAAAGTTCATGAAAACTGCGGAAACGACTTTTTGACAGTAACGCCCGGCGTGAGATTTGCATCCGATGATATCGGCGACCAGCAAAGGGTAATGACGACAAGTCAGGCGAAAGAAGCAGGCTCTGATTATATCGTTGTCGGACGTCCGATAACAGCTGCTGCCGATCCCGTTGCTGTGTATAACCGTTGCGTTGAAGAATTTGTTGATTAAGGAGAAAAGTATAATGGAATTAAAAGAACTTATCGCGAAAGATCTTTTGAAAATAAAAGCGGTATTTTTGAGACCCGAACAGCCTTTCATATGGGCAAGCGGGATAAAAAGCCCGGTTTACTGCGATAACAGGCTTACCCTTACATCGGTAGATGTAAGAAACGATGTGGAAAAAGGGCTTGCAACTCTTATTAAGGAAAATTACCCGCAGGCCGAAGTGCTTATGGGCACATCTACCGCAGGTATTGCTCATGCCGCAATCACAGCTCACCTTATGAACCTCCCGATGGGTTATGTGCGTTCGGGAGCAAAAGACCACGGACGAAAAAACCAAATCGAAGGAAAACTTGAAAAGGGACAAAAAGTCGTTGTCGTTGAAGATCTTATCTCAACCGGCGGCAGCGTAATCGAAGTAGTAAACGTTCTTCGCGAATTCGGAGCCGAAGTTTTGGGAATTGTATCAATTTTCACTTACGGCATGAAAAAAGGGCTCGAACGCTTAAAGGAAGAAAATATAAAAAATATTTCCCTTACGGATTTTGACTGTGTGGCGGATATGGCGGCAAGAGAAGGATATATTAAAGAGGAAGATGTGGAAAGACTCATTGCTTTCAGAAACAATCCCTCTGACGAAAGTTGGATAGGAAAAGCAAAATGAGAAGTGTAATCGATATTTCTGACTTGTCAAAAGAAGAAATCAATGAACTTATTTCCACTGCCGAAGATATTATGAATAATCCTTCCGCATACAGCGAAAAATGCCGGGGCAAAAAAATTGCAACGTTGTTTTTCGAACCGTCAACACGCACAAGGCTCAGTTTTGAATCGGCAATGTACGACCTCGGCGGAAATGTTTTATCGGTTACCGATTCCGCAACCTCTTCTGTCGCAAAAGGTGAATCGGTTGCCGACACAGCAAGAACTGCCGCATGTTTTGCGGATATTATAGCAATACGCCACCCGAAAGAAGGAGCGGCGCTTGCAGCCTGCGAAAAAGCCGATATTCCCGTGATTAACGCCGGAGACGGAGGTCATTGCCACCCTACTCAGACCCTTACAGACCTTTTCACGATATATCGTGAAAAAGGCAGATTTGAAAATCTCACGATAGGTCTTTGCGGTGACCTGAAGTACGGCAGAACCGTTCATTCTCTGATAAAAGCGCTTTCACAATACAACAATGTAAAATTCGTTCTTATTTCCCCGGAAGAACTTAAACTCCCGGATTATATAAAAAAAGAAATTATAGACTCCGGCAATTTAAAATATTTTGAAACCTCCTTTCTTGACACCGCTTTGCCAAAACTTGACATTCTTTATATGACGCGCATTCAGAGAGAAAGATTTGATAATAAAAGTGAATATGAGCGCCTGAAAGACAGTTATATTTTAAACGCCGAAAAAATGAAGTGTGCAAAAAACGACTGCTGCGTTTTGCATCCGCTGCCTCGGGTAAATGAAATTGACATTGATTTTGACGGCGACGTTCGCGCCTGCTATTTTAAGCAGGTACTAAACGGAAAATTTATACGCATGGCGCTGATTCTGAAACTTTTATCCGAAAAAAATCGGGTTCAAAACACTGATGTGTATATCAAAGGCATGCGCTGTTCAAATCCGCGCTGCATAACTTCAGCCGAACGCGGCATAGAACACAAATTTATTGCAGGAAAATCCGGCAGCACATATAGATGTGCATACTGCGAATCGTCTGAAGACAAACCATTTGATTAAAATACCAATCGTCATATTATAAATAGCAAAGACCGCCAAAATCAGTTTGATTTCGGCGGTCGGTTTTATATTTTATTAAGTATTTCCGCTTTTTTCAGTAAAAGCGGTTTTTTGCATTTTTATTCCGCAAAGTCAATATAATAAAAACATCTGCGCTTTCTGCGAAATTCCGCTTCCGATTATTTTAAAACAATACGGTTGTTTTTTTGTCGAATATATGTTATAATATTGAATATTTTTATTGAAAGGACTGGTTTTAATGGAAGACAAGTTGCAACTTTTACTTGCTATGCTTGGCTACATGCTGATAGTAATTCTTATCGGCATTTTTTTCGCAAAAAGATCTCACAAAAACTCTGACAGTTATTTTTTAGGCGGACGCTCTCTCGGGCCGTGGGTTGCGGCGATGAGCGCCGAAGCCTCTGATATGAGCGGATGGCTTCTCATGGGCCTCCCCGGCGTTGCATATTGGTGCGGCATTGCGGATGCTGCATGGACCGCTATAGGGCTTGCTGTCGGAACATACATAAACTGGCTTATTGTGTCACGGCGGCTGCGTTCATACTCAGTCATTTCCGGAGATTCAATAACCGTTCCGGATTTTCTAAGCAACAGATTTCATGAAAAGAAAAAAATAATACTTACCGTCGCTGCATTGTTTATTCTTATTTTCTTTACGGTATATGCGGCAAGTTGTTTCGTTACATGCGGAAAACTCTTTTCCGGATTGTTCGGATATTCCTATCATTCAATGATGATTGCCGGCGCAATTTTTGTTCTGATATATACTGCACTCGGAGGTTTCCTTGCCGAAAGCGCTTCCGACTTTATGCAGTCTATGGTAATGATAGCAGCACTTGTCGGCGTTGTGGTATTTGGCACTGTAAAAAGCGGAGGTTTTGCCGCTGTAATTGAAAATGCAAAATCAATTCCCGGATATCTCTCTTTAGTTAATGCTGCAACTCCCATAACAGACGCTTCGGGCTTACAGCAGTCTGCAGGAAACACGCCCCTGTTCGGATCTGCCACACCATATGGATTTCTCACCATTTTATCTACCGTTTCATGGGGACTCGGATACTTTGGAATGCCGCAGGTTCTTTTGCGTTTCATGGCTATACGAAAGGGTTCCGAACTTAAAAATTCACGCAGAATCGCTACAGTATGGGTAATAATTTCACTTTTTGCGGCAGTTTTCATCGGTGTTCTCGGACGTTACCTTCTTCCGACAGACGCAGCCCTTGCAACAAAAAGCGGCGCCGAAAATGTCTTTGCTCATATTTCGCAGCTGCTTTTCCATCCCGTAATAGCAGGTGTGGTAATGGCAGGTATTCTTGCCGCAACAATAAGTTCTTCGGATTCGTATCTCCTCATCGCAGCATCGGCAATTTCTAAAAACCTTTTTCAGGGCGTTATTAAAAAAGACGCAAATGATAAACAGGTCATGCATGTATCAAGAAGCGTTCTCGTGGCCGTTGCCCTTGTGGGAATTGCCATTGCATGGAACGAAAACAGCATAATTTTTGACGTCGTTTCGTTTGCATGGTCGGGATTCGGCGCAACATTCGGCCCCGTAATACTGTTTTCATTGTTCTGGGAACGAATTAACAGACCCGGAGCTATAGCAGGCATGATTTCCGGCGGCGTTATGGTATTTGTATGGAAACTTTTGTTAAAACCGCTCGGCGGTGTTTTCGGAATCTATGAACTGCTTCCTGCTTTCATTATTTCGTGCATATTCATAATCGCCGTATCTCTTTTGACAAAAGAACCTTCCGACGAATTGAGACAAGAATTCAGAAAAGCGCGTGAATACGCAGCCAACAAAGAATTTTAATATAAGAATCGAAGGCTTTCTAAATGTACTCAAATTTTCATACGCACACGTATTTGTGCGGTCATGCCGCAGGCGAACCGTTTGAATACGTAGAGAATGCAATAAAAAATCATATTGAAATACTCGGATTTTCGGATCATGTTCCGTATCCTTTCCCGAACGGATATATATCAGGAGTCCGGATGAGAATGGAACAGACTGAAAGTTATATTGATATGATTTTAAATCTGCGTGAAAAATACCGCAGCAAAATAAAAATTTATATAGGATATGAGGCTGAATATTACCCGCAACTTTTCAAAAACATGCTTGAAAACATACAGAAGTTTGAATGTGATTACCTTATTTTGGGACAGCACTTTCTTGAAAATGAATATGAACATTCGATTTATTCCGGAAATGTTCACAACAATAAAGATTTAATGATAAAATACATTGACCAGGTAATCGATGCCATAAAAACCGAAAAGTTCACATATATTGCGCATCCCGATCTTATGGCCTTTCGCGATGACGATGTTTTCTACATGGAGCAGGCCGAGCGCCTTTGTATTTGTGCAAAAAAACTTTCAGTTCCGCTTGAAATAAACATGCTTGGTCTTACAGATCACAGAGCATATCCGTATGACAAGTTCTGGGAAGTCGCGCGGCAAGTCGGAAACGATGTGATTATCGGCTGCGACGCGCATAGCCCGGAGGCTGTCGGAAATCCCGAGTCCGTAAAACTTGCGGAAGATTATGCATCAAAATTCGGATTTAAACCTATCCGATTGCCTGAATTTAAAAAAGTGTAAAAACACATTGCTTAAACGGGAGATGTTAATATGTACTGTAAAAATTGCGGCACACAATTAGACGAAAACGCAAAATTCTGCAAGAATTGCGGCGCCTCAATTGGTACTGGGAAAAATTACTGTCCGAAATGCGGCAAAGAATCTTCCCCCGGCGAAAACTTCTGCACCTATTGCGGGACAAATCTCTCTCCTGCCAAGTCAAGCGGAAGCAATCAGAAATATATCTATGCAAACACCGCAAAATCAAGACTTGCCGCAGGTTTTCTCGGTATATTTTTCGGCGGACTCGGCATACACAACTTTTATCTCGGTTATACCGGAAAAGCCGTTGCGCAAATCATATTATCGGTATTTTCATATGGTATTATCGGCAGCATATGGGGTATTATCGAGGGCTTTCTCATCATCGCGGGCGTTATAAATACCGATGCCGATGGCCGGCCGCTGAAAGATTAATTTAAAAACGAATAAAAAAGAGCCGTACGGCTCTTTTTTCCTATTTAATCAGTATGATATTCATTTTAAATTTTTAAAAAGATTATATCTGCATGCGGCATTGTAAAAAATCGTTCCGAAAACGCCGCACGAAATAATCTCTCCTATTCCCACGGTAAGCATAAAATACCAAATGCTCCCCTCTCTTTTGTATACGTATGCTAATATAAACGGAACAATCAGTGTGTTTGCAACAATCGGCGGAATTGTAACAAGCCTTTTGTGATTTCTGAGAAGATAAGTAAATAACGCCCCGATTAAAGTTGCAATGCTGCCGAAAATCACGTCCCATACCGCAGCGCCGGTAATAATATTCGATATAATGCACCCCACAAACAGTCCCGGAACAGCGCTCGGTGTAAAACAAGGCAGTACGGTCAAACATTCGGAAATGCGAAGTTGTATTACACCGCTCGAAAGACCGAACAAAGATGAAATTAAGGTAAGTACGCAATAAAGGGCCGCTATCGCCGCCCCCTGCACAAGATATGATATTTTTTTGCTTCTTTTCATTGTTTTCCCCATAGTTTTTTTGGCAAGGATGGTTTCGAACTTGCTTTTTATTATTTTCGTTATACATTTTATCACATATTATCTGATTTGTAAATCATATTACCGCAAATTCTTATTAAAATTCATATTTTTTACAAATATGCTATTGAATTTTTCGCGTTTTTATATTATATTATAATATATGTCATATTAAATACGGCTTTCGCCGCAGTATACTGAGAGGTGAACAAAATGTTTCAGCAGGGAAACGATAAAACAATTACTTTTTCTATAAAAAACGAAAGAGAACTTGAAGTAAAAAATATTCTTTCCACCATTTATGACGCACTTAAGGAAAAAGGGTACGATCCCATAAACCAGATAGTAGGATATATTTTATCCGAAGATCCTACTTATATCACCAACTACAACAACGCGCGAGGACTTATAAGAAGGCTTGACAGAGATGAACTGCTGCGCATTCTTGTCACAAGTTATCTAAAATAATATTTTCTGCTTTTTAATCCCGGCAATTTGGAAAGCACTGTTTTGAAAATTGCCGGAGAAACGGGGTTACACAAAAATGAGTTCAATAAATGAAAACCTTTTGCAATATAAGGGACAGCCTCTTGTCCGCTGCGGAAATAAAATTTATTACGGCGACGCAGGCAAAGAATATATTCTTGTCCTGACAATTCTCGATTCCCAAAAAAACCAGTCAGGCATTGAACTTCCGTGCAGGGTTTTGGTTCAGATTCAAAGTACAGATCCGGCTCTCGCCCTTAAAAAAGAAAAAATAGTTAAGGAAACCGAAAAGAAAAGCCTTTATGATGCGCTCGAAATAGGCTCCATATGGCTTTACAGGGAACTTAAAGCATAAAATCACCGCTCATTTTATTTGGAATTCCTGCCTTGGCATGCAGGAATTTCTTTTTAATTGATATTTTCTATAGATTATATTGGAGATACTTATGAAAAAAAATTCATTTCTTCCCATTGTTGTTCTTATTTTAACAATACTGTTATCTGTACTTCTCTGTCTTTCGATTTTCAGCCTTTTCAAAAAACCGGTTTCAGACGATGTCACATTTCCAGATGACGGAAAAATCGAAAACAACACGGGAAGCGATATAACTCAGACCGTAAAAAGAGAGCCGCGTAAGATTTCTTTCCTTGCCGCAGGCGACAGCATCATACATTCCTCTGTTTACGAGGATGCAAAACTTCTTGCCAAAGGCACAGGCGAAACATATAACTTTTGCCCCATGTTTGACAATGTAAAAGATATAATTTCAAGCGCGGATATTGCTTTTGTAAATCAGGAAACGCCCTGCGCCGGAGAAAAATATGCGGCATCAGGATATCCCATGTTCAATACTCCCGACGAGATTGCGGACGCCCTCATATACGCCGGATTTGACATCGTAAATATTTCCAATAACCACATGCTTGATAAAGGTACCGCGGGACTTGAACGGTGCGTTGAATTTTGGAACGGCATAGACGATATATGCCTTGTCGGATGCTATGATAAGTCGCTTGACTGCGACAATATCAAATATTTTGTCAAAGACACCGTAAAAATCGCTTTTCTCAGTTATACTTATGGTACAAACGGACTTAAAATGTCAGATTCAAGCGATGTTGAATTCTATTACTGCGATAAAAACGATGTGGACAGGCAGACAAAACTTGCGCGCAAAACTGCCGATATCGTTATCGTTTCAATGCACTGGGGAGTTGAAGACAGATTTACTCCCACCGATGAGCAAAAAGAATATGCGGATATTTTAACAAAAAACAATGTCGACGTAGTAATAGGAACGCATCCTCACGTTATCGAAACCATCGAATGGAAACAAAACACAGACGGTCACAAAACCCTTGTTGCATATTCTCTCGGAAATATGCTTTCTACAATGCTCTACTCAAGAAACATGCTCGGCGGATTCTTGACTTTTGATATTCTTGAAAATGAAAATGAACCCGGCACATATTATGTTGACAATGCAGGATTTATTCCTACCGTGACGCATTATTCGACATCAAGACGGGCGCTTAAAATATATAAACTTTCGGACTATACACCGGAACTTGAAAAAGTTCACGGTTCTCATGCAAATGAAAAAAATAAAAATATAGACTATTTGTACTCTCTCGTTAGAAATTATATTCCGAAAGAATTTATTTCCGAAGATAGTTTAGATTTTATCTACGAATAAAATTTTATTGATACGCAAAGGCACTTAAAAATCAAAGGAGGGGTTTAAAATCAGAGAAATAAAAGTCGGAATAAACGACGAAAATCAAAGAGCGGATTCTTTTTTAACAAAAACTCTTCCTCTTATACCAACCTCTCTTCTTTATAAATTCATAAGAAAAAAGAGGATAAAATTAAACGGAAAAAAATTTGATATCGGCACGCGTATTTCGCGCGGAGATGTTTTTTCATTATATATAAGCGACGAGTTTTTCCCTGACGCTGCTCAAAAAATGAATAAATCCGAAAAATACTCGGAGCCTGTATATAATCTTTCACAGAACGATATTGTTTACGAAGATGAAAACATTCTTATTGTAGACAAAAAACAAAACGTAACCGTTCACCCGCGTTTTGACGATGAAAAGCAAGAAACCGGACGGGAGATTTACCTTGTTGATATGATAATAGGTTATCTTTATAAAAAAGGAGAATATGATCCCGAAAATGAAAATTCATTTTCTCCGGCTTTATGCAACCGTCTTGACAGAAACACCGCAGGCCTTATTGTTGCCGCAAAAAACGCTGAATCCCTGCGTATTATGAATAAGAAAATCAAAGACCGCGAACTCAAAAAAATATATTATTGCGAGGTCTTCGGAACCTTTGAAAAAAAATCCGGTGTTTTGCGGGATTTTCTTTATAAAGACAGATCAAATAATAAAGTTTTTATATTCTCTTCACGCGAAGAAGCGATTAAAAAAATGAAAATTAAATATGCCGACGACATAAAAAGCATAGTTACAAAATATACTGTCTGTGCGGAAAAAGACGGGCGGAGCCTTTTGCTGGTCGAACTTATTACGGGTCGTACCCATCAAATACGTGCCCATCTTGCATATTACGGTCACCCGATTGTCGGAGACGGCAAATACGGGCACGTTCGTGACAAAAAAGAACTTCGTATGCATCAATCGCTGTACTCATATAGCATAGAATTTGATTTTTCTGCAGACTCGGGTCTGTTATCATACTTAAATGGTAGGAAATTCTGCGGAAAAGGTGCCAGCTTTATGGAAAAATATAGATAAAGGATTTTTATGAAAGAATTTTTAAGAACAGAAATGCTGCTTGGCAAAGCAAATATGGAAAAACTTAAGAATATGCATGTAGCCGTGTTCGGCCTCGGCGGAGTCGGATCTTATGCCGCGGAAGCACTTGTAAGATGCGGCGTTGGGGAACTTACAATAGTCGATAACGACTCGGTAAGCGTTACCAACATTAACCGCCAGTTATTTGCACTGCACAGTTCTGTCGGCAAATTAAAAATAAATGTTGCAAAAGAACGTTTTTACGATATAAACCCGGACATAAAAATCAACGCTTTTCCAATCTTTTTTTCAAACGAAACTGCCGAAACATTGAATTTTGAAAAATTTGATTATGTTATCGATGCTATTGATACCGTAAGTTCAAAACTTCTTTTGATAAAAACCTGCAGCGAAAAAAATATAAAAATAATAAGTTGCATGGGAACAGGCAACAAACTCGACCCGTCAGGCTTTAAAATATGTGATATTTTTAAAACTTCGGTTTGTCCCCTCGCCCGCGTTATGCGAAGGGAAGTCAAAAATCTCGGCATTAAAAAACTAAAGGTTTTGTATTCGGATTCCGAAATTCTAAAACCTTTTGAGGACTGCGAATATGAAACCAAAGGCACCTCAAACAGACCTGCCCCGGGCAGCATATCTTTTGTTCCACCCGTTGCGGGTTTTATGATTTCGGGAGAAGTAATAAGGGATCTTCTTTAAAAACTGCAATAAAAATCAAAAAAACTATTGACAAATATGTAATATTATGCTATAATTTAGTCCTGACCTAAGAAAGCAGGTCGCATTTATTGCGCTAACGATTTTCGCCTGCCGAGGAAAGACTTATATTCACTTGAATTTGTTATACAAATTTTATATTGTGTTTTCTGTTCTTTTCCGGTACACGCTTTTTGCGGTCCAAAAAGAACTTTTTTTATTTGGAGGTGAATTTGTTATGCCAAGCTCAAAAATTCTTGAACAAAAGCAAAAATTTGTAGAAGAACTTGCTGAGAAGATCAAAAATGCTCAAAGCGGCGTTTTGGTAAATTACTGCGGAATAACAGTTGAAAAAGATACTGCTCTCCGTGCATCTCTCCGTAAAGCAGGCGTTGATTATCAGGTTATTAAAAATACCTATATTAAAAAGGCTGCTGAGATCGCAGGCATGGAAGGTCTTGACAGCGCTCTCGAAGGAATGACAGCTTTTGCTCTTTCGGATGATCCGATCGCTCCTTCAAAAGTTATCTGCAACTTTATAAAAGATTGCGGTGACAACGAAGCATTCAAAGTAAAAGCAGGTTTCATCGACGGAAGAGTAATTGATGAAAACGAAGTTAAATCTCTTGCCGCAATTCCCGGCAAAGAAGAACTCATCGGCAAGATCCTCGGCTCATTGCAGTCGTCACTTTACGGTCTTGTTTATGCTCTTCAGGCAAAAATTGATAAAGAAGGCGGAGTTCCCGCAGCAGAATAATTTTCTGCATATGATTTGTTTTGAGCGAGCCGCTTAAATAAAATTA
>CAKSDR010000008.1 GCA_934446095.1 uncultured Eubacteriales bacterium | reverse complement strand
TATTTGACTGGCGACGGTCCGATAAGATAGGTCGTTGCTGACATTTATTCTTTTTACTGTTTAAGAAGCAAGTTTTTACTTGCTTCTTTTTTTATTTCTTTTTTGCATATTTTTTAAAAAATCACAAAAATTATTTGTGGGTGAAAAATTTATGCAGAATAAATCAGAAAATGTAAATCAAACGGTAAAACTTTTACGTGAATGCAATTCCGGAATAAAAATGGGAGTTGATTCAATAAATCAGGTTTTGCCGCACGTGAAAAACGAAGAATTTAAAAACATGCTTATATCGTGTAAAGAATTACACCAAAAACTCGGCAGCAGAACACACGAACTTTTAAATCAGCACGAAAATCCGATAAAAAGCCCTCCGCTTATGGCAAAGAGCATGTCCTGGATAAAGACAAATGCTGCGCTTGCTTTTTCGGAAAATGAAAATACTGCCGCGTCTATTTTAACCGACGGATGCAATATGGGGGTAAAATCGCTGAACAGATACTTGAATGAGTATCCTGGCGCAGATCAAAAGGCAGTAGATATTGCAAAGGAATTAATTGACTGCGAAAAAAATCTGTGCCGTGATATGCAAAGGTTTTTATAACGAAAATTACTTTGCAAAACCGTTATACGCATATATAAAATTTGTTTTTTGGCGGCATTGAAAAATCGGCTCTGAAAATAAACAGTTTCAGAGCCGATTTTATTGACAAAAAAGGCAGAAAAAAGTATAATTAAATTGAAAAGCAATTTTATATAAAAACAAAAAGGACATGAATTCTTTTTGCGTACCGTTATTTTAAAATTCTTGTCATGCCTTTGATGTTTAATTTTATATACATTGTATTTTATGAGTTCGGTCTGTTTTTGTTACAGTACATGCTGTCACCTTAAGTGTTGTTTTGAGGTGTGTTTGCAGATTTTTGAAAGAAAACAAAGGTTAATTCAAAATAAATTTAAAAATAAAAGGGAGTATTTTTATGTTGAAATTATCTCCGTCAATTTTATCGGCAGATTTTGCAAATCTCGGGGAAGACGTAAGGTCAATCGAAAGAGCCGGGGCGGATTTTGTCCATATTGATGTTATGGACGGTAATTTTGTTCCGAATATATCATTTGGAATTCCGGTTATAAAGAGTATAAGACCTTGCAGCAATCTTGTTTTTGATGTGCATCTAATGATAGATGACCCCATAAGATACATTAAAAATTTTGCCGACAGCGGGGCTGATATCATTGCATTTCATTACGAGGCGTGCAAAGATGCAAAGCAGGTAATTGATAAAATTCATTCGTTTGGAAAACTTGCCGGGATTTCAATAAAACCGAACACAGATACGGATGTGATTGAAAGATATATAGATGATGTTGATATGGTTCTTATTATGACCGTAGAGCCCGGATTCGGCGGACAAAAGTTGATTTTAAAAACACTTGATAAGATAAAAGAGGTAAAAAAGTTATGCATAAAGCATAACCGAACTATTGATATTGAAGCCGACGGAGGAATTACGCTTGAAAATGTAAAAGATGTTGCCGCAAGCGGAGCAAATGTTATTGTTGCGGGGTCCGCAGTGTTTGGTGCCTCGGATATCAGGGAAGCGATAAAGCAATTTAAAAACAGTTAAGAGGAGAAAATATAATGAATAATGCTGTGATAGGGCAGTCCGGAGGACCAACAAGTGCGATTAATGCAACGCTTGCCGGCATAATAGAAGGACTTTTGCAGGGCGGAAAAACAGAAAAAATATATGGAATGAGGCATGGTATAGAGGGATTTTTAAATGAAGACCTGATACTTTTGAATGATTATTTTTCTTCCGGAAGCAAAGAAAAACTTGAACTTTTGAAATCTACACCGGCAGCGGCTCTTGGTTCGTGCAGGAAAAAAATTTCGGATGATGCGACCATGGAAAAAATATTTTCCCTTTTCGAAAAGTATAAGATTTCATATTTTTTCTATATCGGCGGTAACGACAGTATGGATTCTGTATATAAACTGTCCGAATATGCATTTAAAAACAAAGGCAGAGTGCGTGATGTAAAAATTATCGGAGTTCCGAAAACGATCGACAATGATCTTATGGAAACAGATCACACTCCGGGCTTTGGTTCTGCCGCAAAGTATATAGTTTCAAGCATGCAGGAAATAATGCGCGATTGCTCGGTATATAAAACAAAAGCGATAACAATTGTTGAAATAATGGGAAGAGACGCAGGTTGGCTTGCAGCATCGAGTTCCCTTTGCAAATACCTTACGGGAATAGGACCCGAGTACATATATTTGCCGGAACATGTTTTTGATAAGGAAAAGTTTATTTCCGACATATCTTCAAAACTTTCAGATGATAATGTTTCTTATGTTGTTGTTGCAGTGTCGGAAGGAATAAAAAATAAGGATAACAAGTACGTCGGCGAAGATGAGCAGTCAAGCGTGTCAGACGTTTTTGGCCATAAATATTTGTCCGGAACCGGTAAGTATCTTGAAAACCTTGTAAGAAAAAGAATCGGATGCAAGGTGCGTTCCATAGAACTTAATGTTTTGCAGAGGTGTGCGTCGCATATCGCTTCGAAAACCGATATTGACGAATCAGTAAAAATCGGTTTTGCTTCTGCTCAATATGCGCTTTCCGACAAAGGAAAAAGCGGAATGGTTGCTGTTTATAAAAGAAATTGCGACGGTTCGGAATATAGCGTTTCTATTGATTTTGTTCCGGCGGAAAATGTTGCAAATAAAATAAAATATGTGCCGGAAACTTTTATCAACAAGGAAGGGAACGGAATTACGGAAGAAGGAATAAAATATTTGCTCCCTTTGATAAAGGGTGAAATAGAGATAAAATACGAACACGGAGTTCCGGTTCATTTTACTTTCTGATATGAAAAATAACTGCAGCAAACTCAATTTTTAAAGTAGTTTTGCTGCAGTTATTTTTAGTGTGAATTTATGTTAAATATTATATGTTAAACATGCTATGTTAAACATGCTATGTTAAACATGCCCTGTTAAACATTAAGGTCTGAGGAAATCTCGCCTTTATAATATTTTTCTATGATCGGTTTTGCGACGGTTTCTATAAAGTTTTCGGTCTGGTGTACGCTTCGTCCGATATAAAGGGAAGGATTAAGTTCGTTTTCGATTTCTTCTTTTGACAGAGGAAAGTCGGGGTCGCCGGCTATCCTGTCAATAAGGTCGTTTTGTTTGCCTTCAAGTTTTACTTTAGCCGCGGCTGCATGGGAATGAACCCTTAACTTTTCATGAAGCATTTGGCGGTCGCCGCCCATTTTTACGGACTTCATCATGATATTTTCGGTTGCCATAAACGGAAGTTTTTCCATGACGCGCTTTTCTATGACTTTATCGTATACTACAAGGCCGCTTGTAATGTTAATATAAATATTCAAAATTGAATCGACGGCAAGAAAAGCTTCTGCAATTGAAATTCTTCTGTTTGCGGAATCATCAAGAGTGCGTTCAAACCATTGTGTGGATGAGGTAAATGCCGGATTCTGGGCATCGCATATAACATATCTTGCAAGTGCGCAGATGCGTTCGCTTCTCATAGGATTCCTTTTGTATGGCATAGCGGAGGAGCCTATCTGATTTTTTTCAAAAGGTTCTTCTACTTCTTCGAACGACTGCAATATACGGAGATCATTTGAAAATTTATATGCACTTTGGGCAAAACCGGAAAGTACAGATAAAAAATATGAATCTATCTTTCTGGAATATGTTTGACCCGAAACCGGAACTACTCCGTCAAAATCCATTTCATCTGCAATTAATTTTTCGAGTTCGTCGATTTTCTTTTCATCGCCGTCAAAAAGTTCCATAAAACTTGCCTGAGTGCCGGTGGTTCCTTTTGAACCCAAAAGGCGAAGATTGTTTAACTGATAAGAAAGGTTTTCTATATCAAGCGATAATTCGTACATCCATAAAGTTGCGCGCTTGCCGACGGTCGTAAGTTGCGCTGGCTGAAGATGCGTGTACGCAAGGCAGGGGAGGGCTTTGTACTTGTCTGCAAATGCGGCGAGATTTTTAATTACCTGCGCTGCTTTTTCAAGAACAATTTCCGAAGCTTTGCGAAGGATTATAATATCGGTGTTATCTCCGACATAGCAGCTTGTCGCGCCGAGATGTATAATGGGTTCCGCTTTAGGGCACTGAACTCCGTAAGCGTATACATGACTCATGACATCATGCCGAACGATTTTTTCCCTCTCGCGGGCAACGTCAAAATTTATATTGCTGCAGTTTTGTTCCATCTCTTGAATTTGTTCGTCGGTGATTGCAAGTCCGAGTTTCTGCTCGGCTTTTGCAAGAGCAATCCATAATTTTCTCCATGTGCAAAATTTAAATTGCTCCGAAAAAATATGCTGCATTTCATCGCTTGCATATCTTGTAGAAAACGGTGAAATATATTTATCGTGATCAGTCGGCATAATTTTAAAATCTCCTTTTTCGCTTGATATATTGATATAAATATGATATCATAAATATAAATCCGTGTCAAATATTCACACTTGAGAAAGGAAATTTTTTATGATAAGAAAAGCCAATTTTAACGATTTGGAAAAAATTTCCGAAATATATGAAAACATACACACTCTCTCGGAGAACGGATTATCGGATTGCTGCTGGAAAAGAAACGTATATCCTACCGAAAAAACAGCCAGTGATGCGATTGCAAGAGGAGATATGTTTGTTATCGAAGACGAAGGTGAAGTTGCAGGTTCCGCAATTATAAATAAAATTCAGCCCGAAGTGTATGCAAAATGCACGTGGAGTGAAAACGTTCCCGAAGAGCGCATAATGGTGCTGCATACTCTGACTGTCGACCCGTGCAAGGGCAAGAGAGGACTTGGGAGAAAGTTTCTTGAATTTTATGAAGATTATGCAAGAAAAGACGGATGTTTGTATCTTAGGATGGATACTAATAAAAATAATCAAACCGCAAGAAATTTCTACGCAAAACTCGGATACCGCGAAGTGGGAATAAATAAGTGCAATTTTTCGGGACTTCCGAATGTCGAACTTGTTTGCCTTGAAAAAAAGTGCTGACAATATATAAAAAGACGAAGCAAATATGCTTCGTCTTTCATTTATGGTGACCCGTAGGAGAATCGAACTCCTGTTTCCGCCTTGAGAGGGCGGCGTCTTAGCCGCTTGACCAACAGGCCTTGCTAATGAAATAAGTATATCATATAAAGAAAGGTTTGTCAATCGCTTTTTAAAAAGTTGACACCGGTTTAAAGTTGGTATATAATACTTATATATGTTTTTTGGGGGTTGAGCGTTATTTCTTATTCATATGATGTTGTGAAAAAAGTCAAGGATATTTTTTCGGAAAGAAGAGAGTCTGCAGCGGCGCTTTCAGAAAGCAGAAAAGTTGAAATATATAACAAGATTCCCGTTATAAAGGAAATCGACACAGCACTTTCAATGACGGGACTTGCGCTTTATAAAGAGGCAATGGACGGAAGGGAGAATCTTGCGTCTGCAGTTGAAAAACTGAAAAAAGAGAACAAGGAACTGCAGGAAGCAAGGGCAGATCTTCTGGTAAAAAAGGGATATCCCGCAGATTATACGAAAATAAAATATAAGTGTAAAAAATGCTCTGATACCGGGTATATAGGCATAGATATGTGTTCCTGCTTTGCCGCGGAACTTAAAAAACAGGCGTATCTTTCGTCGGGACTCGGAAAAATGCTTCAGAACCAGTCGTTTGATAATTTCGATATTTCTTTGTATCCGGAAAAAGACAGAGAAATGATGAAGTTCATTCTTGATGAAACAAAAAAATACGCAAAAAACTTCGGTAGAGAAAAAGAAGGCTGCAAAAACCTGCTTTTGTGCGGGTCTACCGGTCTCGGAAAAACACATATATCGACTTCTGTCGCAAAAGAACTTATAGATAAGGGATTTTATGTTATATATGATACGTGTCAGAATATTATTGCGTGCTTTGAAAAAGAAAGGTTTTCAAAAGAAAAGACCGAAAGCACGGATAAGTATTTTGACTGCGACCTTCTCATAATTGACGATCTCGGTACGGAATTTATGAGCAGTTTTACCCATGCTACCCTTTATAATATTTTAAATACGAGAATCTGCTCCGGGAAAGCGGTGATTATAAGCACCAATATTTCCGATATACGCGAAATGAAAAAGATGTATGATGACAGAATAACGTCAAGACTTGTCGGCGATTTCAGAACGTTTAAGTTTTCAGGTGAGGATATAAGACTTAAAAATGTGAAAACGCGAAGAAAAAAATGATATTTTCATAAGAAGAACGGAACAAAAATGGAACAGAAGAGATTTACCAAAAATGACAGCGGCTTTATTTGCGCAAACTGCGGATTTGAAGTAATGCCTCTCGAAAAGACAAGCAGAAATCATTGCCCCAGATGCCTGTGCTCGCTGCATGTTGATATAAATCCCGGGGACCGGGCGTGCAATTGCCACGGAATACTTTATCCTGTGTCGGTATGCCCTGACAGCAAAAAGGGATATATAATAACCCATAAGTGCAAAAAGTGCGGCAGCCTTTGCCGTAACAAGGCGGCAATCAAAACTCCCAAAGACTCTTTGCCCGACAGCCAGTATGATGATACTGACCTTTTAATAAGGCTGACTGTAACAAACTGATATATTTTACAAAACCGCGGAAAAATCAAGGTATTTGCAAGACCCCTTGATTTTTCCGCTTTTTTTATGCCCGTATAAAAAATTTTTGGAAAATACTTGACAAAACTATTTTTACAGTGTATTATATGTAATAGTACAGATAATACACTGTAAAAGAAAGGGGTGAGAAAGTTGTTGTCTGTAGATTATAATGACCATAGGCCGATATATGAACAGATAAAGGAAAAAATCAAGGACCTTATAATAAGCGGAGCATTGAGGGAGAACGATAAGATTCCGTCGGTAAGGGAACTTGCGTCTGAACTCGGGATAAATCCGAATACGATACAGAAAAGTTATAAGGATCTTGAAAATGACGGTTATATAAATTCGGTAGTGGGAAAAGGATATTTTGTATCATCGGTAAAAAATGTGACTGAAAACGGAAAGGCAGAACAACTTTTGACTGTTTTGTCAAAGACGGTAAGCGAATTGTATTATCTCGGAGTGGATTACAATGCCGTAAGGGACATACTCAGAAAAATTTATAACGAGAAGGAGGGTATAAATAATGATAAAGGTTGAAAGTGTTACAAAAACTTTCGGAAATTTTACGGCGCTTGATTCAATGTCGCTTAATGTTGAAAAGGGAAGCGTATACGGACTCATAGGACCGAACGGAGCCGGAAAAACAACGTTTATAAAAACACTTATGGGAATATACAAACAGGATAGCGGCAGTATTGAGGTTGACGGGAAAAAAGTTTACGAAAATTCGGATATAAAGAAAAGAATGGTGTATGTAAGCGACGATTTGTTTTTTTACACGACATATTCGATAATGGACGTTGCAAAATACTATGCGCAGCAGTATCCTCAGTTTTCGTGGGAAGTTTTCAACAAACTTTCGGAAATATTTAAAATAGACGTAAAAAGAAAAGCGAAAAGACTCTCAAAGGGTATGCAGAAACAGGTGGCGTTCTGGATAGGAATTTCGGCAAGACCGGATATTATGATTCTTGACGAACCGCTTGACGGACTTGACCCCGTTATGAGAAGACATACATGGAATATTCTTTTGGGAGAAGTTTCCGAAAGAGGCATGACGGTTCTTGTTTCAAGCCATAACTTAAGGGAACTTGAAGATGTGTGCGATCATATCGGAATTATGTTCGACGGCAAGGTGGTTATAGAAAAATCTTTGGACGATGTAAAAGGCAATATTCATAAAGTTCAGGCTGCATTTTCCGAGGGAGCCATTCCCGAAGAACTGCGTGAAAAACTTGATATTTTGCACAGCAGCAAGTTCGGAAGCGTCGAAAACCTTATAGTAAGGGGAGAAAATAATGAAATATCGAAACTTATATCGGAATATAAACCGTTAATATTCGATATTTTGCCGCTTACTCTGGAAGAAATATTTATATATGAACTCGGAGGAATGGACTATGAATTTAAAAATATCATCCTTTAATAAAGGAATAATAAAATCCGACTTTAAACGATTATGGTGGCTGGGAGTTGTAAACTTTTTGATAATGTTTTTGTTTTCCTATTTGCCATATTGCCTTTATTCGGATCCTAATATGGCACAAGAGGCAGTAAGAACCTTTAAGGAGTCCTCATTTCATTCGTATGTTCTGGGGACATATTTTTCCACAATTATTTTTTCGGCAGTAATAGGACTTTTTACATTTTCATATCTTAATCATTCGGCTTCCGTATGCGGAATACACGGACTTCCCATGAAAAGAGGAACTTTGTTTTTTTCGCATGCATTTACGGACGCAGTTTTGGTTCTTGCTCCGGCAGCCGTTATGGGAGTGCTGTTTCTTTTAAATAAAGTCCCCGCAAAATTTGTATTTTTGTGGCTTGGGATTACGGCGGTATATTCTTTCATAGCATACGCCCTCACACTCTTTTCATGCATGCTCACCGGCAACAGCGCCGCATCTTTAATAATAACATGCGGATTTGCAGCTCTGCCGGCGATAATTATAGGCTGTTATTATTTTGTGTGCGATATTTATTTGTACGGATTTGATACCGATACCAATTCTTTCGGCAAGACGATGGAAAATATATATCTTATGCCGGAGGACATCATGGGTCCGAAATGCCTCATTTATATAATAGCAGGCCTTGCGCTTTTTGCGGGAGCATATTTTATATACAAAGCAAGAAACCTTGAAAATTATGACGAAGTCGTTGCTTTCCCTAAACTGAAACCCGTGTTTACCTATGTTGTGGCAATGGTATTTGCAATCGGCGGATTTGTGTATTTTTCTCTTGTGTCCGAATCCGTAAGAATTCCCGCGGCGGTAATTTTCGGAATCGTCGGAATTGTTGCGTCAAATATGCTTAACAAAAAAAGTTTCACGCTGAAAGGCGCCGTAAAGCCGGTTGCGGCTTTCACCGCAGTGTTTGCAGCCGTGTGCGGCATAATACACTTTGATGTTTTCGGATACGAAAAGTATATTCCGGATATAAGCAAAGTAGAAAGTGCCAGCATTATAAAACCGTATGAAAAAGAAGCATTTTATGTTGACGGCGACAGGTATATTATCGATACTGCGGTTCCGTACTTTACGTCCGAAGATGATATCAAGAGCATAATGGCGCTGCACCAGCATGAAATCGAAAATAAAGATGCCGAGAAAACTTATGTGAAAAGAGTATATATATCATATAATTTGAAAAACGGCAGAAAAGTCAGCAGAACATATTTGACAGACAAACAGGATTACGAAAAATATCTTTCTTCATTGTATGATACGGAGCCGATGAAAAAATATCTTTATCCGATGCTTGATGCAGAAAATACAAAAATTATCGATATGTCTGTCGGCGACAGAAGAATGGCAGAGGAAAGCAGAATAACCTTGAGCGCGGGAGAACAGTACGAAAAACTTAAAGAGGCTCTTATAAAGGATCTTTCTTCGCTTGGATATGAAGAATATACCAAATATTCGGAAAAATACAGCGAACCTCCCGTGTATGTGGAAGTCACATATTTAAGAAAAGGAACTCTTGAAAGCGGCAGGAAAATTTCACCCGAAATGCTGTACAGAATTTACGACAGAATGGAAATCGGAATTACGGATAAATTTGAAAACACCAAAAAATTTCTTTCTGATAACGGATATTTCAGCAGCGACCCCAAAGTTGTAAGCGCTGAGGTTACGGTTGATTCCTCAAGGAAAACTTATGCTGCGGGAACGACGAGGAGTTCACATTATGAATTGCTGTTCGAAAACGAAAATGAAATAGCAGAAGTTGAAGAACTTTTAAATAAGAATATAAACCTGGAGTTCGATTCGGCAGAGTATTATACTTATATAAGATTAATATACAATACCGGAGGCTCTTCATACTATGAAGTGTTCTGCAATTATTCGGATTTGCCGGATTGTGTAAAGAAAAGCTTAAAATAAAATATAAAGACCGCCTGTGATGTCACAGGCGGTCTTATTATGTATCAGCACATTGTGTGCTAATAAGCATTGCTAAGCATTGTTGTATGCTAAGCATTGTTGTATGTATGCTAAGCAGTTGTGTCGCTTTCAGCAGTATTTGAGAAAAAGTATTGCATGTATCTGATTTTAACTGAAACACGGAAAAGTTCTTTTTGCAATAATAGTTAAGGGTTTGTTTGTCACGGGGTGCGCAAATTCAAGTTTTTCGCAGTGCAGGAGTAGAATTTTGCCGGGCACTTCTCTGCCATATAGATAGTCGTAAAGCAAGGGATATCCGATGTACGAAAAATGAACCCGTATCTGGTGGGTTCTTCCGGTGTGAAGTTTGACTTGAACAAGCGAAATTTCACCGTTGCTTTGCAGCAGGTCATATTCCGTAAAGGCAGGTTTTCCGAGAGGGCTTACGCACCTCTTAATTGCGCTGCCGGGCACGCGTGCTATCGGGGCGTCTATTATTCCGTGCTCTTTTTCAGGTACGCCGTCGATTACTGCAAGATATGTTTTTTTGAAAAACCCATTTTGCATTTGCTTCGAAAGATTAAAGCATGCCTGCTGAGTTTTGGCAATTATAACGGCACCTGTTGTGTCACGGTCAAGCCGGTTTACCGGCCTGTATACGAATGGAATGTTTCGGAAATAATACATTACGGCGTTGCCGAGAGTGTTTTCGTAATTATTTATGCTCGGGTGAACGGGCATGTCGGAGGGCTTGTTTACCGCAAGAATATCGTCGTCTTCGTAGATTATGTCAAGCGGAATTTTGCGCGGGACAACGTTTTCGGAAGGGAAAGTGTCTTGCAGGACAAAGGATAAAGTATCTCCGTTTTTGCCTTTTTGCCATGTGTGACACGGGATATCATTTAAAAAAATAAGATTTTCTTTTTTCAAACCCGAAAGAACCCGCGAGGATATCGAAAGTTTGCTTTTTAAAAGTTCGCCGACAGTATATTTTTCATCGCCTGAAAGAAGAGTGTAATAAATTTTTCTCATGTTAATTTTGTCCGGTTTTCAAGAATTTTCTATGTAAGTATATCATATAAAAGAAATTTTGGCAAGGAAACCTGAATTTATACAATCGGTATAATATAATATGTAAATATTTAATAGTTTTATAAAAAACAGATAAAATACTGTGAATTTTTAAAATATCTATTGACTTTTGCACTATTGCGTGATATTATATACAAATAAAGGCAAGGACGCGTTTATTGTGGTGTTTTTGCCTTTTTTGTTTATAAAAGGATGCAGGAAAAAACTTACATCCGTATCCTATCACTCTGAAAGGGGAACTAAAAATGAAAAGTTTTAAAAAAGTAATCGGTATTGCAGCGGCAGCGGCAACTTTGATTGCAAGCCTTACGGGCTGTACGCCTAAAGACGGCGGCACCGATACAATTAAAATCGGCGCTATCGGACCTATAACCGGCGGTGCGGCAATATACGGTCAGGCAGTTAAAAACGGCGCTGAAATTGCAATTGAAGAAATCAATGCAAAAGACGGCATTAAGTTCGAACTCAGATTTGAAGATGATGAAAACGATGCCGAAAAAGCAGTAAATGCGTATAATATCCTTAAAGACTGGGGAATGCAGATTTCTCTCGGAACAGTTACAACACAGCCTTGTATCGCAGTGTCAACAGAAGTTAATGCGGATCACATCTTTGCACTTACTCCTTCCGCATCATCAACAGATGTTCTCGGCGGTCAGCCCGATAAAAACGGCAACGTAACTATCCAGCGCAAGGAATCAATGTTCCAGATGTGCTTTACAGACCCTAACCAGGGAATTGCTTCCGCGGAATATATCAAAGAACAGAACCTTGGCGAAAAAATCGCGGTTATATACAATAACTCCGACGCATATTCTACCGGAATCTATCAGAAGTTCCAGGCAAAAGCGGATGAACTCGGTCTTAGCATTGTTTCTGTAAAAACATTTACTGACGACTCTGCAAACGACTTTAACTCGCAGCTTACAGATATTAAGAATTCAGGCGCAGACCTTGTATTTCTTCCTATTTACTATACTCCTGCGTCACTTATATTGAAACAGGCAAAATCTATGCAGTACAGCCCGAAATTCTTCGGAGTTGACGGCATGGACGGAATATTGACTCTTGAAAACTTCGATACGTCGCTTGCTGAGGGGGTAATGCTTCTTACACCGTTTACAGCTGACGCGGAAGATGACCTTACAAAGAACTTTGTAACAAAATACAAGGAAAAATTCGGGGAAGTTCCTACTCAGTTTGCGGCAGATGCATATGACTGCATTTATGCAATTTACGATGCTTGCGTAGCGGAAGGCGTAACAGTCGACATGAGCGCGAGCGATATATGCGATAAACTTATTTCAAGATTTACGTCGGAAAACTTTAAGATCAGCGGACTTACGGGCAGCGACATGACATGGTCGGCATCCGGAGAAGTTTCGAAGGCTCCTAAAGGTATGGTTATAAAAGACGGCGTATATGTAGGCATGTAAAAATTAAGATATAATTTTTTTGAAATGAGGCGCCGCATAATTCGGCTCCTCGTTTCTTCATGTAAAGGTATAATTATGTTTCCGGATAAAGTATGAGGTAAAACTTATGACATTTGTTTCAAATTTGATTAACGGAATAAGCCTTGGCAGCGTATACGCCATAATTGCTTTGGGGTATACTATGGTGTACGGAATTGCCAAAATGCTTAACTTTGCGCACGGCGACGTTATAATGGTTGGCGCATATATTTCTTTCTGCACGGCTACATATCTTAAATTTCCGCCGGCAGTTTCCATTTTGTGTGCCGTTGTCGTCTGCACGTTCTTAGGCATTCTCATCGAGGGACTTGCCTATAAACCTTTGAGAAGGGCAGGATCACTTGCGGTGCTTATAACTGCAATCGGCGTAAGTTTTTTCCTGCAGAATACGGCGCTGCTGATATGGGGAAGCGCACCTAAAGTATTTTCTTCGGTTGCGCCGTTTGACTCTGTTTCACTGTTTGGCGGCTCCCTTATCATAACGGCTGAATCTATAATTACGGTTGCCGCATGTATTGTTATTATGACGGCTCTTACAATTTTCACAAAACAGTCCCGAATGGGCAAGGCTATGCGTGCGGTGTCTGAAGATAAAGACGCGGCGGAACTTATGGGAATTAATGTAAATGTTACAATTTCACTGACATTTGCCATAGGAAGTGCTCTTGCCGCAATAGCCGGAGTGTTGCTGTGTTCAGCTTATCCAACGCTTGTACCGACAACAGGTTCAATGCCCGGCATTAAAGCGTTTACCGCAGCCGTGTTCGGAGGAATCGGCTCTATTCCCGGAGCAATGCTCGGAGGAATTTTACTCGGATTAATAGAAATATTCAGTAAATCATATATTTCCACATCATTGTCGGACGCTATAGTTTTTGCCGTTTTGATAATAGTGCTTCTGGTAAAGCCTACAGGTATACTCGGAAAGAAAGTTACTGAAAAGGTGTGAGGTGCGGTATGAAAAAAATTTCAGATAAAATAAAAGGCATGAACAAGTTTACATTGACAAATATAAAATCATACGGCCTTGTAATCATAGCATTTGCTATACTCTTTCCTCTGCAAAAGGCAAGAGTTATAAGCAATTCGATGAGCGGACAGTTGATTCCGATATGCACATACATAGTTATGGCAATATCTCTGACGCTTACCGTAGGTTTTCTCGGAGAATTAAGCCTCGGACATGCAGGATTTATGAGTGTCGGAGCATTTTGCGGAGTAGTTGCCGCAGCACGGATGAGTTCTGTTACAGACTCGCCTGCGCTGACGCTTATTGTCGCAATAATTGTCGGCGGATTTTTTGCCGGAATTGCAGGCTTTATTATAGGCGTGCCGATTTTAAGGCTTAAGGGCGACTATCTTGCTATTGTTACTTTGGCATTCGGCGAGATTATTAAGAACATAATCAATTGCCTTTATGTCGGATTTGACAGCAAGGGACTTCATATAAGCATGAAAAACGCCGAGGCACTTAATATGGAAAACGGAAAACTTATAATAAACGGTCCCCAGGGCGCTGTCGGAATAACAAAAATTGCAACCTTTACTTCGGGTATACTTCTTATTTTATTTACCCTTTTTATAGTTTTAAACCTTGTAAACAGTAAAGCAGGCCGCGCAATTGCCGCTATACGCGACAACAGAATTGCAGCGGAATCGGTAGGTATCGGCATAACAAGATACAAACTTACAGCCTTTATTACATCTTCGGTTCTTGCGGGAATGGCAGGAGCGTTGTATGCGATGAACTTTTCTACCATTGCGGCAAAGAAATTCGATTTCAACACTTCAATACTTATCCTTGTATTTGTCGTACTCGGAGGCATGAACAATATTCCGGGAACTATTATTTCAACGGCGCTTTTGTATGTTCTTCCGGAACTTTTAAGAAGCGTTAAGGATTACAGAATGCTTATATATGCAGTGGTTCTTATTGCGGTAATGCTTATCACAAACAGCGAAAAAGCAAAAATGCTTAGAGAAACAATTATGTTTAAAATATTTAAAAACGGTAAAAAACATAAACGGGAGGATAACTGATATGTCAAAAATGGTACCTGTTCCGAGCAATGCAATTATTCCGGAACGTGATATAAACAGACCCCCTGTTCTTGAAACTCATCATTTGGGGATAGATTTCGGAGGACTTACTGCAGTTGAGGATTTTTCCCTTACCGTAGGCAGAACTGAAATTGCAGGACTTATCGGTCCTAACGGCGCCGGAAAAACGACGGTGTTTAACCTTCTTACAAATGTATATAGCCCCACAAGAGGAGTAATACTTCTTGACGGCAAAAATACTGCTAAAAAAACAACCGCGCAGCTCAGCAAAATGGGAATCGCGCGTACTTTTCAGAATATAAGGCTTTTTTCGCAGATGTCGGTAATAGATAATGTAAAAGTCGGACTTCACAATTCAATAAGACAACCGCTTTTTGAATCGGTAACGCATATGTTCGGATATAAAAAATCAGAACGCAAATCCAAAGAAGAGGCTCTTGAACTGCTTGATTTCTTTAATATGGCAGACCTTGCAAATTATCAGGCGGGTTCGCTTCCGTACGGAGAACAAAGACGCCTTGAAATTGTCCGCGCACTTGCAACTCATCCGCTTATTATATTGCTTGATGAGCCTGCAGCGGGAATGAATCCGTCTGAAACGGCTGAACTTATGGAAAATATCCGCCGTATAAGAGATAATTTCAAAATTGCAGTTATGCTTATAGAACATGACATGAACCTTGTAATGAACGTTTGCGAGGGAATATGCGTGCTTGACCACGGTAAAATAATAGCAAAAGGGTCGCCTGAAGAAATAAAGACAAATCCTACTGTTATTGAAGCATATCTCGGAAAGAAGAAAACGGAGGGTTGATATGTTAAGAGTTGATAATATTAACGTATATTATGGACAGATTCATGCTCTGAAGGATGTTTCAATTAACGTAAATCAGGGGGAAATCGTAGCGCTTATCGGAGCCAATGGGGCAGGAAAATCAACGACTTTGCGCACGATATCGGGACTTCTTCGTTCAAAAACGGGAAGTATTACGCTTATGGACGAAGATATTTCAAAGACGGAAGCCTGCAAACTTGTTTCAAAGGGACTTGCGCATGTTCCGGAGGGACGCCGCATATTTTTGCAGATGACGGTTCTTGAAAACCTTGAAATGGGAGCATATACAAATCCTTCAAATGTGAAAGAAGGAATCAGTGATGTGTTTAAAAGGTTCCCCCGACTCAAACACCGTAAAAATCAGATAGCCGGAACACTTTCCGGCGGTGAGCAGCAAATGCTCGCCATGGGCCGCGCGCTTATGAGCAAACCAAAACTTTTGATGCTTGATGAGCCTTCAATGGGACTTGCTCCTATTCTCGTACAGCAGATCTTTGATATTATAAAGGAACTTCATAAGTCAGGCACAACAATACTCCTTGTTGAGCAAAATGCGGAAATGGCTCTTAATATTGCAGACCGCGCTTATGTCCTCGAATCCGGAAGAATAAAACTCTCGGGTACAGGATCGGAACTTGCCCAGAGCGATGAAATTAAAAAGGCATATCTCGGAGGCTGAGTTGTGCTTTTATCAAAATTTATTATGCATTGTTCATAATATAAAACCCCCCGAAACCTTGCAGTTTCGGGGGGTTTTGCAATTTTTATCCTGTAAAGACAATTGTTTTGATAGTGCGTTGCAAATCCTTGAATAAATATTTATTGTTTCCTGCCTTTGATAGGGTTTATATTTTGATCAAAAGGGAGGCAATTCAAAAAGTTTCAGTCAGGCAACTGCCGATATGTTCATTAAATCAGTTGAAATTGCGTCCACTTTTGTGATTTCAGTCTCCAAATGAAAATTGCACCGCGAAAAACAAGATCAATGCTCGTGCCGATTGCTATGCCAATGACGCCTAAATTTAGCCACAGGACGAATAGCGCCGAAAAAAAGTCTTGCGGAGACTGTCAGAGTAATGGGTACAATCATTGTGAATTTTACATCTCCTGCCGCCCGCAGTCCGTTGCCGAGCGAGCCGGCGTAAGGGTAGGCAATGGCGCTGAAAATATTATTTATAAATACAAGCCAAATTACAAGCGTTTTGGCTTCCGATGATATTGCAGAGTAGCGGACAATCAGGGGCGTGACAGCAAAAATAAATGCGTTCCAAATAATAGATAGTATCAGCGTGATTTTGTTGAGTTTTTTGAAGTGAAAATTGGCAGCGTCAATGTCGCGCGCTCCCATGCACTGACCGATAACAGTTGTATATACAGGCGACATGGCAAGTCCCATAATTGCCGCAAGCGACCAGATGCTTTGCGCAAGACCGTTTGCTGCTATCTGATAAGTACCGAACAATGCGACCATGCCGGAAAGCGCGACCTTTACAAGTTGATGCACGCCGTTTTCAATGCCGTTCGGAAGAGCAATACGCATGATTTTTTTCAGCAGATTGCTGTCCCATGCAAATATATCATTTAAGAAATAACGTACCGGGTTATTTTTTTTGAAAGCAGTAAACCGTTACCGCAGCCGACACAATCATATCGCGCGTAACTTGTTTTTTGTAGGCATAATGTTGTCTTCCGAACAATAAACAGATTATCAATAAATATGTTTATTATATGCCCGATGGTTTCATTTGTCAAGGCGAAAGCATCTTTAACAAACAAAACACCTATACTTCCGAAAAAAAGTATAGGTGTTTTATAATAATTTTTTAATTTATGAACCGTGGTTTTACCTGCTGCAATGAGTTGTTCTGTTGATTTTGGAAAAAAGAAATTGTAATTATATTTTGTTAAACATTATTGTTTTTTCTTTCATTGATATTTTGCCGACCTCGTAACCGTACTCTTTTAGTTCTTTTTTATAAGTTAAAAAAGAATGGTCGATTTCAAAGCCCAAAATTCCTTTAATGTCTTCATAAGTTAATTTATAATTTTCTTTATTCCCTACTTTTAAATAATCCCATAAGGGCTCATATTTGCTCATCTTTTGCATCTTTAAAGTGCTGTTTGCTTTTAGTCAGCCCAAAGACCGGCATTAGCAATTGCCGTTTCCTGTGTATATGCACTTGCTTGTATAAATTTTTCGTGAATGTGTGAACTCGAATGGGAGAAACTATCATAATGCCAATCACATTCCAAAACTATCTTCATGGTTAAGCCGCCGGAAACATCAATATCGAAATCAATGGGGAGACTTCCTTTTTCTACAGGCTCAGATGAGTAAACCACTTTATCATCGACTAACACGGTTAAACGCTGACAACCGCTTACTGATTTGCCTTGCTGTACAAGAAACTTACCAGTAAAACGCTTATATTGCCCGTTAAGAGCATAAGTTGCCGTACTTCCGCCATACATATAGGATTTATATGAGGCATTAAGGTTGTCTTTGATGGGTGTATCCTCAGAAACAACTTTGAAACCGTCGTTTGTAGGCTTCATAGCATCGAGCCAAATTGTGGGTTGCTTATACTCTTCATTGGCGCCTATAATAACAGACTTTGTATTGCCGTCCCAGGAAACTGCCTGTCCAAGAGCTTCGGCAACTGCGCGGACCGGTAAATATGTCGTACCATCAACGATAAACGGATCTACTACATTTCCTTTTGCATCTTTCGGAATAACGGTCTCGCCATTGATAATGAGTTTAATATCATTGTAATATGCGGTAATTTGTTTACCCACACTTTCTGCAAAAGCAGGTATAGATAGCATACCGATAACAAGGCATAGCGCCACTCCAAGCAAGAATCCTTTTATTCTTTCAAATCGCATTTGTCAAGTTCCTCCAACAATAAAATTACATCTTACAGTTTATTAAGATATTTTGATTATACTATTTCTACTCCGGCTTGTCAAGAGTAATCAGGGTGCTGCATTGCCTGCCCAGCGCGGCAGATGTTGTGACCGAAAAGCGTTGCGCTGATATAAAGTTTAGTTCCGGTTGAGGAAGGTTTCAGCCTCGGTCTTTGTCGATCAGCGTGCAGGCGAAGGCTTGTATAATTAACCTTGCGGAATTTCCATATCGTAAGGTTTTATCGCTCAAAACGGCTTGAGGGCTGAATAACTCGGCGGGAAATACGTAGGATTACAAAAAATGGTATATTTTTATTATTGAACTAAAACGTTTTTGGCGGCGGAGCTGCGATCCGTACAGTCGCGGCAAAATTCAAATCGAATTTGCGTCAAAGCGCAAAAGAAAACCCCTGTAATTTCACCGTTTGCAGAGGTTTTTGATAGCGTATAAATTATCTTTCAAGGTTTCCGTACAGCCGTTTATAAAGAGTCAGACTTTTGATATAGGCTGATGCCGTCCCATGAAGTATCTTCAGCCGTTTATAGATTCAAATATCTTTAGCTTTTCCTCATAAAATCCATAACTTTTATGAAGTTTTGTGGTAAAACTCAAAAAGAAAAACCCGAAAACGGCTTGTTTTCGGGTTTTGCAACAAATAAAAATTATCTCTTTGAGAAATAAGAACGCTGTTTTGTAGTGTTTTATAGCGTTTTGAAAAGTCCGATAAATTAAGGCTTTACCTTGATTATTGTATCATAACTTTTTGTAAATTGCAATAGCCTTTTGTATTTTCGGACATCAAAAGGACATCACGGACATCAATTTCCATTCAGTTTTAAGGAAATCAAATCAGCAACTTTTGCCTTTGAGCTTTTCAAAACATCTGCATATACATTCGCTGTTGTTGATACATCTGAATGACCGAGCAACTCACTTACAATTTTTAAGTCAATACCGCTGTTTATCAAAAGTGTTGCGTTGCAATGGCGTAAACTATGCAAAGTGATAAAGTCAAAGTCTGTACCTTTTACAAATCGTCTGAATTGTGTGTTGAGTCCTGACCTATCAACAAAATTTCCGCTCTCTGTTGTAAATACCATTTCAGGATAAGTATATAATTTTCCGAGTTTGCTCAACTTTTCATCATTATACTTTTTCTGTTCTCTGAATATATCAGCCAAAATATCAGATAAAGCAATATATCTGTTACTTGTTGCTGTTTTAGGCGGTTGAAGCCAATGTTTACCACCCACATCTGTTAAAGTGTTTTCAATGTGTATTGTCTTATTTTCAAAGTCTATATCTTGCCAACGGAGAGCCAAGCACTCACCCGAACGCATACCTGTAAATAACAATACTTTTATAATGCGGTTGAATTGTGTGTTATCCTCAACCATTTTTAACAAGTCTTTTGCTTGATTTTCGTCAAGAAAAGGCTTTTTTTCTTTTGCTGTTTCCGCTTTTGGCAATATAACCGCCTTTGTGCAGGGTGTTTCTTTGATAAAACCTTGCTCCACAGCACGAGCAAAAACACTTTGCAAAATGACATATACTTTGCGACAAGTTGCAGGCTGATAAGTGCGAGTCTTGAAAAATGCTGTAATCTTTGCAGGGGTAAAATCTTTAAGTTTGATGTTTCCTAATTCAGGGAGCAAATTGTTTTTTATTTGCTTTTCGTAGTTGTAGGCGGTTATCGGCTTTAACTTATTCTTTGCGTAATTATCAATAAACCATTCAGCCATTTCAGAAAACCGCATATTTTCATTTAACGAGGACAGCCCTCTACATTTACGCTCAAATTCAACTGCAAATTCTTGAGCGAGTTTTTCAGCCTTTTTTGGTGTAGTATTTTCAGGCGGTTTATATGTAGTTGTTTTTCTGATTTTCTTTCCGTTCACATCAAGACCGAGAGAAACCACAATTTGAAATGTGTTGCCACGCTTATTTATTGTTGCCATTTTTTACACCGTCCTTATACTTTTTTAAGAAAGTCCAATAATCAGATAAGTTTTGCACCGAAGCACATTTTTTGATTTTTGTCATATACTCTGCACATTCGTCTAAAAAGTCATAAACAAATTGCTCTGTACTTAAATGCTCCCTTACCATTGAGTTATATATTCTTTTCTTTTCTCTTTGTAATTCTTGATTGATATTCCTAACGGCTTGCTCACAAGGTAAATGCTCATAGCCATTAAATGTGCTTTTTCTGTTACAGTATTTTTTTCTGCTTCCTGCTCTGCTTCCGTCCTTGAAAAACCAACGCCCACAATGTGAACATTGAGAAAATTTATATCCGTTTTTTAATGCAAAGTGAATTGAAGAAAAAATAATATCTTTTATATCCGTACTTTCATAACTGTAAAAAATATCGTCTGTTTTACTGTCAATACGCAGTGGTATATAATGCTGATTTTCAACTTCAAATAGTTTGCGGTTGAGAGTTATTCGTTTACTGTTTGCGTAAATATCAAAAAATTCTTTTGTAAAATTATTGTGTTGGAAATATTCCCTGTAGTCTTTTTCAGCATTATAAAGTTGATATTCAAAAAATTTATTATTCGTTTCGCTTGTAGCAACAAACAATTTTTTGAAGTAATCAAAGGTATTTTCACAAGCGAGCAAATCACCGTATAAATGCAAATAATCAAAATAACAATGTTTAAGGTGAAATAGTGTAATTTTCTCTATTTCATTTTCGGCTTCACCGTCTGCAAAATCCGCTCTCACGCTGTCGCTCATTTCATCATAATTATCAAAAGTTACTCTCAAATCTAATTGAGCGGACGAGCTTTTTTTAGAATAATATACTGTAAATTTCTGTTTCAATACATTCACCTCTCAAAATGTTTCCTTTCATCATATATTGTATCACAACATTTTGACAATGTCAATAGTTATCATCATCATTTATAATAAAGTTACAAAGGAAGTGCACAACCTTTAATTCTATGAAAGGAATAAAAAGAATGTATAATTTAGAAATTAGAATGAAGATAAAACAAAATCGTCTTTGCCATTATGAAGTTGCACGAGAAATCGGCATATCTGAAGCCACTCTTTGTAGGTGGTTAAGGGAAGAAATGAACAAGGACAGAAAAGAGCTTGTTTCATCTGCTATTGATAAACTTTTGCGAGGTGAACGCAATGTGTGAAATGCCTCAATTTTTAACAATCAGAGAAACAGCAAAGACAGGAATACTGTCGGAGCATAGTTTAAGACTAATGCAGAAACAGGGCAAAATTCCGCATATTATGTGCGGTACAAAATGCCTGATAAACTACCCTCTTTTAGTTGAAATGCTCACAGAGGAAAGCAAAAAGGCGGTGAAAGAATGAGAAGAAATAAACCGCTAAAACTCACAGATTATTTATCTGTCGGAGAGGAAAACGCAATCACGGCAAAACAACTTGCTAAATATTTAGGTTGGAATGAGCGAGATGTAACAATCACAGTAAATGCACTACGCAAACAAGGAACTCTTATTTGTAGTAATACTCAAAGCGGTTTTTGGTTGCCTGCTGATGACCGAGATATTGAGCAATTTGTGCGAGGTATGCAAGGCAGAATAAAAGATATGCAAAGGGCTATGAAGCCTGCTATTGAATATCTAAAAAATGGCGGTGGTGATAATTGCTAAAAATACACATTGACACAAAAGGCTACACGGAAAAGCCAAAAGAACATATTTCAATTATAAAGCCACGCTTACAGGGTGAAAATACAATCAAAGACATAGACCTTGAAACGATTATAAAATACATTCAGAGAGGGTACAGTATTAGCCCTGCAGTAATGGACGGTAAAGGGTGCAAGGCTGAAAATTGGAAAGAACAACGGCTTTTTATGGTTGATATTGATAATGACAAATCGGACAAGCCTGTTTTATCCGTTAGCAATGCACTTGAAATCTGCAACAGATACAATTTACCGCCTGCATTTTATTATTATAGTTTTTCACATTCGGAGCAAAAGGAAAAATACAGACTTTGTTTTGTAATGAATGAAACTGTAACAAATCAAGCGTTGAGAGCAGTAATTGCACAAACACTTGTAAAACTCTTTCCGCAGAGTGATACTTCCTGTACTAATGCAGACCGCATATTTTACGGCACAAATAAAGATGTAGTTATATGCGATTTATCCGCTACAATCGACATTGAAAATGTTTTGAAACTGCAAGAGCCACAGCAACAAAAACAAGTCAAAACAGGCAATGAAGAACTTGACCTATTAAAAGAAGATTTTGACTTTTTCAGATACTTACAGGAGCGGAACGGCAAAACGGTTTTTAATAACTCAAAATGTGCAATGTTTGAGCGGTGCGAAATATGCGGACACAAAAAAGACCTTGTTTATTATCACGAAACAAAGACTTTTAACTGTTTCGGTGCGAGCGGTAATGTTGGCGGTAGTGTTATTGACTACATAATAGCAGTTGAAAAGACGGACTTAAAAGGGGCAATAGACCGCCTTTATGAGTTGTCAGGCATAACAAGACCGAGCAAAAGAGAATACGCCATAAAAGCCAAAATAAAGGCTAATGAGGGCATAGTATCAAAACTCATAGAGTTAGACGCTTACCGCAAATATTCCCTTGATGATAAAGGTTTTGGAGCATTATTTGCAGAGGTGTTCAAAGACACTTGCAGATACAACGCCACCGCTAAAGAATGGTATTTTTATAACGGCAAAGTATGGACGAGGGACGAGGGCAGTATGCGGACTCTGAACAAGGCAAAGGAACTTGCTGACGGTTTGCTTATTTATGCTACTACCATTGAAGATGAAAAGCAGAAACAAAACTACATTGATTATGTATCAAAATTAGGACAGCTCCGCTTCCGTGAAACAATGGTAAAAGACAGCAGAGATATTCACTTTGTAACGCAATCTGACTTTGACAAAAATCTTGAACTGTTTAACTGTCAAAACGGAACTTTGAACTTAAAAACATTTGAATTTGCACCGCATAACCCAGATGATTTACTTTCAAAAATCAGCAATGTGGTTTATGAACCGTCTGCAAAGTCGGAAGAATGGGAAAAGTTTATTGATGAAGTTATGCAGGGAGATACCGAGAAAATAGAGTATCTGCAAAAGATTTTAGGCTATGCCTTAACTGCTGATACAAATCTTGAAACTTGCTTTATATTGTACGGAGCAACTACGAGAAACGGCAAATCTACACTCATTGAAACAATGCTTTATATGTTAGGCAATACGGCAGGCTACGGAATGAGTATGCGACCTGAAACGCTTGCACAAAAGCAAAACAAGGACAGCAGACAAGCGAGCGGAGATATTGCAAGGCTTGACGGTTGCCGTTTTCTGAACGCCTCGGAACCCCCGAAGCGAATGATATTTGATGTAGGCTTACTAAAAAATCTTTTGGGTAGAGATAGCATAACTGCACGCCACTTGCACGAGCGAGAATTTGAGTTTATACCACACTTTAAGTTATTTATAAACACTAACTTTTTACCGCTTATTACAGACGATACCCTGTTTACAAGTGGGCGTATCAATGTAATTACATTCGACCGACATTTTGAGCCTCACGAACAGGATAAAAACCTTAAAAACAAGTTGATAAAAGCGGAAAATTTGAGCGGTATTCTTAATTGGTGTATTGAGGGCTTGAAACTCTATTACAAAGACGGAGCGAAGCCACCGCAGGCAGTTACCACCGCCACCGATGAATACAGGACGAACAGCGACAAAATCGGTAATTTTATAGCGGAATGTTTGGAACAGCAGGCAAACACTAACACAAAAGCCCTTGATGTTTATATCAAATATAAAGAATGGTGTTCAAATAATGGTTTTGGTGTAGAAAATAAAGGCAATTTCTTTGATGAATTAAGGGGAAAAAACATCTTTGCACCGAGCGGAACAATCAGCGGTGTTACCGTCCGCAATGTTATAAAAGATTATGTTCTTATTCAAGACGAAATCGAGGAAATACCGCAATGGAGCGGTAATTCAAGGCGTAATTATTGGGAAAATTATAATGATTAACTGTAAATGTGCAATTTGTGCAAAAAATATGTGAACTACTCTATTATATCAAATAGAGATACTTTACATAAAAAAAGCACATTTTGCACAGATACAAAAACAGGAGTGATTTTTTGACAAAATACATTGATGAAATGTTAGAAAAGTTATATGCAAAACTGCACAATTTAGAAAAGGACTGCAGGCGTATAAAGAAACTTATAAAAGAACTTGAAAAAATAAAAGGGGGTGAATATTTTGACGGACTATAACGCTATGCTTATTGACTTACTCAATGAGAAAATAAAAGACTTAATCAATGATAAAGTCGCAATGCGTAAAGAGATTAAAAAGTTAAAGGCTGAAATCCGAGAACTTAAAAAGGGAGTGAACGCAGTTGAAGAATAAAGTTGCTTTTGTGTTGCTTTTGTCTATGTGTTTGATGTTATTTGCAGGGTGCAACAATGAGCCGAAAATGCTATATCAGAGTAATAGCGTTGAAATCGTCCGAGAGGGCAATAAAACGGCTGTATATGACCTTTTAGCAGATAAGGAATACAACTACATAACAAAGCGTGTAAAGCGTTCAGAGGGGGGGTTCAGAGCCTTATACAACGGTTGACACGGACACAATAAAAATAGAGATTATTCCGTCAGGTTTGCGAGTATATGACAAAGCGGAAAACAAAATTTTTACTATCGAAAGGAAGATAAAATAATTATGGCACAGTATAGAAATGTAAAGGAATTTTTGGACAAAATCAATGATAAATACAAGGTACATAGAGCCGAGTATGAAAGACTAACCGAACAATACACCCGAAACGCTGAACAATGGCAAAAGGAAATTGCAAGAGGTTGGAGCAACTACAAACTACAACAGGAAGCAAAGGAAAGACACGATAAAGAGCAAAGCGAAATCAGAAAAGCCCTTGATGAATTGAGAACTACCGCAAACACGGATTTTGAAAATATCCTTGCTGATGCAGATAATGTGTTTGGTAGATATAACAGAGCCACAGGGGACAAATTAGACCTTGCAACAGTTGAACTGTTAAAAAGCGGTATTCTCTCTGATAACGAAATAAAGGCACTTGCAAAGGATTTTGAGGGCAATGTTGCAATGCTCCGTATTATCGGCAAATATGCAGAGGAAAGAGGCGGTAAAGATAATATGGAAATGACAGTATTAGCAAGTAATTTGAAATCTGCTGAAATTCCGTACCGTGAGCCGTTGGAAAGACTTGTATTTTGGGGTAATAGCGGAATATCTGAAAGGGACTCACGAGCAACGGCAGGCAATAGCCAATTTGAAACTATGTATAATGAGTTGGTAGAACAGAGCGAGGGCGTTTATATCACGGTGAGTGAGTAATGAAACGAACTCCGAGCGAACTGCGAGAAAATACCACTTTAACAGGTGAGGAACAGGTGAAAAATGACAGTTTAACTGTCGAGGAAGTGTCGAAAAATTTTGATTTTCTTGACCTTGATTTTTCTTTTGATGACTTTGAAATTGACCTTGATATTGACCTCTCTTTTGATGATTTTGACTTTGATTTTCTCAATGAACAGAAGCCGAACAGAAGAACGAACAGAGAGCGAACAAAGAGAAACGCAACGAGAACGCAAAGAGGACGAAGCACGAGAAAAATAAAATTTACCCAAGACGAAGCCAAGAGGAAGCCGTGAAAAATCCGCTTGAAGCGGTGCGGAAGCGGTGAGTATTTGGAGTTTTTGGAGTCCATAAAAAAGGGAACGAAGCGAGAACGAAGCAAGAGAAATTTTGAATACTTCCCCACTATAAAAAAGAATACTGGGCAGATATAAAAAAGGGATAACAACCTGATAAAACCTGATATTTTTTCATATATAGTGGGGAAACAACCTCATAAAACTTGAAATTCAAAAAATGCAGATGTTGAAAAAAGTTGAAATTCAAAAATATATATGTTGACAGATGTTGACATTTTCAATGTATATGCAACAAAAAAGCGGTTGAGGATTTTACACCTTAACCGCTGATTTTTTATGTTTTTTGACCGTTCGGACATCAAACGGACATCAAAAAAGGCTTGCAACAGGCAAAAACCCTGTAAACAAGCCATTTTTTTCGATAATAAAATTATCTCTTTGAGAACTGCGGAGCACGGCGAGCACCCTTGAGTCCATATTTCTTTCTTTCTTTCATACGAGGATCACGTGTAAGGAATCCTGCTTTCTTAAGAACTGATCTGTAATTTTCATCGGCCTGAAGAAGCGCTCTTGCGATTCCGTGACGGATAGCGCCGGCCTGACCGGAAACTCCACCGCCTGAAACTGTGCAAATAACGTCAAAAGTACCTTTTGTATTTGTTTCTTCGAGAGGCTGATTTACGATAAATTTCAAGGTGTTAAGACCGAAATATTCGTCAATATTTCTGCCGTTTATTGTAACGACACCTGTTCCCGGCATAATGCGTACGCGGGCAACAGAACTTTTTCTTCTGCCTGTTCCGTAAAAATACGGTTTCAAACTTGTATACATTAGTTTACTCCTCCTTTTCGATTATTCAATAACGATGGGCTTCTGAGCCGCATGGTTATGTTCAGCACCGGCATATACATGAAGTCTTGTAAGACTCTTGTCGCCGATGGTGTTGTGGGGAAGCATACCTTTTACTGCAAGTTCCATAGCCTTTTCAGGGTTGGTTTTCATAAGAGTTTTGTAATCAACGGCTTTAAGACCTGCAATATAACCGGAATGATGATAGTAAACTTTCTGAATAAGTTTCTTTCCTGTAAGTTCCGCTTTTGCGGCGTTGATAATTATAACAAATTCTCCGCAATCAACATGGGGAGTAAATTCAGGTCTGTGTTTTCCGCGAAGGATATTGGCAGCTTTAACGGCAGTTTTTCCGAGCGGCTGTCCTGCTGCGTCAATAACGTACCAGTTACGTTCAATTGATTCAGCTTTTGCCATAAATGTAGACATAGTAACTTTACCTCCAACTAAATTTTTACTTTTGTGACTTTTATATTATAACATACAATTTTTGTTTGTCAATACTTTTTTTAAAAAAATATGCATTTTTGTCTTGTTTTCTCGTTTTTTCTTAAAAAATCTTAATATTTCCGCGCATCTAAATCATTTTTGTTGACAATAACGGCGCTATAATATATAATTAATTTCATTAAAGAAAGAATTTAATGAGGCATTTTATGGAAAGTTACGGAAATATAAGAAGAATATTGAGTTTTGTCCGCAGGGCTGTCGACGATTATAATATGATAGAGGAAAATGATAAAATTGCTATAGGGCTTTCGGGCGGGAAGGATTCTGTTACGCTATTGTATGCGCTTGCAAATCTTAGAAAATTCTATCCGAAAAATTTCAGTCTTTATGCAATATATCTTGACAGCGGATTTTACGATGTCGGATTTACAACAAAGGAAAATTCCGAAAAAGGAATAGAAAAACTCAGGAATTTCTGCGCGGATATAGAAGTTCCTTTTAAGGTTACGGATACCAATATTGCAAAAATTGTGTTTGATATAAGAAAAGAGAAAAATCCGTGTTCGCTGTGCTCAAGAATGAGAAGAGGCGCGCTTCATACGGCGGCAAAAGAGTACGGCTGCAATAAAATGGCCCTGGGACATCATTTTGACGACGCTGTTGAAACTTTTATAATGAATCTTTTCAACGAAGGCAGAATAGGCTCGTTTTCACCCGTTACATATCTTGACAGAACCGATATTACAATAATACGGCCGCTTGTTTATTGCCCCGAAAAAAACATAAAATATTATGTCTCTCATACGGCAGATCTTCCGATATTAAAAAGTCCGTGCCCTCAGGACTGCGACAGTGAAAGACAGAGGGTAAAGGATATGTTGTATAAACTTGAAAAGGAGCAGTATAAGGGACTGAAGCACAGAATTTTCGGGGCAATGCAGCGTGCGGATGTCGACGGGTTTGGTCACGATGGAAAAGCATATATACCGGATGATGAAAACTAATTTTTGTATATTTTGTAAATTTTCAAAAAAATCGGTGTATAGGATAAGCGGTATATGTATAAAATAAAGTATAATTTTCATATAAGGGGTAACTTTTAGAAATGTCAAAACATAGCCATGCACCGCACCGGGAAATTATAGAGAGATATTGCCATGTAATAGGCGAAAATACCGCGATTGCAAAAACTTTATGCGGAGAAAGCGTTACAATGGAATGCTTGAATTTTCATAATTGTGAAAAATCGGGTGGGTGTAAAAACGAAAAATTTTCACACAGCAGGAAAAGTTCATAATTGCATATAAAAAAACAGCCTATATATAGGCTGTTTTTTTATAATAGTTTTATTAATTAGTCGCTGATATAAGGGATAATCGCAATGTGACGAGCTCTTTTGATTGCTTCTGTCAACTGTCTTTGATGCTTAGCGCATGCACCCGTAATTCTTCTGGGAAGAATTTTGGATCTTTCAGACAAATATTTGCGAAGTCTTGCAACATCTTTGTAATCAATATAATCTATTTTGTCCGCACAAAAAGAACAAACTTTTTTCTTTTTGTGAAGACGGAATTGTTTCTGAGTATCCTTATCCATTTTTACTACCTCCTGTTAGAAATTAATGAACTTTCGGTTCAAATTAAAAGGGCAGATCGTCCTCGGTGGAAACTTCTTCAAAATGAGTTTCCGGCGCAGATTGTGAATTGTCAATGCTGAGAGGGTCGGTTCCGTAATAAACACCGTCGCCTCTGGGCTGGCTATCGTAAGATTTGCGTTCGACAAAAGTTACTTCATCCGCAACAACTTCAACCGAATAACGCTTTTGACCGTTCTGATCAGTCCATGTTCTGGACTGAAGAGCGCCGCAGACAAGTATCGGACGGCCTTTCGTAAAATATTTGGTTACAAATTCGGCAGTGCTTCTCCAGCAAACGATATCAATAAAATCCGCTTGCACGGGGTCGCCTTCTTTTGCAAACCTGCGTCCGACAGCAATTCTGAAAGAAGTAACGCTCACGCCTGACGGAGTTGTTTTAAGTTCCGGATCGGCAACAAGATTTCCCACAAGAATTACTTTGTTAAAACTTGCCATTCCAATACATCTCCTTTTGATTATTTTTCAAGTCTGACAACAAGAGAACGAAGTATACCGTCGGTAATGTTGAAAACACGGGAAAGTTCTGCCGGGAATGAGGGATTTGAAGAGAAGTTTACGACAACATAGTAACCTTCGGTGTAATCATCGATAGGATATGCGAGTTTTCTCTTGCCCCATTCGTTAACGTTTTCAATAGTACCGTTTGAAGAAATCAGACCTGTAAACTTTTCAACGAGGGCTTTTGTGTCATCTTCTGAAAGTTCAGGATTGATAATAAAAACGTTTTCATACTTATTTGTAAGTTCCATTATTTGCACCTCCTTTTGGACATAAGACTCCTAATTTAATAGGAGTAAGGAGAAAGACAATTCGTCTTTCACGTTTAAATAGTATACAATATAAGGGAAATAAAGTCAAGAAGTTTTAAAAAAAATTTACATTTATGATGAGTGGGTCCTGAAGTTATGCCCAGAACTGCGCATAAATTGTACGGATTGATTCTTCGAAGTCACTGTCTTCAACTCCGATTATAATGTTAAGTTCGCTTGACCCTTGGTCAATCATGCGGATATTTATATTTTTTGCGGCGAGGCTGGAGAAAATTTTTGCCGCGGTCCCGCGCATGTTTTTCATACCGTGTCCAACTATCGCAATAAGTGAAATTCCTTTTTCAATGCTTATGCTGTCGGAGTTTGTAACTTCAAAAAGTTTTTTTGAAATATCGCGCTCGATATTTTCTATTTTATCCTGCTGAACTATGACCGACATTGTGTCAATTCCGGAAGGAAGGTGTTCAAATCCGAGATTAAAGTTTTCAAGAACTTCAAGAACTCTTCTGCCGAATCCGAGTTCCTCGTTCATTTTGTCCTTTTCGAGAGAAATAACCGAAAAATGCTTTTTTCCCGCAATTCCGGTAACGACGGGCGTGTCGTCTTCCTGCGGCGAACCTTTAAAAATCTGGGAAACAATCATTGTGCCGCAGTCATCGGGACTGTTTGTGTTTCGAATATTAATAGGTATGCCGGCGGCTTTCACCGGGAATATTGCTTCTTCGTGAAGAACGGTTGCTCCCATATAGGAAAGTTCGCGGAGTTCGCGGTAGGTAATTATACCTATGGGTTTCGGATTCTTTACGATTCTGGGATCGGCTGCAAGAAACCCTGATACATCGGTCCAGTTTTCATATATGTCGGCATGAACGGCACGCGCTACAATTGCGCCGGAAATATCGGAACCGCCTCTTGAAAAAGTTTTTATGGTGTCGTTCGGCATAGAACCGTAAAAACCCGGAATTACGGCTTTTTCAACATTCTGAAGCCTTTTTGAAAGAATCGAATTTGTGATTTCAGAATCAAGCGTACCCGTTTCGTTGAAAAAAATCACCTCTGCTGAGTCAATAAATTCAAAACCGAGAAATTTTGCCAGAATTTTCCCGCAGAGATATTCGCCTCTGCTTGCTGCATAGTCTTTTCCGGCTTTGTTCCTGAAAGCCTGCTCGATTTTAACGAAATCATTTTCAAGAGAAATGTCAATGCCGAGAGCCGAAATTATATCGTCGTATCTTTTGCGTATTTTGCCGAAAAATGAATCGATTTCAAGGCCTTTGCTTGCAAGGTCGTAGCAGGTATATAGCATATCCGTAATCTTGATGTCGTCCGGGAAGCGTTTGCCGGGCGCGGAGGGGACAACAAATTTTCTGTCCGGATCGGATTTTATTATATTCGCGACTTTAATAAATTGGTTTTCATCGGCAAGAGAACTTCCGCCGAATTTACAAACTTTAATTCCCATAATGTTTCCTCAATTTCAAAACCATATAATATATTATACGACATTTTATCAAAAAAAGATAAAAGTGTCAATAAAAATACAAAAATATCCGGACAAAGCAGTTGCTCCGTCCGGATATTTTATTATGAATCTTTGGAAAGACCGAGTGACATTGCGAGTCTTATTTTGCTGCTTTGGGGCAGGTTAAGGTTTTTAATAAGACTCAGAAGGTTTGCAGCCGAGTCTTTTTCGGAAGTTCGCTTCGTCCCTGTGTCTTTATCAAATTTTTTAGAGGTTTTACTGTTGTCGGAATTATAATATTTGTCATAATATATTTGCAAAAGATCATTGTATTTATCGGCATCGCTTGACAGATTTTTTGCAACGGAGTCGTCAATGTCAAGATAATTGCTTTGCAAGGTTGCCGCGGCATTTGTAAGCGCGTCAAGTCTTTTCTGTTCGTAAGCCGAGAGGATGTTGTTAAGGTTTTCCTTGAGTTTCAGTTCTTCGGAAATGGTTTTCCCCCCGGAAAGACTGTATCCGTTGTTTAAAAGAGTTTCACGCAAAGGAGCAAGCTGTTTGTTGTAGTTCGTAATTGCGGCTTGCTTGTATTTGTCGTAAATTTTATTTACCGAGTCGACATATGAATCATGCTGGCGTTTCAGATAGTTTTTTCTGTCAACCGCGTTTTGACGGTAATATTTCTGAAGGGCTCCGGCAAGGGCGTTTGCGCTTTTGTTTTGGGTAGAGGTACTTGCCGCGTAATTTGAGGTAACGTTATTAAGCCACTTCAACTGAGAATCAATGCCAAGTCCCGACTTTGCCCTTTGATTTATGACATCGTTAGTACGACTGAGTTCCTCTTCAAAAAGATCGCGGTTTCCGCTTCTGAGCATCGAAAGACGCTGTTCGGCAGGAAGAGAGGAATAATTGTATTTACTCATAAATAAAAAATCCTTTCATTTTAAAGATTAGTAATTTTTGATTCTGGAAACGGGCATAAAATAAAAAGAAAGGTTTGATACGCTCATTTTTCCGCCCGGATCCCCGAATTTGACGCTGTAGGTATAGGCAAGATAAGAAGGTATTTTAAGGTTGATTCTTTTTTTGGAAACGTCTTTGCTGCAGGGTATCGAATATGAGTAAATTTCCTGTCCGTCGGCAAAAACCGAAACAATAACAGGGCCTGACCCTTTGCTTGAATATTCAAAAGAGATTTTTTCGAGTTTTTTCAGAAGATGCGGACAGTTAAAGGAAAAGTCCTTTGTCCTGAAATAACTTTCAATGTCCGAGTCCTGTAAAACGCTGTCTTTGCCGGAGTCCGGATCGTATTTTACTATAAACGGCACGGAAGATGAGGCGTTTTTGCACATGAAGAAAAGTTTGTTTTCGACAGAAAACATTTTGATTATTTCGCCCGGGGAATTAAAGACATAAAAGGCAAGACGGTTTTGTGCTTTGCAGTAATCCCCCGAGTCATAATACGGTGTTCTGTTGTAATCCCAAATGTAAATATAATTGCCTGAGGTGATAAAGTATTTTCTGTCAAAATCATAAGATGGGAAAACATTTGATGAACTGTCTGAAAAAGTTCCGTCGGAAAGACCGTATTCGCCGTTAATGTTCTTTGATAAAGGCTTTATGTTGATTTCGTCGTAAGTGTTGGTAGATTCTATCAGATATATCCCGGAATTTTTGTTTGCAAAAACAAGACGGTTATCAATGTTTTGTACTGAATCGGGCATATCGCATCCGACAGAACTGCTGACTTCGCTTACGGGAAATGAAGCACCCGAGTCTTTGTCAAATGAATAAATTATACGGTGAATGCTGTTTGTAGTAAATGCGTAAAGATCGCATGACCTTTTTGCAAAGGCGGTAATATCATCGTTTCCTCCGCCTATAATGTTAAAGTCAAGTTCAGGGAAATAAGTCGGATTTAAAAGACCGCTTTTAAAGTAATAACCCTTAAGATCCGGGTTTCCGGCAAGGAAAATTCTGCTTCCTTCATTGCCGGAACCTCCGAAACTTTCGGCATATTTGCAGTTTGTTATTTTCTTTCGGTTACCTGTAATTACAGAGGCTGCAAGTTCGTAGGTTATTTCAACTGTGGTTCCGTTTTTGTCAGAGTTGTAATGGTCAAGTTTTATGTCGGTCGGAGAGGTAAATTTTGCAACGGTGGAATCAAGTTGATTTCCCATGTAGACAACTTGAGGACGCTTTTTTGTATTTCCCGCAAGCGGCACTTTGAAATCAACCGAATAGTCGGTAACAGGGTAACTTATACGGACTTTATTTCCCAACAGATTTATGTCTTCGTTTACAGTAAATGAAGATAAATCGTATGTGCAGTTTGAATATATGGTGGGTATGTACGGCTCTTTGGAAGTACATGAAAAGTCGGAAGCAACTTCAATAATGTCGGTTTCCGAAAGGAAGTAAACTTTTGAATTCATTTCATAGCAAAGACTGTGTTCGTTTTTTGCCTGAGTATATATAAGCGACAGCGAAGAACCGGAAAATTTGTAAATACCGGTACCGCAGTGTATAAGCATGCAGTTGCAGAAAGGCTTTTTTGTCATGCTGTGAAAAGTACCTTCGAGCGAAACTTCAGAGGATGAATCGCTAAATGAGGTATAGGAAAATCTTGTTGTAAGCTTTCCGTCGGAAAAACACATGTTTAAAAGTTCTGTCATCTGATTGTCGGAAAGGTTTTCGCTGTCGGTGTTTTTTATAAGCCCGCCGTCAAAAGACTGAATCGTTTTAGTATAACTGGAGTGACGGTAAGTGTAGGGAAGTGAAGTCGGTATATACGCCATAAATTACCTCCCGAATTTTTTGACGGAGGCTGTCGAGTAGAAACTGTTTCTTTTTCGTTCTTCAAGGCCTGCCGATGAATAGCAGTTGTTGCAGATATCCTGAAATTTGTATATGAGTTTTGAATAAACGGAACTGTCTTCATTAAAACATAAGTCGGCCGCAACGGCATATATAACGGCCGTGCAGGCAATCGGAGGCAGGTAAAGAACTTCATTGTCAGAAGAAAATTCCGAGAAGGCCGGAGGATATGCAAAATATTCTATTTTATATTCGCCGGCATATTTTTCCGGACAGAAAAGACGCGTGTCGTCAAAAGAAAATATATCGTTCAATACCGAATTCGAATTAAGACTCTTGAAGGTTTTAATTCCCGCAAAATTGTCGGGAAGTTTGCAGTAAAGGTATCTTCCGTCGGGAATCATGGATTTGTCCATGATGCCGGAAGAAATTTCAGAATCATATATTCTTAAGAGCTTTATTGTAAAACTGTCCGAAGAAGAAAATTTAATATATGAAACACTGCCGGGAATAAAGTCTTTGAAACTTGTAAGGCAACCGTATTCCGACAGGAGTGGATAAGTTTTAATGACATTGTCCGAAGCGTCGCAAAAAGAAACGGAACCCTTGCCGCAGTACATGAAACTTGCAGCGCCGGAACCATCCGGAATTGTGACAGATTGAGATTGACCGGAAGAAACAGAGAAAGAATTTACAGAAGATAGAATATTTGGCATGGAAAAAATAAAGTTTTCGGACAATGTATTTTTTACAAGACTGAAATAAACACGTCTGGCATTGGAATTGATAGAATCAATAATGCGGTTTTCAAAATCTCTTCCGGCACCGTCAAGATTAGAATGAACTTTGCCGTTGATACTGTATTCATCAAGACATTTATAGACGGATTTTTTAATATCGCCGAGAGTATATATATAATAACTCATGTTGTCCTCCTTTTTGTATTATGCCGGCATCAGCACCGGCCTTGCCGGCATAATAGCGAAATATCAGATGGTGTCAAAAATAATGTAGTTTACTTTGGCGGAAGATTCGCCCGAATATGAAACCTCGGCAAGATCGGAAAATTCAATTATTTCGCCGTCGGAAAGACCGCAGGCATGAGATTTGTCGCCGGCGGCATAAAGAGAACATCCTTCGCCTAAGATATGAATTCTTGCGGCAAATCCTTCCTTGCCGAAAACGGCGGAAGTGCTGCTTGAAGAAAGGGTGGTCGTTCCGGCAGAAATGATTCTGCCGGGCTGAGAAGTTACAAACATAAAATCACCTCTGAAAATCAGTTAGGGTTTGAGAAGATGATAGGTCTTGCATCGCCGAATCCGAATCCGAAGTCAACATATCCTATGTAGTCAGTAATAAGAGGATTGTCCTGAGGAGAAACAAGAACTGTGGGTTCCGTAATGTAAACAAGTTTCAAAACTTCAGGCAAAAGCATGGAGTCGGCAATTGCCCACTGGTTTTTGGTAAGGCCTATTCCGCCACCGCCGACAACAAGATATTTCATTCCGTATACGGGGTTTGCAGCATTCTGGCCTGCATCGGCGTCAGGATTCTTTTCGGGAATAAGACGTGAGTTCGGTCCGCAGATTTCTTTTGCTTTTGCTTCAAGATCCGGGCTTACCAAAAGGAGGTCGAAATTGCCTGCAAACGGAAGACCGTCAGGAGTTACAAAGGCTGCTGCTTTCGACTGGGCAGAGGTTATTGCGGAAACTGAAAGAGCAGAATTTATAAGGTTTGAATATGTTCCCGAATCTGCCTGAGAATTTATCGGATGGTTTTTCGATGCCCATGCGGCGCCGTCTGAACCGATATTTGTAAAAGCGTTTGCAAAAAGTCTGTAGAATTCATTGAGAACAGTCATGTAAGCGGAATCCGCAAGGCGTGTGCCGACTTTCTGTGCTTCCCCCGAAAGGTCAACTTTTGCCTTTTTGTAGGATAATGTTACTTTGAGAGCATGCTCTTTGGGAGAAACGGTTGTTATAAAAGATCTTTTCTGATCTGCGCTTGCAACGCTTGTTCCGTCATATTCCGGAAGTTCTCCGTATCCGCCGATACCTTCAAAACGGTAGTCTATTTCATCTTGGGTAATTACTTCCGCAACGTTTGAAATAACGTCCATTCTGTTGCCGTAACGGAGGTCAAAGCGCTTTTTTACGAGAGGGTATAAATCGTTGGGCCATGTGTATATATCGTTCATAAGAAAATCTCCTTAAATTAAGAATAAAGTTATTTGTAAAGGTGGTTGCTGAAAATTATATCGACAGTATTTTTGTCAGTGTCTGATGATACAACTTTTGCAGCAGTTCCGGCAGAAGCTGCAAATTTAAATGCAAGCGCGTCGGAAGTTAATGTAATGTAAGCAAAGTTTGCCGGAGGGAAAACTGCGTATACGTCGCCTGCGCATGCAGAGCCGCCGTTGTCTACGGTCAGTACGTATGAAGCCTGGGCTGTAATCTTTCTTATGCATCCTACACTGTCTGTGTTTGTTGAGTTTGCACCCTTTGAAATAAGTTTTATATAACCGCCTTTGAGAACAGCTGAAGATGTCGGGATTGCAGATGAACTTTCAAGTGTTAAAGTTGTGGCAGTTCCGGCGGTTGCAATTGTAAATGTCTGAACCGGGAAAGAAAATATTCCGTCCGGAGTAATGTTTATTTTAGCAAGTCCGCTGCCGCTTCTGGGATTTAAAATGTCTTTTGATACATTGTAGTCTTCATCAAGTACGCCTAAAATTTTGCCGGATGCGGTAGCTTTTGCTGCGGCTCCGTCGCTTATGCACATAACAGTGCCTTTTTTAAGGTCGCTTGAAGCAGAAATTTCGTATTCTCTGATGCAGGGCTGAGTATAGCCCGATGCGTTAAGTAAGTATTCCATAAAAAACTCCTTTAAAAATAAAAATCATTTGGATTTTCTGACTTTGTGCGAAGGTATTTGCGAGAGCAACTCGGCATATTCTTTGTATGACATGCCGCATGAGCGCGCAATCTCCTTCTGTGTTTCCGAAAGGCTGTCTTCAAAAGAAGCCTTTCCTGAAGAATTTCCGGAAAAACCGGTGGAGGCAAGAGCAGATCTCATGTTTTTGTCAACCCTTGCATTTTGTATTTCCGCAAGATTTTTGATGAAGTTTATGTATTGACAGTAGATGTCCGAAAGAGAGTCTTGCCGTCCTTTGGCAAACTCCGCAAACATCTTGTCGTTTACAAGAGTTTCAAGAGTGCTGCTGCCAAAAGCAGAAATGAATTCATCAATATCGCTGCGTAAAGATTCCTCATAAGGACCTTCTTCATGAGGAACAGTCCCTTTTTCTGCGAAAGGTGTGTTTGCGGCATCTTCTGCGATGCCGGCGGGTTTTTCGGAGGAATCGGTGTCTTCGTACTGTACGGGGATAGACAGTTCGTCGGCAGACGATGAATCCTGTAAAACCGGGATAATATCGTCCGGTAAATCCGTCCGTTCCTTCGGATTCTCCTGAAGATCGGTTTCGGGAATGATCCCGGAATCGAGTTCGGAAGAAGATGTGCTGTCCGCAGGAAGCAAAGAATTAAAAATTGAATTTAGTTCTTTTGCAGCACCTGCGTAAGAATTGGATTTGATAATGCCGCATTTGCGTAAAATATCTATAAAATTACGAATTTGTCTTATGGAATCTTGATTTTTGCGTTCTCTTTTAAGACGCTCTTTCACTATTTTTTCAAGTTCTTCCCTTGAGTAAAGTTTTTCTTCGGCTTCAATATCCTTTTCCGGGTTTTCGGCTAAAGAATCTTTCGATAAAACATCGTTTTCAAAGTTGTTGTCCGTCATTATAAAACTGTTCCTTTCCGAGAGTTTCTAAAAGTAAATCCTGCTGACTGAATTTTGATTCAAGCATATCGCATATTTCTTTTCGCATTGGAAGTCCTATAAGATCTACAAATGATTGCACAAGTTTGTAATTGTCTTGCGTGATAGGCGTTCTTATAAGATCGCTTAAGGCCTGTACCGTGAAAGCTTTTGAGTTTGAAACGCCGTCGCCTATATGAATTTTAACGTCGATAACAGGAATATAGGCGGATTTTGAACCTTTTGGATATGATGCAAAATTCGAGAATTTGAATACTGTAGCGTCTTTGCTTGCAGCGCCGATAAGAATAACTCGGCCGTCGTTATAGTATTCGAGAGTGGTTCTGTCTATAAGTTCAAAAAGTCGCTTGAATCCTTCGGAACGTATGACTTTCTTTATGGATTGCCTTGATTTTGCACGTTCATTTAAAAGCGCAATACCGCTGGCAGTCGTAACACGCGTAGGTTCGCGCCCCTGATACATGTCAAAGTTTCCGGTTGTGGCTTGTATAAGATTACGCCATTGCTCGGTGTTGTTGTATTGATAAGTTTCTGAATATGAGGAATTTCCAAGACGCTGAATTTTTCCCATCATTCCCGGACGCAGTTTCCATACAGCACCCGGAGAATTGTCAAGTTCGCTGTCGTCGCAAAGGGCATTTTCCTCAGCAACTATAATGTCGTTTGAGCAGAATGCTGAATTTAACTGAGCAAAAGAAAGTTCCCTGTCAGCAGCGTCAATAAGCGGAATTATGGATTCGAGTTCGCTTTTGCCCCAAATGGTGTCTTCGTTCGGAACCTTGCAGTAAATAACAAAAGGAAACATTTTGCAGTCGGTGTTGTTCCAGTAATTGGGTATGTAACGGACTTCTTTGCCGCCGACAAGTATAGACAACGCAATGTCGCCCGCAGACCATGAATAATCAACCGAAACCTTTTTGCCGTCAATATTCATTGAAATTGTCTGCTTTCCGTCACATGGCTGCCTGAACCACCATTCCGTTACAGTGATTGTTTCGTCAAGGTTGTCATAACTGCATCTGTCTTTTCCCGTAAGGTCAAAATATGATGAGTCTGTCCTGTATGGATCTACAAATGATTCAATGTCAATGTTTTTTGTTTCAAGGTCGTTTCTGAAAATTCTCTTGGCTTTTTCCTTGTGGATTCTGTACATGTATCCTATGTATTCGCATCCGTCTACCGTGGTAGAAGAGGGGTCGGTAAAAATTTGCTCGGGTTTCGGAGTGTCTATAAGTACTTCGCCGTGGTTTGTTCCGTCAAAAGAGGAACTGTCCCAGCAAACTTTCCATATCGCAGTTCCGTAAATTGCAAGACGGCGTTCGTTTATTGAATTTTTTGTTTCAAGATCGTTTATGTCGCATACATAATGCGTTATTTCTTCACGCTGTTTTGCTTTTTCGTAATCGTCCTTTCCCCTCGGAGAAAATTCAAAGTCCGGAATGGAAGGATCAAGCTGGCTTTCAACGGCAATATAACCGTCGGGCGACTGAGCGGGTGACCATGGAATGTCCTTGTCATTTGTAAAAATAGAAGTATGGGTCCTTATTTCATGATTTCCGTCATAATATGCCCTCATTTTTTTCCAGTATGAGTTGATAGACGCTTTGTTTTGACTGCATATGTGAATAAGATGGTTTACAGTGTCTTCTCTGCAGAGAGAATCCGAGTAGTCGTATTTCAGATACTTCGTATTTTTTCTGAATAAGTTGAAATTTTTCATAGAAGATCCTTTCAAAATAAATTACTGTTTTAAATTTAGAATCTGTGCAAGTTTTTTTCTTTGAGGTTCTTTCGGGAGAGAAGCTCCCGCAGAACGCGATACCGCAAAATAACGGAGAGCGTCGGGCGCGTGCGTTATCTCATGAGGCTTTGTCGATACATCTCCGCAGGCATTTTTGTCGTGCATAAGCAACGGGAGACACCTTAAAAGATTTGTGCAGTTTTTGAATATCCGAAGTTTTGCGGTTTTTGTTCCGTCGGGAGAAGTTACCGGCTTTAGCCATTCCTTAAGACATAACCAGCCCTGTACCCTGTCGGAAGAAAGTTTTGACAGAAAAACACCGTTTTCGGAAAAAAGTTCGGCAATGCTTTTGCCTGAGTCTTTCTGCCTGCTCCAAAGATCGCTCGGAGCAATAAATTGAATAACGCCGTCGGATTTTTTGAGTATTTCGGAAGCAGCGTCGCTTACAATGAGGTTGCTTTTGTAAACTTCGTCGTAAACAAAAGCCTCTCCGGAAGACGAAACAGCCACAAAAACGGCGGCCAGCATGTCAAGACCATAGTCTATGGCACAGTATTTCAGATATTTTTCATCTATAAAAAACGGCTGCATAGAATGGATCGATAAGTCGAATTCCGGGAAATATTGCCCCGCAAAAACATCCCACTGACCGTAGAGCCAGGCAAGTTTTAAGTTTTCCGGAAGACTTCGGAGCTGGTCGAGATAGTCGGGATTTTTTTTCATTAAAATCTTGTTGTCAAAAATTTTTGCAGGTATGAATTTGTATTCCGAAGGGTTTTCGCCTTCTCTGAAATCCCTGTCAATAAACAGCCGTTTTACCCATGCATGTCCGATGCCGCCCGGATTGCAGGTGAGATACATTCTTTTCGGGAAAGAATTTGTTCCGCGAAGCGCACCTTTCAGTGTCTGGAATTGATATTCCGACATTTGAGTCGCTTCGTCTATTGCAATGACGTCAAATTCCTGACCTTGGTATTGCGTAACATCATCTTCGCTGTCGCAATACCCCATTCTTATACGCGAACCGTTCGCAAATTCAAATGTTTTTCTCGTTTCGGTATAAGAAGCAATGCCGGAAAGTTCGGCCATCAGGGGACGTATGTGATTTTCGCGCAGTTCCGGAAAAGTTCTTCTTATTATAAGAACTGAAAGACCGGGATATTTTAGACACATAAGGATTATTTTTCTCCTTAATGCCCAGCTTTTTCCGCCGCCTCTTGCGCCGCCGTATGCAACATATTTTTCCGTGGCGGCAAAAAACTCTTTTTGCTTTTCAAGAGGTTTTCCCGAAAGAGTAAATTTTTTTCGTTTCAAAATGTGTTCTTAAAGGCCGAGTTCGTCGGCATCTCCTTCAAGAATGACTGAAAAATTGCGGCAGGGGGAATCTTTGTCGGCTTTGTCATTCCAGCCGAAATTGCATTTTAAACTGTTTATGGCGGCGGTGCCTGACAGTTTGCCGTTGAGCGCGTTTTCTTCAATATAAGATTCAATTTTGAGTTTTGCGTTTGTGATTATCTTGTTTAGTTTTCTTGATTCGCATAAATCGTCGAGTTCCTCTTTTGTAATGTTAAGATGGAAAAGAAGCCCCGACATTGTATAGGGCTTTGAAAGTTTCGAACATCCGATGTTCTCCTTGTCGCAGTCCTCAAAGTAAGAGTCTACTTTGCTTTGAAATAATTCAATACCTTTTTTTGTTCTGTAGTTCATGTTTTCCTCCTAGAAATTCAAACTTTGAAGATAATAAAGAAATTAATAGTATTCTTCACAGATGTCATATATATTGTCTTCGGCATAGTCAATCCAGCATTTTTTGTGAATGATATCTCCGGTGGGAATAACTTTTAAAACATCGTCGGTATCAAAAATTTCAAAACCGCAGTACATGCATTTTTCATTGTGCGAGGGTGAATATGATGATTCATCGTCACGGGTTGTTTCGTTAAAAAGAAAATTTGTTTTGTAATTTCTATCCTTGCTGTCAAAAGTATAAAAGTCCTTCAAGTTGTCCACCTCCAAATGGAACTAATGTTCGATACAAAAGTAAAAAATAAAACCGTAACGGTAAGAATAAGTTTGTATGAAAGTTTTTGTAAAATGTAAAATATTGTTATGATATAAGGATTTGTAAATGACGTGCACGTCTTTCGCTGATGTGTATATTATACCTCAAAAATACTAAAAAGTCAACGACAAATTCGAACAAAAGTTCGATTTCGTAAAAATAATACATAAAAACGATAGCAAAAATGAATAAAAACTAGTCAAAGTGGCGAAACATCTGACAAAAAACGACCCTGCAGAAATATACATACTTTTGAAATTTTCGCAATACATTTTACTAAAAAGAGAAAATAACGAACAGACAAGAGAGAAAATCTTATGAAAGAGAAGAAAACGGCGACGACGCGTACAAACGCAGCGGTAAAAAATATAAAGACGGCGTTTGCCGGAATATTTGTAAACCTGTTTTTGTCATTCTATTCGAGAAATGTGTTTGTAAAAATACTGGGAAGCGAATATGTGGGACTTTCAAGTTTGTTCGGAAATATTCTGGTTATGCTGTCGTTTCTGGAATTCGGCGTAGGCGGCGCCGGGATATATCTTTTATATAAACCTATAGCGAAGCACGATAATGAAAAAATATCTGATATACTGGCATTTTGCAGAAAATCAAATTACATAAGCGGATGCCTTGTGACGGCAGTCGGGATATCACTTTTGCCCGTGCTTGAGAAAATAACGGGCGGGCTGCCGGATATACCCCATATACGCACGATATATGTTCTTTATATAATGTCAAGCGGAGCGTCGTATCTTTTTTCGTATAGGAAACTGCTGCTTTTTTCCGATCAGAAAAATTATATAAATGAAAATTTTGCATATGTTGCGGGAATAATATCGGTAATATTTGAAACGGCGGCATTATATATTACAAAAAATTATATATTGTATCTTGCAATATGCGTGTTTTCTCAGGTGACAGAAGATGCAATACTGCATGTAAGTGTGAAGAAGATGTATCCGGAAATAGATTTTTCAATAAGAAGAAAAGTGCCGGAAAAAACAAAACGCGAGGTGCAAAAACAGGCAAGAATGCTAGTAGTTCAAAAAATCGGAACAGCGGCGCTCAGTTCTGTGGATAATTTTATAGTTGTGTATTATTTCGGGCTTTCCGGAAACGGAATATACTCAAATTACGGAATGCTGCTCGGAACAGCGTCAATGCTTTCAATAAGAATAATAGGCGCTGTCAGCGGAAGCGTGGGTAACCTCGGGGCAAGCGAAGACGAAAAAAAGGCACGGAAAGTTTTCCGCGCGGTGGAACTTGCATGTTTTTTTCTTACAAGTGTGTGTACTGTAATGATAGCAGTGCTGTCGCAGGATTTTATGAAATTATGGATAGGAGAGGAAAATACGCTGCCAAAAAGCGCGTCTTTTGTTGTCGCGCTTCTGTTTTATGTTATGGGAATGAGAGAGAGCGTTCTTATTTTCAGAGATGCATACGGACTCTATTATAAGGAAAAAATAAAACCTATACTTGAAGTAGTGGTTACGGCAGCGGCGGCATATGTGTTTGCAAAGAAAATGGGAATTGCGGGGATTTTTTTCGGAAGATTTGTATCCTGCGCCGCGGTTTGTATGTGGTATGAACCGTATGTGCTTTATAAATATGGATTTCACAGCAAAACTTCCGAATATTATAAGAGGGCCGCTATGTACTTTTTTCTCACCGCAAGTTCATGTATTGTCGCATTGTTCCTGTGCGGATTTGTGAGAATGTATATTTTGAAAATAATTATATGCCTTTGCATACCGTCTGTTATTTTTGTTTTGTTTTTCGGGTATACACCGGAGGTGAAGTATATACGCCTTGCAATACGCGGCATGAGGAAAAAGGGGAATTGACAAATTATTCGCGGTGTGTTAAAATATAAAATAATTTTATTGTAGGAATCGGGGAAGAAAATTATGCCGAATAAACCTCTTGAATGGGGATATGAAAAGGACTGCGGCAATATCGTGTGCGGAGTGGATGAGGCCGGAAGAGGTCCGATTGCGGGCAGGGTATATGCGGCGGCCGTAATATTGCCGGAAGATGTGTCGGAAAACGGCTGCTTTGCAGGCCTTCAGGATTCAAAAAAACTCAGCGCAAAGAAAAGAGAAGAACTTGAAGAAATAATAAAAAAGAATGCCGTAACATACAGCGTCGCTTTTTGCGAGGTGAGCGAAATAGAACAGATGAATATACTTGAAGCAACTCTTCTTGCAATGAGAAGGGCAATAGACGGCCTTAAAATAAAACCTGATTTTGCACTTATAGACGGAAATATATCAAGAGGCTTTGCGGTAAACGCAAAGGCTGTTGTCGGAGGTGACGGTAAAGTTCCGTCAATTGCGGCAGCATCAATACTTGCAAAAACCGCAAGGGACAGATACTGCATCGAAGTTATGGATAAGGAGTATCCGCAGTATATGTTTGCAAAGCATAAAGGATACGGAACAAAAGCGCATTATAACGCGATAAAGGAATACGGTCCGTGTCCGTACCATAGGCAGAGTTTTTTGAAGAAGTTCTTGGAAAAATGACGGCGAAAGAAATCGGAAAAGCCGGTGAAAATACCGCGTCGCAATATTTGGAAAAACTCGGGTATATTATAATTAAAAGAAATTATACAATATCCGGCGGGGAAATTGACATAATAGCAAAAGACGGGGAATACCTTGTTTTTGTCGAGGTAAAGACAAGAAAGAATAAAATGTTCGGTAGCGGCAAAGAAGCGGTTGACGGCAAAAAACTTGAACATATGCAAAAATGCGCCGTAAAATTTATTTATGAAAATCGCGCAAATAACATTATCAAAAATCTTCAGCCGAGATTTGACGCGATCGAAGTGTATACACAAAACGGTACGATAGAACATATAAAAAATATAGATATAACATGATTGCCAAATACAAACAAACCTTCATTTGCGAAAAGGAAGATATTAAATGAAAATATTTGACTTGCATTGCGATACTGCATTTGAAATGTACACAAAGAAATTGAATATGGACAGCGAAAACCTTGATACAAGGCTCTCGGACTTTAAAAAGTATACATCTCCGATTCAGATATATGCAATATATTCCGATCATAATAAGACCGACGATGAAAATTACGAAGATTTTTTCAAAATAAGAGAAAATCTTTTGAATGAAATAGAAGAGAACAGCGACAGCGCGGTTTTCTGCGATGATAGAGAAATGCTCGTGTCGGACGATAAAAGACTTAAGGTGATGCTGTCGGTCGAGGGTTCGAAACTGCTGGGGAACGATATGTCACGGCTGCCGATACTAAGGGAACTCGGCGTCAGAGTCTTAACTTTTATGTGGAAAGACGAGTATGCCGCAGGCGGAAGCCATAATACGGATACGGGACTTACGGAGTTTGGACGCGAACTTGTGGCCGAATGCGAAAGGCTCGGGATAATAGTCGACGTTTCGCATATGTCGCATAAAAGTTTCTTCGACGTTGTGTCATGCGCCAAGAAACCGTATATCGCAACTCATACAAATTCCAACGTGCTGTGCGACTGCAGCCGCAATATGACGGATATAGAATTTCGGACAATTGTAAATACCGGCGGAATCGTCGGAGTAAATATGTATAGTTCTTTTTTGTCCAATAAATATAAGGCTTCAGAAACTGAAATAATTTCTGAGGAAATAATACAGAGTATGTGCAAACATATCGAGTATTATCTGAGCCTCGGCGGGGAGAAAACGGTTTGCCTCGGCTGCGATAGGGACGGAATGGACAGAGTGCCGGGGGCAAGCGAACTTTATAATATTGACAAAGTGTATGAAAGACTTGTAAAAGACGGAGTAAAAGAAAGCGTCGCGGAAGATATTTTTTATAATAATGCGTATAATTTCTTTAAAAATAATCTGTAGAATTTTTCGGGGAAGGGAAAAAAGATGAAGTATTACAGCACAAGAGATGTTGAAAGAAAAGAAGGAGTGACTTCGGCACAGGCAATAAAACAAGGTATTGCGTGCGACGGAGGACTGTTTATGCCGGAAAGCATACCTGAACTTTCGTATGAAGAAATAAAAGGCATGCTTGAAAAAACATACCCCGAGAGAGCGGCTTTCGTT
>CAKSDR010000007.1 GCA_934446095.1 uncultured Eubacteriales bacterium | reverse complement strand
CTGAGTAACGAGAGAATAAGGACCGGTTGAACGTGCATGGATTTTATCATCTACCAGATGATGAAGTTTAAGATAGTACATTATTCCGACGGTTACGGGATTGTCAAAAGGTTCTCCTGTTCTGCCGTCATAAACAATACTCTTGCCGTCAGGACGCATTCCGGCTTTTTCAAGAAAAGAAGAAATTCCCTTTTCATCTGCGCCGTCGAATACGGGAGTTACGATTTTACATCCGAGTTTCTTTGCGGCAATGCCCAAATGAACCTCAAGCACCTGACCGATATTCATACGCGAAGGAACGCCCAGCGGGTTCAATACGATATCAAGAGGAGTACCGTCGGGAAGGAAAGGCATGTCTTCCGGAGGAAGTATTCTTGAAACGACACCTTTGTTTCCGTGACGTCCGGCCATTTTATCTCCGACGGAGATTTTACGCTTTTGCGCAATATAAACGCGGACAACTTTATTTACTCCGGGCGGAAGTTCATCGGAATTATCGCGTGAAAATGTTTTGACGTCGATAACAATTCCGCTTTCGCCGTGAGGAAGTCTTAGTGATGTATCTCTTACTTCTCTTGCTTTTTCACCGAAAATTGCGCGTAAAAGTCTTTCTTCGGCAGTAAGTTCGGTTTCTCCTTTCGGAGTTACTTTACCTACAAGGATATCGCCGGAACGTACTTCGGCACCTTTGCAGATTACACCGTCCATCGTAAGGTTTTTGAGCGCGTCTTCTCCGACGTTCGGAATGTCACGCGTGATTTCCTCGGGACCGAGTTTTGTATCTCTTGCTTCGTGTGAATATTCTTCAATATGAATTGAAGTATAAACGTCGTCTCTTACAAGGCGTTCATTAAGAAGTACGGCGTCTTCGTAGTTATAACCTTCCCATGTCATAAATCCGATGAGAACGTTTTTACCGAGAGAAATTTCACCGTTCGATGTGGCGGGACCGTCTGCTATTACCTGACCTTTGTCTACATGTTCGCCTGCCATAACTATAGGACGCATGTTTACGCAAGTTCCCTGGTTTGAACGCTTGAATTTAATAATATGATATTCTCTTGTGTTTCCGTTGTCTTCAAGTATTTTTATTATATCGGAATCAGCCTTTACAACAGTACCTGCTTCTTTTGCGACAGTGACAACGCCGGAATCGACGGCAGATTTGTATTCCATACCTGTAGCTACGATAGGGCTTTCGGTCATCATAAGCGGAACAGCCTGCTTCTGCATGTTCGAACCCATCAGCGCACGGGAGTTATCGTCGTTTTCAAGGAAAGGAATGTGTGCTGTTGCAACAGATACAACCATTTTCGGAGAAACGTCCATGTAGTCGATTTTTGACGCGTCAACTTCAAGAATTTCTTCACGGCGTCTTGCTGTTACACGTTTCTTTACAAATCGTCCCGTTTCGTCAAGCTGTTCGTTTGCCTGAGCTACGGTGTATTCGTCCTCTGTGTCTGCAGACATGTATACAACTTCGTCGGTTACGATTCCCGTGCTTTTGTCAACTTTTCTGTAAGGAGCTTCGATAAAACCGAATTTGTTTATTTTTGCGTATGTTGCAAGGTAAGAGATAAGACCGATGTTAGGACCTTCAGGCGTTTCGATAGGGCACATTCTGCCGTAGTGCGTGTAATGCACGTCGCGGACTTCAAAAGAAGCTCTGTCACGTGAAAGACCGCCCGGGCCGAGAGCCGAAAGTCTTCTCTTATGAGTAAGTTCCGCAAGCGGATTTGACTGATCCATGAACTGTGAAAGCGGTGATGAACCGAAAAATTCCTTTATAGCAGAAACTATAGGTCTTATGTTTATAAGGTTTTGCGGAGTGAGATTTTCAGTATCCTGCATTGTCATGCGTTCTTTTACGATCTTGTCCATTCTTGTAAAACCGATTCTCATCTGGTTCTGGAGAAGTTCGCCGACAGAACGAAGACGTCTGTTGCCGAGATGGTCTATATCGTCTGTTGTGCCGCAGTTGTGTTCTATGCAGAGAAGGTAGTTAATTGAAGAAAGAATATCTTCTCTTGTTATATGTTTCGGAATGAGTTCGTCGCGGCGGCGTTCGAATTCTGCTTTGAATTCGTCTTTATCGGAAACATTGTCAAGTATATCTGATAATACTTCTACGTTTACCCTTTCGGTAATGTTAAGGTCTTTGTAATATTCTTCGGGCACAACGTCAAGTTTATCGATAAATGCCATTTTATTGTTGAATACCTTAAATTCCGTCTGTTCAATACCCGGCATTGTTTTCTGGGTAAGAAGGAAAACTTCGCAAACGCCGGCGTCTTCAATAGCCTGAGCTTTTTCAAAATTCAGAACAGTACCTTTTTCAAAGAGAACTTCGCCTGTAAATACGGAAACGACATCTCTTGCAAGTTCGAATCCCGAGATTCTTTTTGCAAGTGCAAGTTTTTTGTTAAACTTGTATCTTCCGACAGCGGAGATGTCATATCTTCTTGCATCAAAGAAAAGGTTGTGCATGAGAATTTCCGCACTTTCAACCAAAGGCGGATCTCCCGGACGCAGTTTTTTGTAAATTTCCTTAAGGGCTTCGTCGCGCGGAGAAGACTGATTTTTTAAAGCCTCGGTTTCGCACGGATCTTTTTCAAGCGTGCTCTTGAGTTTTTCATTTTCTCCGAAAAAGTCTAAGATACCTTTATTGTAAGCAATACCGGAAAGAGGACCGTCGTCCTTATCGGCAAGTGCGCGTATAAGAATCGAAACGGGGATCTTTCTGTTTTTGTCAATACGAACATAAAAAACGTCGTTTGCATCCGTTTCATATTCAAGCCATGCTCCTCTGTAAGGTATAACGGTTGAAGCATAGACTTTCTTGTCAGACTTGTCAATAGTCGAATCAAAATATATACCGGGCGATCTCACGAGCTGGGAAACGATAACGCGTTCCGCACCGTTTATTACAAAGGTGCCTGTTTCGGTCATAAGGGGAAAATCTCCCATGAATACTACAGCATCTTTAACTTCGCCGGTTTGTTTATTTGAAAGCCGAACCTTAACTTTTAAGGGTGCGGCATAGTTAACATCTCTTTCTTTACATTCTTCGACTGAATATTTAGGCTTGTATTCAAGAGAATAGTCAATAAAGTCAATATTAAGGTTGCCTGAATAATCAACGAGGGGAGAAACTTCATCAAGTACTTCCCGAAGACCCTCTTTGAGAAACCATTCATAAGAATCTTTTTGTATTTCGATAAGATTAGGTATTTCAACAAGATTTTCATTAATCTTGGAGAAACTGTACCTAAGGTTCTTGCCGAGATATGTGGGCTTTACAATGTTTTCTTTTACAAGGTCCTGCAACTTAGAAGACTCTACCATTTAAGCAATCACTCCATTCAAATTTCCGGTATTTTATCGGGTAAAATGGACTTGTCTGTTAACAAAAACATAATACTAACCGATTATAATGCAATATATTATATTATCATTAAATACATATTTTGTCAATAATGTTTTCGCTTAAAAAAGAAAAAAATCAATAAAAAATCGAAAATATTTGAAATTTTTTGCCGTATGAGTGAAAAAATAAATAATTTATTAATAAAATAATAATAAAAAATGACACGCTGAAAAACGTGTCATTTTGAGCATTATTTTTTATTATTTAGATCAATAAGAACGATTCCGCCTGTTTTTCCGTTTTGAGATATTGCATAGCAGTATTCTTTGCCGTCGCCGTCTTTAAAACTTACGCCGCAGTTGGGAGTTGTTTCGGGGACGAGAATATTGAGCGCGATAACTTCTCCTGGAAGAAGGCTTTCTATAGAATAAAGACTGTCGCCCGCAGAAAGAGTTCCGTTGCTGTCAGAGTTTATGCCTATGATGTTAACGTCGGTAATTTCTTTTGAACACATGCATAAAACCGGTTGTCCCGACGTTCCTTCGGTTCCGTACGTGTAACTTTTTGAAAACTGCATATCTTCGAGTTCAAACGGATATGCTGCGTAAAATAACTTTTTGTCGGTTATTTCAACCTTTTTGCTTGTGCATGAACAAATGAAAACGCAAGCGAGCACAAGGCACAAAAAAGATATAATTTTCCTTTTTATAATAATCACAACCTTTAAAAATCAAATTTTTTCAATTCTTTTTCGATTCCCGAAAGATCTTCTTCCGAAATGTCGATATCTCCTAAAATATCTTCGTCTTTAAAGCAGCTGTCATTTACGGTTTCTTCAAGACTTGCAATGTTTTTAAGACTGTCAATCTCCATTGACAACTCCGACTTTGCGTCAAATAAAGGAGAAGCATTTTCAAGTTCTTCTTCGGTCATTTTTTCAATGTCAGAGTCCGATACCGGCTTTTTGTTTTCCTGAGAAACTGCGGGCTTTTTCAAGGAGGCAGTTTTCTTTACGGCGTTGATTTTTTTAGGGATGTCATTTTTTAATCCATTTTGAATTTTTTCAAGTGTTTTGCGGGTGCTGTCCTGTTTTGATGCCGCTGCGGACAGCCCTATAAGCGAACATAAAGATGCTATGGCAAAAATAAATTTTGATACTTTCTTGTTGCTTTTAAACATAGAAAAGAACAGGACCGTAAAAGCAATGGCGTTGGAAAGCAGTGATAAGTCGATATCAAATTTTCTTTTTTTGTCTGACATTATTTTTTACCTCCCGGGCTTTAAATATCAGTATAATAAATTTATTTTTTATAATTTCCTTTTGCCTTGAGATAAGCGTTCATAAATTCGTCAAGATCTCCGTCCATAACGGCGGAAATATTTCCGTCTTCATAGCCGGTTCTGTTGTCTTTTACAAGCGTGTATGGCATAAATACATACGAACGTATCTGCGAGCCCCATTCAATGTTTGCTTTTTCACCTTTTATGTCTTCGATTTTATCCAAATTTTCGCGTTCTTTTATTTCTACAAGTTTTGCTTTAAGCATTTTTAGCGCGGTTTCCTTGTTCTGAAGCTGACTTCTTTCGGTCTGACATCCGACAACAATTCCGGTTGGCTTGTGGACAATGCGGATAGCGGAATCGGTTTTGTTTATGTGCTGTCCTCCGGCGCCGCTTGAACGGTGGGCTGTAATTTCGATGTCCTCATCTTTTATTTCGATATCTGTATTATCGTCAAGTTCCGGAAGTATTTCTACCGATGAAAAAGAAGTATGTCTTCTTCCCGATGCGTCGAACGGAGATACGCGGACAAGCCTGTGAACGCCGTTTTCGCTTTTTAAGTATCCGTAGGCATACTGACCTTCGATAAGGACAGTAACGCTTTTGATGCCGGCTTCTTCTCCGTCTAGATAATCAAGAAGTTTAACTTTGAAACCTCTTTTTTCGGCCCAGCGGCAATACATTCTGTAAAGCATTTCCGCCCAGTCCTGCGCCTCGGTGCCTCCGGCTCCGGGATGGATTGAAAGTATTGCGTTGTTTCTGTCATATTCGCCCGAGAGAAGGGCCTGAATATTTTGCTTTGAATATTCCTTGCGGATTTTTGACAGTTCCGAAAGAATTTCTTCGGTAAAACTTTCGTCGTTTTCTTCATTTGCAAGGTCTATCAGCGACGACAAAGACGCCGCGCTGTCTTTCAGCGATGTAAAATCATCTATTGTCTGCTTTGCGTTTTTGAGAGAAGTAAGTACATGCTGAGTATTTTCGGAGTTGTCCCAAAAACCCTCTTTGCAGGTTTCTTCTTCAAGTTCTTTTGCTTTTTCTGCAAGGTTTTTTATATCAAGCGTTTTTTCAAGTTCGGATATTTGCTCGATCAAAGCGTTTAAAGAAAGTTTTGCTTCTTCAAGTTGTAGTATCAAAAAAATACTCCTTCCGGTAAGTTGAGATAAATTTTCCAATTATTTTAATTATACAGCAAAAAAGTCTTTTTGTAAATATAATTGCGAAAAAAATCGGATAAAGTAAAAAGTGCCCTGAATGTTATAGAATTGCGTCGGCAAAGGCACATATATCTTCGGTCGGTACGGATTCAATATTTCCGCTGTCCGCAAGGCGTGCAATTTTCGGATCAATCGGAAGTTTTGCGATATTTTTAATTCCGAAAGATTTCGCGATGCCGTCAATATCGCCATTTCCGAAAACGGAATGTTTTTCGCCGCATCCGGGACAGGTGAAATATGACATATTTTCAACAATGCCGAGAATCGGAATGTTCATCATTTCAGCCATTTTAACGGCTTTTTTTACGATCATCGAAACGAGATCCTGAGGAGAAGTTACAACAACTATTCCGTCGACGGGAATCGACTGGAAGATTGTAAGAGGAACATCACCGGTGCCGGGAGGACAGTCGATAAACATGCAGTCGATATCGTTCCATACAACGTTTGTGTAGAACTGCTTTACCGTTCCGGCAATGACCGGACCTCTCCATATAACGGGATCGGTGTCGTTTTCGAGGAGAAGATTTACGGACATGATATCTATGCCGGTTTTTGACTTTACCGGAAAAATATAATTTTCATCGCCTGTTGCCTTTTCCTTAAGACCGAAAACCGCAGGAATCGAGGGACCTGTTATATCCGCGTCGATAATGGCTGTTTTAAGGCCTTTTTTGTTTGAACATACGGCGAGCATTGATGTCACGAGAGATTTTCCGACGCCGCCTTTTCCGCTTACAACAGCAATTATTTTTTTAACGTTTGAAAGTTCGTTTGTGCTTTCCAAAAAACTATTGCCTGCAGCGCTTTTTTCAGAGCAGCCCGAGGAACAGGTTTCACAGTTGTGCGTGCATTCTTCCATTATAAAAACCCCTTTTATAAAAATAAAAATTTAAATTAAAAAACAGTTGAATTTAAAACTTATTATATGTAAATAATAATAAAAAATCAATAAAAATTATTTTTTTATTGAAAAAACCTTCATTGGCGTTCCGGATTCAATGCAGTGCTGCAGAGAATTTGCGGTGCCTCTTGAATTAATATCCCAGAAAGCGTAAACGATATCCGCATATTCAATAATTTCCTTATTTCGTATCAAAGGTGCGCTTCTTCCATATTTTTTGTAATCCGGCAAAATTATTTTTTTTCTGATGCCGACTTCATCCGCGTATTTTTCGGCAAGCGTATCTATTCCGGCGGCACCGCCCGAAACTATTTCGGAACAGTTTGACGGAATATTTTCCTTAATCAGATTGTAAATTTTGTCAGGATTATATATTTTTCGGGAACCTATTATTGCAATTTTCAAAAAAAACACCCCATAAATATAAATTTTTCAATACATATTGTTAATTATAAAACAAATATTAAAACTGTACGGAAAATTGAAAAATCAAAGTTCCGTATATAAAATTTTTGGAAATTGTGGGTGGCTTATGCTATTAAGAAGAACTGAAAAATCAAAAGCAGGCCGTAGCGTAAAATTTCGTACATTATTAATATTCGGCATTTTATGTGCGATAGTTTTAGGTTCGGTCGATTACGCAATACCCGACAGAACAGTTATCTCAAGACAGGATATCGTTAAAAACGTATCTTCAGATGCCGACAAGGTAACGGCGCAGGTAGTGCAGCCGTATGAGGACTGCGGAGCAACGGCGAAACTGCTGGGAGTTATACCGTCAAAAAATATAAAAATAAAAGTAAGCGATAATTTAAAACTTGTCCCGAGCGGTGACGTTTTCGGAGTAAAGTTTTTTACAAAAGGCGTTATTATAGTCGGAATGTCCGAGGTGGAATCTTATGACGGAATAATAAGTCCGGCAGGAAGAGCCGGTCTTAGAAAAGCCGATATTATAACGAATGTAAACGGAACTGAAATAAACACGGCGGAAGATCTTAAAAGCATTATAGAAGAATGTTCCGGAAAGGAACTGACAATAGATTTCACAAGGGACGGCAAGGCATATAAAACAAAACTTTTGCCGCTGATGTCGCTTGCCGATAAAAAGTATAAAACAGGACTTTGGGTGCGTGACAGTACCGCAGGAATCGGAACGATAACTTTTTACAATCCTTCAAACAATTCTTTTGCCGGACTTGGACACGGGATATGCGATTCCGACACCGAAACTTTAATGCCGCTTTTGCGCGGTGTTATTGTGGACGTAAATCTTACTGACGTAATAAAAGGCCGCGACGGAAGACCCGGCGAACTTAAAGGTGATTTCGGAACGCTTAAAAGAGGCAGCCTTATCGGGAATACGGAGTGTGGTGTTTACGGAGTTATGGACGTAAAGATCAATTCCATAAGCGAAGCTTTGCCTGTCGGCACAAGAGAAGATATGACGGAAGGTCCTGCCGAAATATATTGCAATGTAGATGGAAACGGAATAGAAAAATATGCGGTAAATATTGTAAAAATATATACCGGTGAAGAAAATACAAAAAATTTCATACTTGAAGTAAACGATGAAAAATTGCTTTCAAAAACAGGGGGAATAGTGCAGGGTATGAGCGGCAGCCCGGTTATACAAAACGGGAAACTTGTGGGAGCCGTTACTCATGTGCTTGTGAATAACCCCAAAAGAGGATACGGAATATTTGTTGAAAACATGCTTTGCGAAATGCCATATCTCATGAAACAATAATCAGTCGTTCTGCGAGTTGTATTGTTCGACATATTCCTCAAGAGAAAGACCGAGTTCCATTATTCTTGTAGCGTGGTATCTGCCGACAAAACGGTAGTGCCACGGTTCAAACATAATATGGGTATATTCGGTTTTATTTTTTGGAAATCTTAAAATAAAACCGAATTTTGCACAGTTGGAAATAAGCCACTGATATTCTTCAGTGTCGGCAAAGGCCTGACTTGCGGAACTCAGCGAATGCAGGTCGGCGCAAAGTCCGGTCTGATGTTCACTTGTTCCGGGAATTGCGACTGCCTGAGCCGCCATTTCCTCGGCTTTATCACCATAAGTCGATTTCAGCGAGTTTACCTGATTGTCAAATAACTTTTGCTGGTAATTGTATGAACGGTAGGCGCTTGTTATACTGATTTTTGTATACCCATTTGCCTCGGCTTCCTTAAACATCGCTTCCATTGCCATAGCCGCGGTGTGTTCCATCTGCTGAGTGCTTCTGCCGTCTTTTCGGGTGTTTATAAGATCGGTGAGGTTTTCGGGCAAATAATCTTTGCTGAGATAATTTTCGTAATTTACCAAAAACAGATATTTGTCTTTGTCCGAAGGATTCATATATTGTTCGTATTTTGAAAGGTCAGTTTTAAATGAAACCGAAGCGCTGCTTGCCGAAACGTCAAAAAACTTCGTTACGGGGATTCTGAGTTCCGGGTCGTTGCCGGGAATTGTAAACCCGAAAATTCCGGATGAAATGTCGATAAGAACTTTTGAAGAATCCTTGCTTTCTTCAAAGGTAAGACCGGAAATGTATTTTTGGACAAACGAAAGGGGAATATACAATTTTCCATCGCTGTAAACCGACGGACTGTCAAGGAAAATTTTAGTTCCGCAAACTTCCGCATTGTCGGTTCCGCATTTAAAATCGGCGCTTACGGAGTCTTTTCCCGATCCTCCGAAAACCACGGAAACAAGTTTCGAATCACCCGCAATTCCGGCGCCGGTGTATTTTTGAAGAATTTCCGACGAAATATAAACGCCGCCGTCAGACGGCTCCATGTTCTTTGAAGTAATAGTCTGAACTTTTTTTGTGCCGTTCATTATTACTATTTTTTTTCCGCCCGACATATTTCCCTTAGAATTTACATCGGAAATAATATATCCTACTATACAAAGGAGGACGAGAACGTAAATTATTGCGGAAGTTATAAGCACAGTCTTTGCACTTCCGGATGATTTTTTTGCGTTTTTATAATTTTCATTTTGTTTCATATAATATTCCTTTTCGGCGACGGTAAATATTTTTTAAAAATTCACACATATCATTATAATAAATATTTTTTATGAAAGGAAGTATATTTTATGAAAAAAATAAGAATAAAAAATTTTTTAAAGCCCGAAACATATAATGATGAATTTTCACATGAGGACGACTCTTTATATAATCATCCCGAAAACAACCCGTACCGCAGAAACTTTGCCAAAAAAAATTTTGATAATGAGACCGATTTTCCGGATAATGATATTTTTAAAAATTTTTAAAAAAGTGCGAGATAATGAGATTTATTAAGAAAAAATGAGATTTTATGGTGTTTTTTTCAAATAACTCATGAAAATCAACCTAGTTTGACTTTAACTGACTTTGACTTTAACTGACCATTGAGATATAATTAAGGTCAGAAAAGGTCAAAGGGTGTGAAGAAAAAGAATGCTTATATCTGAAAAAATATCAAGAATGATAGAAGAAATGCTGGAAGAAAAAAACGGAATACTCGAATTGCAGAGAAACGAACTTGCCACAAGAATGGGATGTGTTCCGAGCCAGATAAATTATGTTATAGCCTCAAGGTTCAACCAGGAAAGAGGATATCTTGTAGAAAGCAGAAGAGGCGGAGGCGGATATATAAAGATTACCAGAATACAGATTGACAAAAGCAAGTATCTCATGCACCTTCTCGGAGCAATAGGCGACAGTATCGACGCGCTCAGCGCAAAGGGATTATTCAAAGCTATGTGTGAAAATCAGATCATAACCCCGAGAGAGTTTAAGATACTTTCAAACGCCCTGTCCGATAACGTAATGTCAAAAGTTGCGGAAAAAGACAAGAAAGATAAACTTCGTGCGGATATGTTTAAATCCGTAATACTTAGTCTTGTGTAATAAATTTTAGGAGTGATATTTATGTTGTGCGAAAAATGCGGAAAAAACCAGGCAAACTTTTATTATAAACAAACAAAAAACGGTCACACAACCGAAAAGCATTTATGTTCCGAATGCGCTTCGAAAATGGGTTTGGGATTTGATTTCGGCGGAATGTTTTCATATGACGACAATGATTTCTTCAACGAATTTCTCGGAGGCATGTTTGAACAGGAAAAGCCGAAGATTGTTTCGGCGTCAGCATGTCCTTTCTGCGGGACAAGGCTTGGCGAACTTTTGCAGTCGGGAAAAGTTGGGTGCGCAAATTGTTATAAGGAATTCCGAAATGCGCTTATGCCGACTGTAAGAAAAATTCACGGAAATGTTGTTCACACCGGCAAAGTTCCCGGAAGTTCCGGAGTAAAACACGAACTTACAAAGGAAGAGAAAATCCGGTCGCTTCGGGACGAGTTAAATAAAGCGATAGAAAAGCAGGAATATGAAAAAGCGGCGGAACTCCGTGACAAAATTAAGGAATTGTCTGAGTAAGAAGGGAGCGCAGTATTATGAAATGGTATGAAAATTGCAGCGGCGATAATGAAATTGCAATAAGTTCCAGGGTAAGGCTTGCAAGAAATATAGACAATATTGCCTTTCCGGAAAAGGCAAGCGTGCAGGAAAGAAAAAAGGTATGTGCGCTTGTAAAGGACGCGCTTGAAAAAAGCGGCGGAAAATATAATTACATAAGTATGGAGAATTGTCCGGACATAGAAAAATCGGTTTTGCTTGAGGATCATCTCATAAGCCGCGAATTTGCAGGTTCAAACAGAGAGGGCAGCATGCTTATAACTGACGACGACAATATCGTATCGGTTATGGTAAATGAAGAAGACCATATAAGAACACAAGTTATAGTCGGAGGATTTGATCTTGATTTTGCATATAAGACGGCAAATGAGTTAGACGACAAAATTTCGGAAAACGTAAATTATGCGTTTGACAAGGATCTTGGATATCTTACAAGTTGTCCTACAAATCTCGGCACGGGCATGAGGGCTTCGGTAATGCTGCATCTTCCGGCAATGACTGCGTGCGGTCAGATAAGACCTCTTGTAACCCTTATGACCAAAATAGGGCTTACAGTCAGGGGACTGTACGGCGAGGGAAGCGAAGCCGACGGATGCATATATCAGATTTCAAATCAGATAACGCTCGGAATTTCCGAGGAGGATACTCTTGAAAAACTCAAAAACGCCGTGAAACAGATAACCGATAAAGAAAAACAACTTCGTGAAAATCTGTTTTCGGGCGGAGGAAGCGAATATGAGGACAGCATCTGCAGGTCGTACGGCATTATGAAATATGCAAGAAAAATGTCGGCAAAGGAATTTATTAAGTTATGGTCCAATGTAAAATTGGGCAGCGAAACAGGCATTTTAAAAGAACTAAAAAACACCGATCTTACAAAACTTTTTATTGAAGTTATGCCTGCTCATATAATGCAAAAATACAAAGATATAGAAAGTCCCGACGCAAGGGACATAAAAAGGGCTGAAATTGTAAGAGAATATTTTGCATAAGGCCTTTTGGAGGTGACAGTTATGATGGACAGATTTACAGAAAATGCTCAGAATGCCCTGAGTGCCGCTTTTGCTGCGGCAAGAAAACTCGGACACACAAGTGTCGGAAGCGAACATATATTGCTTGGTCTTTTATCCCGTAAGGATTCAATTGCGGCAAAACTGCTTGCAAAACACAACGTAACTTTTGATAATTTCAAGGACATTGTAATTGAACAAAGCGGAACCGGCGACGAGATGCTTAATGATGAGATGGATATGACTCCGCGTACAAAAAGGATACTTGAAAATTCAAGAAGCGAGGCAATATCGACATCCCAGAATTTTATAGGCACGGAACACTTGCTTATGGCAATCCTTCATGAAAGTGATTGCGTGGCAGTGTCGTATCTTGCAGATATGGGAGTCGATATAGAAGAACTGTATGCCCAGACAGCGGCGGTAGCGTCAGGGTTTGAGCCTGCAATGCAGTCTTTTTCGCAAAAGGGAAGCGTGAGTCAGGACAAAAAAGGAGCGAAAACCAAAACTCCGGTGCTCGACCAGTACGGCAACGACCTTACGCTTGCGGCAAGGGAAAACAAACTTGATCCCGTAATCGGAAGGGATACGGAAATGGAAAGAGTAATTCAGATTCTTTCAAGAAGAACAAAAAACAATCCGTGTCTTATAGGAGAGCCTGGCGTAGGAAAAACAGCCGTTGTCGAAGGACTTGCTGAAAAAATAGTTTCGGGTCAGGTTCCCGATACGATAAAGGATAAAAGAGTTGTGACCCTTGACCTTTCGGGAATGATAGCCGGAGCAAAGTACAGAGGAGAATTCGAAGAAAGAATTAAAAACGTTATGGAAGAAGTCAAAAAAGCAAAAGACGTAATTCTTTTCATAGATGAAATCCATACGCTTGTAGGCGCAGGTTCGGCAGAGGGTGCGATTGATGCCGCGAATATCTTAAAACCGGCGCTGTCCAGAGGAGAAATACAGGTTATCGGCGCTACAACCATCGCGGAATACAGAAAATATATCGAAAAAGACGCGGCTCTTGAAAGAAGATTTCAGTCGGTAATGGTAGGCGAGCCTACAAAAGAGGAAGCGCTGCTTATATTAAACGGACTTAAAGACAAGTACGAGGCTCATCACAAGGTAAAAATTACTGACGGCGCAATAAAGGCCGCAGTAGATCTTTCTTCGAGATATATTCAGGACAGATACTTGCCTGACAAGGCCATAGACCTTATAGATGAAGCGGCTTCAAAAAAGAGAATATCGCAGCTTACTTCTCCTGAAAATATCCGCGAAACAGAAAGCAAAATCTCAAAACTTTCTGCAGAAAAAGCAGAAGCAGTAAGAGCCCAGGAGTTTGAAAAGGCCGCCGAAATAAGAAATAAGGAAAAAGAACTGAATGAAAAATTAAACGCGCAGAAAAAGGAATGGGAAGAAAAGAGAACTTCTTCTTATCCGGAAGTTACGGAAGAAGACATTGCCGATGTCGTAACGCTTTGGACTTCAATCCCTGTCGCAAAACTTGCAAAAGAAGAGTCGCAGAAACTTTTGAATCTTGATGAAATACTTAAAAAGCGTGTTATAGGTCAGGACGAAGCGGTATCGGTTGTTGCAAGAGCCATAAGGAGAGGCAGAACAGGGCTTAAAGACCCGAAGCGTCCTCAGGGTTCGTTCATATTCTGCGGACCTACCGGCGTCGGAAAAACAGAACTTTCAAAAGCACTAGCCGAGGCTATTTTCGGCGATGAGAATGCAATTATAAGAGTGGACATGTCAGAGTACATGGAGAAACACAGTGTGTCAAAACTTATAGGTTCGCCTCCCGGATACGTAGGATATGACGAGGCAGGCCAGCTTACAGAAAAAGTAAGAAGAAAACCTTACTCGGTAATACTTTTTGATGAGATAGAAAAGGCTCATCCGGACGTGTTCAATATTCTTCTTCAGATACTTGAAGACGGCATACTTACCGATTCTCACGGAAGAAGAGTCGATTTTAAAAATTCGATAATAATTATGACATCAAACCTTGGTTCATCGGCAATTGCGGAACCAAAGCAATTGGGCTTTACATCTGCAGCGCCCGGCGGCGAAGAAGAGCAGGAGAAAGTACGCAAAAACGTAATGGAAGCCCTTAAAAATAATTTCAGACCGGAATTTCTTAACAGAATCGATGAAATAGTAATATTCCGCAAACTCTCGGACGAAGACATAAAGAAAATAGCAAAACTTATGCTTTGCGAAATCAAGAAGAGAATCAAAGAAACCGGAATAGAAATAGAATTTTCGGACGAAGTTGCAGAGATGCTTGCAAAAGAAGGCTTTGATGAAGTATATGGCGCAAGACCCTTGAGACGTGCAATCCAAAGGAAAATCGAAGATACACTTTCGGTCGAAATGCTTGAAGGAAATATCAAAGAAAACGATAAAGTTGAGTGCGTTTTGGACAACGGCAAAATAGCCTATAAAAAAGTAGGCTGACGGCAATAAAAAAGCCCGGTTGGTTTTTTACCAACCGGGCTTTTATTTTATTTATTTTTAGACCATGTCGCAGGAGCAAATGCAATAATAACAGGAAAAATTTCAAGTCTTCCGAGAAGCATTGCAAGCGACAGCAAAATTTTTGAAAACGGAGAGTATACTGCATAACTTCCGGCAGGACCCACAAGTCCAAGTCCCGGTCCTACATTGTTAAAGCACGAAATGGTGGCTGACAGATTAGTTTCAATACTGAAATTTTCAAGACCGAGCAGCAGAAAAATTCCGAAGAAACATGCGAAGTACACAAGGAAATAATTGTTTATTCCTTTAACAGTCGCCGAATCCATGGTTTTTCCCTCAAACCTTACCGTGCTTACGGAATGGGGATGAAGCAAATGCTTTATTTCTTTTGCGATGAGTTTTATCATGATAACGATTCTTGAAACTTTTATTCCCCCGGCGGTTGAACCTGCGCATCCTCCGATAAACATCAGCGAGAGCAAAAGGCTTTTTGAAAAGGTCGGCCACAAATTAAAGTCGGCAGTCGAATATCCAGTAGTAGACATTACGGAAGCCGTTTGAAAGGCTGAAAGCCTGAAACTTTCGGAAATGCTGTTATACTGAGGGTAAATATTTACGGCAATTGAAACCGTACTGAAAAGTACAATGCCGATAAATGCCCAGAGTTCGGTGCTTTTTGCAACAGTGGAAAACTTTTTTGCGAGGAGAAGGTAATAAAGGTTGAAGTTAACCGAGAAAATGCACATAAAAGCGGTAATGACCCACTGTATGTACGGGCTGTATGAAGCGATGCTGTCGCTTTTTATTCCGAATCCGCCCGTGCCGGCAGTACCGATTGAATGTACTATGCTTTCAAACAAGGGCATGCCGCCAAAACGCAGCAAAATTATTTGAAGAACAGTGAGAACCGCATAAATAATATAAAGTATAATAGCGGTATCTTTGGCTTTCGGAACAAGTTTTCCGACAACGGGACCCGGCATTTCGGCCCTTAAAATATGCATTGAACGCTCGGAAACATTCGGAAGTATTGCCACTACAAAAACAATAATTCCCATTCCGCCGACCCAGTGCGTAAAACTGCGCCAGAAAAGAACCGCGTGGCTCAATTTTGAAAGATCTGTTACAACGGACGCGCCGGTTGTGGAAAATCCGCTTACGGTTTCGAACAAAGCGTCGGCAAAGTTCGGAATCTCACCGCTTATAATAAGCGGCAGAGCCCCCACGAGCGAGAGCGCAGTCCATGCGAAAGCAACTATTATAAAACCGTCTTTTGCGTATATAACATGATTTTTCGGCATGCTCAGTTTTTTAAGCAAAAAGCCGCAGGCAAGAGATATAAGCGATGACAAAAGAAAGGCAAATCCGCTTTTTTCGTGATATATAATAGCAAAAATTACCGGAAAGAGCAGCAAACCTGATTCAAAAATAAGTATTGTTCCGATAGCGCTGAAGATCATACGGCGATTCATGGGGTCACCTCTTTACAATGTCTGATAAATCGTTAAGAATCTGTCCTGCAGATAAAACCACTACCCTGTCGTCGGGGAGAATCATGTCTTCGCCTGTCGGAATTATGGTTTTTCTTCCGCGGACAATACCGGCAACAAGAATATTAGGTTTGGTATTAAGCAATTTAAAAGGTATATTTATTATACTGCAGTCGGAAGTTACTTTAAATTCAAGGGCCTCGGCTTTGTTATCCATAATTTTGTAAAGCGTTTCAACTTTGCTGCCGATAGAATTCTGAAGCGCGCGCGCGTATCTTAAAGTAACGTCCGCAATGGTTTTTCTCGGGGAAACGATACAATCAAGACCGAGTTTTTCGGCTGTCGGCAAAAATTCTACCCTGTTTATTTTTGTAATGATTTTAGGAACGTTTCTTGTGGACGCAAAGTATGACAAAAGAATATTTTCTTCGTCAAGACCCGTAAGCGCTACAAACGCGTCCGCATTATCAATGCCTTCTTCAAGCAAAATTTCCTGATTTGCGCCGTCGCCGTTTATAATAACCGCTTCGGGAAGTTTTTCACTGAATTCAAGGCATCTTTTAGGATCGGAATCAATAATTTTAACATTGTAAATCCCGTCTTCTATCAAAAGTTTTGCAAGATAAAAAGCAGTTGTCGTAGCTCCCAGAATCATAATTCTGCGCGCGCTTTTTGCATCAAGCGACAGTTCTTTTAAAAGGTGCTGAATGTCTGAATTTTTAGCGGTGATTCCGATTTTGTCGCCGCTTTGAAGAGTAAACTTTCCGTCGGGAATATATACGTCGTTTCCTCTTTGTACAACGCCTACAAGAAAATTTTCGGAAAATTTCCGTCTTAAACCGATAAGGTCGATGCCGTTTAATATTGAATTTTCCTTTAAATTCAGTTCGATCATTTCAAAACCGCCCTGCGAGAATGTTTCGATTTTAACGGCGGACGGAAGTTTTAAAATGTTTGCAAGTTCTTTTGCGGCCGATAGTTCGGGATTTATAGTCATAGATAAGTTAAGTTCTTTTTCCAGAAACGGGAGGTTGCGGTCGTTGTACTGAGGGTTTCTTATACGTGCGATAGTGTGTTTTGTTCCAATTTTACGTGCGAGAAAACAACTCAGCATATTAAATTCATCGCTTCCGGTAACCGATATTAAAAGTTCGGCGGAGTCCGCTTTTGCTTCTGTCAGCGTATCGCAGTCGGTGCCGCTTCCGCATACGCCCATGATATCATATATATTTGCAAGGTCTGAAACAGTATTCGGATCTATATCGACAGCGGTAATATCGTGACCTTCGGAAATAAGGTTTTCTATTATGGTGCAGCCGACTTTTCCGCAGCCGACAATAATTATTTTCATAATCGCATTCCTTTACAGTTTTAAAATTTAATGTTGATGATAATGACGCAATTGATTTTTCGGCGTTAAAAACAAACTCACCGATGTTGCGTCGGTGAGCGAAAAACATATAAAAATTACTTTTCAGGCGAATCTGGAGAAAGAGCATCATTCTCGGCTGTGCCGGATTCCGGAACATTTTCCGCTGGCGTATTTTCTTCATTTTGATTTATTAAATCGGACACATCCGAAATATCGGAAATATCTCCGGTATTTGCAAGCGAATTGTTGCTTTCTTTCATGTCGCCCTGAATTATCGACATAGCGATAACGGCAACTATAAAGACTGCGGTAACAACGATTGTGATTTTGTTTAAAACAGAGTCAAGGGTTCTGCCTTTTTGTTTTCCGAAAAATGTTTCGGCTCCTCCAGAAATTGTTCCCGAAAGACGTGAGTCTTTGCTGCTCTGAAGAAGAATTGAAACCGTAAGAAATACTGCCATTGCAAGAATTACAATGCCGATAATTAATTCGACCGTATTCATATTGATAAACCTCCGAGTTTTTGGTTAACATTTTAAATTGCCGGATTTTTTAAAATCGAAACGGCAACAAGACTATTCGATATTTTTGCATAAAATATGAATTTTAACTACCTAAGTATAACACACAAAAAACAAAAATACAATAGATTTTTAAAAATATAAAAAATTATTTTTCGATTATGCATACCGCGTGAGAACTTATTCCTTCAAGACGCCCGGTAAATCCCAGACGTTCTTCGGTTGTGGCCTTTATATTTATCCTGTCGGGAGTGCATTTCAGAACATTTGAAATGTTATTTTTCATAGATTCCGTAAAACCCGAAAGTTTGGGTTCCTGCGCTATTATTGTAATATCGGCGTTTACAAGCGAGTATCCGAGGGAGTACAATTTTTCGTAAACCTCTCGCAGAAGGATAAGACTTGAAATATTTTTGTATTTTTCGTCGCTGTCGGGAAACAGTTTCCCGATATCTCCGAGCCCTGCGGCGCCGAGAAGAGCGTCCATCAGAGCATGAAGTGCGCAGTCGGCGTCTGAATGGCCGAGAAGCCCCATTCTGTAAGGTATTTCGACTCCTCCGAGAATAAGTTTTCGCCCGTCACAGAACTTGTGAACGTCGTAACCGTGCCCTATTCTGATCATTTGTATTCCTCCGTAAGTTTTCTCTTTTTAAGGATTGCCTCGGCAATAAGCACGTCTTCCGGATACGTAATTTTTATATTGTCATGCCCGGTATCCGAAAGTTTTACGAGAAATCCCGCGTCGGTAACAAGCGTGCTTTCATCGGTTGCGCAAGTATTTTCCTTGGCGCTTTTCGCGATTGCAGTATGAAACATGTCGGTGTCAAATATCTGCGGAGTCTGGATATGCCACAGATTTTCACGGTCGACGTTTTCGCGTATGAGAAAATTTTCATCGGAACGCTTGAAAGTGTCTTTTGCTTTTGCCGCGCAGACAGCGCATCCGTATTTTGTGGCAATCCTCATTGCTTTTTCAAACCCGTCCCTTGTGATAAGAGGCCGCGCTGCGTCATGGACGGCGACAAACTGGGTTTTGCTTTTTTTGTTAAAAGCCGCCCTGAAAGCAAGCGTTACGGATTCCTGCCTTGTCGAGCCTCCTTCGACAACCAATACCTCTTTCATGTAGTTTTGCCTTGCGACAATTTCCCTTATGGCATTTATATCTTCTTTTTTTGCGCTTATAACAACCCTTTTTACATATTCCGATTCGATAAACATGTCAAGGGAATAAAGAAACGTATATTTTCCGTCTATTTTAAGAAGCGCCTTTGACAAACCGCCAAGTCTTGTCCCGCTTCCGGCGGCCGCAATTATTACCGATACGCACGGCAGCAAATTTTTTGATTTTACGGACACAAAAATTACCTCTTTGCAAAAAATATCTACTCATTAATAATAGTATTTAAAAAATGACGATATGTCAAGCATAATTTTTGTCTTAAAAAATCCAAAACAATTATTAACAACAAATATTATATTTGTTAAATATTCGGACATAATTTTTAATAAAAAACTATTGAAAACATATAAGAGGGATATTATAATAAAAAAGATAAATTTTCATAACAAAAAGGTGTGATATATTATATACGAAAGAATTACCTCCCGCAGGAACGAAAAAATACAGGACGCATTCCTTTTGCGCGACAAGAAGCACAGGGATGCGGGGAATCTGTTTGCCGTTGAGGGAGGAAAACTTGTAAACGAGGCGAAAATGTCCGGGATAAACATAAAGCAGGTGTTTTTTACGGATTCTGTTGCCGTAAAACACGGCAGGCTTATAAGCGATATGCATGAAGCCGGTGTGCAGGTATATAATGTTACAGACGAGGTTTACGAAAAGATCAGTTCCGAAAAAAATCCGGAAGGAATTTTTGCCGTGTGCGAAAAGTTTTCAACATTCGGCTCGTGCGATAAGGAAAAAGTACGGGGACCTTTCGTAATGCTTGAAAATATTCAGGACCCGTCAAATCTCGGCACGATTATAAGAACAGCATGCGCACTTGGAACGGAAAATATACTTCTTACCGATGACTGCGCCGACATATACAATTACAAGACCCAGCGTGCGGCTATGGGAACTTTGTATAAAGTTAAAATTTTTATTACAAAAAATATAGTTGCCGACATAGAATATCAAAAGACTGCCGGGAATCGGGTTTTTGCCGCGGCTTTATGCTCTGATTCCGCCGACATATCAGATATTGAATTTTTACCCGGCGACAGCATAGTTATCGGAAACGAGGGCAGCGGAATAAAAAGCGAAACGCTTTTGTCATGTACCGGAAATGTGATAATACCGATGAAAAGAAACGCGGAATCGCTGAATGCGGCGGCCGCCGCGGCAATATTTATATGGGAAAGACAGAAAGGTATGATAAAATGAGAAACACCGGTTATTTTATATGGCTTTCGGAAATTGCACAGGGGGAAGCCTGCGCAAAGAAACTTTATGAATATTTCGGATATGACGCAGAAAAAATATATAAGGCCGAACTCAAGGATTATTTAGCCGCGGGACTTGAGGAAAAAGAAGCCGAAAAATTTATGAACAAGGATTTTTCGGCTGCGAATATGATACTTGATTTCTGCGCTGAAAATAACGTTGGAATAATAACCTACAGTTCGGCATATTATCCTCAGAAACTTATGAGTATATCCGATCCGCCTGCGGTCTTGTATTACCGCGGAAGAATCGAAAAACTCGACAACAACATTTGCATAACCTGCGTCGGGACGAGAAAATGTACAGATGCGGGAAGCAAGGCGGGATACGAAATAAGTTATAAACTCGCTTCCTGCGGAGTTACGGTTGTAACGGGACTTGCTCTCGGAATAGACAGCGCCTGCGCCAAAGGTTCGCTTGATGCAGGAGGATTTTCTGTAGGTGTTCTCGGCAGCGGAATAAATGTGGCGTATCCGTTTGAAAATGCGGATATTTTCAGGAGAATGTTTAAAGACGGTCTTGTGATTACCGAATTTTCGCCATACACACAGCCGCTTGCCAAAAATTTTCCGAAGAGAAACAGAATAATGAGCGCGCTCGGAAACGCCGTGCTTGTGGTAGAAGCGGGCGAAAACAGTGGAGCGCTTATTACGGCAAAAATAGCAAGCGAACTCGGCAGAAAAATTTATGCCGTTCCGGGTTCGATAGAAAATATCGAATGCCGCGGCTCGAACGAACTCATAAAAGAGGGGGCTGAGGCGGTAACCGATTATGAAGATGTACTTAAAGACTTTAAATACCTGTATCCGGACAGAATTTTTGACCATAGAGTGAAAATGAATGAGGATTCCGTTTCGGAAAACCTTCCGGAATACAAAATTCCGAAAAGAACTTTCGGAAAGATAAAAAGCGCCGCAAGAAAATTTTTCGGAGGCGGTGCCGGAACTCACGAAGAAAACAAAGACGAAGACTGCACAAACAAAACCGATGTTTCGGTGCTTTCCGAAGCAGAGAGGAAAGTGTATGAAAAGTTCGGCGAAAAAGAATTGTGCGCCGATGAAATAATGTGTGAAGACTTAAGTCCGAAAGAAGTTCTTTCGGCACTCACAATGCTTGAAATATACGGTTTCATCGAATCGGTGCCGGGCGGCAGTTACAGAAAAATAAATTAGTTTTGGAGGATATCGTGTCAAATCTTGTAATAGTGGAATCCCCGTCAAAGGCGGCGACAATAAAGGGATATCTTGGAAAAGGATATAAAGTTACGGCGTCGAAAGGACATGTAAGAGATCTTCCGAAAAGCACTTTCGGAATAGACATTGAAAACGGATTTAAGCCGAATTACATTAACATACGCGGCAAGGGAGATCTTATCAAGGAACTCAAAAAGGAAGCAAAAAAAGCCGACAATATTTTTCTTGCGGCCGACCCCGACCGCGAGGGAGAAGCAATATCATGGCATCTTGCAAACGTGCTTGGTCTTGATGAAAACAAGGCCAAGAGAGTTACTTTTAATGAAATAACAAAGCCGGCGGTTAAAGAGGCTATAAAACACCCGGGCAAAATAGATATGAATCTCGTAGATGCACAGCAGGCGAGAAGAATACTTGATAGAATTGTCGGATATAAGTTAAGTCCGGTTCTTTGGAAAAAAATAAAAAGCGGACTTTCTGCCGGAAGAGTGCAGTCGGTTGCAACAAGAATTATTGTTGAGCGCGAGGAAGAAATAAGAAACTTCAAACAGGTAGAGTATTGGAAAATTGAAGCGCAACTTGAAAAAGACGGCGGCAAGATTTTCAGCGCGATGTTTTATGGAAAAGACGGGAAAGAAATCCCCGTTCCGGATGAAAAGGCGGCGCAGGAAATAGTAGATGCCGTAAAGGGCGGAGTTTTTAAGGTTTTCGGCGTTAAGAAATCGGTAAAGACAAATAACCCCGCACCTCCCTTTATCACATCCACACTTCACCAGGAAGCAAACAGAAAATTCGGATTCAGATCTGAAAAAACCGCAAAAATCGCCCAGGAACTGTATGAAGGAATCCCGCTCGGAAAATTCGGGACCTGCGGTCTTATCACATATATGCGTACAGACTCGCTCAGAATTTCCGACATTGCGGCCGAGAGCGCAAAAAACTATATAGAAGAAAAGTACGGAAAAGAATATTATCCGGCAAAAAGGCGCGTTTATAAATCCAAGAACGGCGCGCAGGACGCGCATGAAGCTATAAGGCCTTCAGATATAGAATTTGAACCCGTAAAGGTAAAAGAGTATCTGTCGCAGGATCAGTATAAACTTTATAAACTTATATTTGACAGATTTATTGCGTCCCAGATGAGCAGCGCGCTGCTCGATACTGTGTCGGTGGACATTGAAAATTCCGGATATATCTTCAGAAGTTCGGGATACACGGTAAAACATCCCGGATACATGGCCGTATATGAAGAGAGCAAGGATGAAAATTCCGATAACGAAGAACAGGGAAAAAACGGATCTGAAAAAATTCCGGAACTTTCAAAAGATGAAAAACTTTTGTGCAAAAAACTTGAGAAAAGCCAGCATTTTACAAAGCCGCCGGCAAGATATACAGATGCGTCTCTTATTAAAATGCTTGAAGAAAAGGGAATCGGAAGACCGTCTACCTATACTCCTACCATAACGACGATAATACAAAGGGGATATGTTGTGAGGGAAGGGAAAAAACTTCTTCCGTCAAAACTCGGCGAGGTCACGACAAAACTCATGAAAGAGAATTTTGCAAGTATCGTAGATTACGGCTTTACCGCAAATATGGAAATGTCGCTTGACGATATTGAACATGGCAAAAAGACGGTAGAAGAAGTTCTTTCAAGTTTTTACAAGGATTTTTCGGTTCTTCTCTCAAAAGCGGAAAACGAAATAGATAAGGAAAACTACAAACTTACATCTGAACAGACTGATGTAATATGCGAAAAATGCGGAAGCAGAATGGTTATAAAAAACGGACGTTTCGGACGTTTTGCCGCATGCCCGAATTATCCTACATGCAGAAACACCAAAAATATTGACAAGGACGGAAATGTAATAACCGAAGATACCGGCGATGAAAATAAAAAATATGCCCCGGACGATGTAAAGTGCGATTTGTGCGGCGGCAGAATGCTGATAAAGCGCGGCAGGTACGGAACTTTTTACGCCTGCGAAAATTACCCTTCCTGCAAGGGAACAAAACAGATTACAAAAGATATAAATATCGCATGTCCCCTTTGTTCTTCAAAGATAACGGTGAAATATGGCAGAAACAAAAGAGTCTTTTACAGCTGCGAAAAATATCCCAAGTGCAGTTTCTCCACATGGGATATCCCTCAGGAAGAAAAATGTCCCGAGTGCGGCGGACTTTTGCTGAAAAAGAAGGGCAAGGATCTGATATACTGCAGAAACGAAAAATGTTCATATTCGAGGAATGCAGACAAATAAGAGCAAAGGAAGTATGGTTATGACAAGAATTATAGTCGACTGCATGAGCGGAGACAACGCTCCGCTTGAAATTGTAAAGGGAGCCGTACAAGGCGCGGAACTTTACAATGTTTCGGTATTGCTCGTGGGTTGCGAGAACACGATCAGAAAAATTATGCGCGATGAAAATCTTTCCGGGGAAAATGTCGAAATATACAATACCGGAGACAAGGTTATAACAATGGAAGACGACCCGTCAGAGGTCATGAATAAAAAGGATTCATCAATGGCGACAGCCCTTTCGCTTCTTGCCGAAGGAAAGGGCGACGCTGTTGTAAGCGCCGGAAATACCGGTGCTCTTTTCACAGGGGCAACTCTTATAGTCCGCAGGATAAAGGGAATAAGGAGAGCTGCGCTCGGAGGTGTAATTCCGCTTAATAAACCTATTCTTTTGGTTGATTCGGGGGCAAATACCGACGTGACTCCGGAAATTTTGTGCGACTTTGCGGTAATGGGAAATTTGTTTATGAAAAAAGTGATGGGTATTCAGAATCCCAAGACCGGACTTGCAAACAACGGCAGCGAAGAACACAAGGGAACTCCCGTTTACGTACGCGCGCATGAAATTTTAAAAGAGCAGAAAGACATCGATTTTACCGGCAATATCGAAGGCAGGGATATCCCGCTCGGCAAATGCGATGTTATAGTATGCGACGGATTCACGGGCAATATTATACTTAAAATGTGCGAAGGCTTCGGAATATTTATAAAAGATACTTTAAAAAAATTGCTTATGAAAAATACGAAGTCAAAAATAGGAGCGCTGTTTTTGTCTGACGGAATAAGCCGGCTGAAAAAAGAAATGGACTATACCGAATTCGGAGGAGCGCCTTTCCTCGGAATATCAAAACCTGTCATAAAGGCCCATGGAAGTTCAAATGCAAAAAGCATAAGTTACTGCATACTTCAGGCAAAAAATTACGCTTCATCCGGAATTATCGATGAAATATCGCTTTTTGCTCAAAAAAGAGCAGAAGAAAAAAAGGCTTTGAAAAACGGCGACGCTGCTGAAAACGAATAAGAATAAACGGAAAATCAAAGATGTGGAAAGGAAAGGTAGATAAAAATGCAAAATGACAATTTCCCGTATCCTCTTTCGGAACTTGAAAAGGCGATAGGATATACGTTTAAAGACAAGGAAATTGCAATAGCTGCGCTTACTCATTCTTCATATGCAAATGAAGTTCGCGCCAAAAACGGAAAAAACACTGTGTATAATGAAAGACTTGAATTTTTGGGAGACTCCGTACTTTCTCTTATTGCGTCAAGTTACATATTTGAGCATTACAAAAAGTTTCTTGAAGGAGAACTTACCAAAATAAGGGCGGCTTCCGTGTGCGAAAACGCATTGTATGAATATACCAAGACCTTTTCAATAGGAAATTATCTTTATATGGGGCACGGAGAGGAAATGACAAACGGAAGACAGCGCCGTTCGATTCTTTCGGACGCGTTTGAAGCGCTGCTTGCCGCAATCTACCTTGACGGGGGATATGAAAAAGCTGAAAATTTTGCCCTGCCGTTTATTAAAAATAAGATAGAAGAACTTTTGAAAAAGGGTACGGACGACGATTATAAAACATTGCTGCAGCAGTTTATTCAGCAGAATAAGGGCGATATTATCGAATATGTCCTTTCGGGAGAAGAGGGTCCTGCCCACAACAAAAAATTTTTTGTGGAAGTGCACCTTAACAATAACTGCATAGGCAAAGGCGAGGGCGCAACAAAAAGAGAAGCGGAGCAGTTTGCCGCAAAAGAGGCACTTATACTTTTCGGCGAAATAAAGGAAGAAGAAAAGTAAATGCAGGCGAAAAAAAAACACGCAAATATTCCGATATTTATTCCGCATGAAGGCTGCGGCAACGCATGCGTATTCTGCAGCCAGAGAAAAATAACGGGTGTTGATGCCGGAAGTTCAAGGGATATAAGGCCTGAAATAGAAAACGCGCTGTCGACTATAAATGAAAATGATTATGAAACCGAAATTGCCTTTTTCGGGGGGAGTTTTACGGGTATTGACAGGGGACTTATGATAAGCCTTTTGTCAACGGCTTACGGTTTTATAGAAAGCGGAAGGGTTTCTTCGATAAGAATATCTACAAGACCTGACTATATAGACGAAGAAATACTTGAGATTCTAAAAAAATATTCGGTAAAAAACATTGAACTCGGTCTGCAGAGTATGGATGACGAGGTTCTTTCAATGTCGAAAAGAGGACATACCGCTGCTGTCTCGAAAAAAGCCTGCAGAATGATTGTGGATAACGGCTTTGCACTTACCGGTCAGATGATGGTGGGACTTCCGGGCTCGACTGCGGAGAAGGAAGTTATGACCGCAAATGAGATATGTTCTTTAGGTGCTGTCAGTGCAAGAATTTATCCTACCGTCGTTTTTTACGACACCGAACTTTATAATATGGCGGTGTCGGGAAGATACACCCCGATAACGAACGAAGCGGCGGTACAAAGATGCGCCGAAGCATATAAAGTATTTTTAAAGAATAATGTAAAAGTTTTAAGAGTCGGCCTTCAGTCAAGCGAAAACCTGTCGGATGAAAGCCAAGTGTATGCGGGAGCAAATCACCCTGCAATCGGCGAAATGTGTGAAAGCCGCATTTATTTTGATAAATGTGTCGAAAAAATAGAGTTATTGACGAGAAAAAACCACAGTTGCACCGGTATTTTAAAAATATACTGCCCGTATGGCGAAGTGTCAAAGGTCGCGGGGCAGAAAAGGATCAACAAAAAAAAGATAGAGGAATACTGCAGCCTTAAGAATATAAAAATTTCGGAAATTAAAATAATTGAAAAAGAAAATATTGCAAAATTTGATGTTGAAACAGATATAGCGGAAGGGAAGTGACATATTGAATCTTAAAGCACTGGAAATGCGCGGATTTAAGTCGTTTCCGGATAGGACAAGACTTGACTTTGAACGCGGAATAACCGGCATTGTCGGACCTAACGGAAGCGGAAAATCGAATATATCGGACGCTGTACGCTGGGTGCTGGGAGAAATGTCGGCAAAATCGATGCGCGGACAGAAAATGGAAGACGTTATCTTTTCCGGCACCGAAAAAAGAAGCCAGACAGGCTTCTGTGAGGTTTCGCTTATTATAGATAACAGCGACGGAACCCTTGACGACGAGCACGAAGAAGTTAAAATAACAAGAAGATATTCAAGGGACGGCGAGAGCGAGTACAGACTTTGCGACAAGGCGGTAAGGCTTAAGGATATATACGAACTTTTCCTGAATACAGGTATCGGGCGCGAGGGGTATTCCGTCATAGGACAGGGTAAGATTGCGGAAATAATATCTCAGAAAAGCGATGAGAGAAGACATATATTTGAAGAAGCGGCGGGAATATCAAAATATCGCTACAGAAAGAACGACGCCGAAAAGAAACTTTTTGAAACAAACGCAAATCTTCTTCGCGTGAAAGATATTCTGACTGAAGTTGAAACACGCATAGGGCCTCTCGAAAAGGCGGCGGAAAACGCAAAAAAATATTTGGCGCTTGAAGACAGAAAAAAACATCTTGAAGTAGCGGTGTGGATCGACAGGATCAATAAATGCGCAAAAGAGGATGAAGAATATTCGGCAAAAGTCGAAAAAGCAAGGGAAAACTACAGTTTTAAGGAAAGCCAGCTCTCCGAAAGCGAGGAGAATCTTGAAAAACTGTATGAGGAAAAGCAGAAAATAAGTCTGCATATAGAATCGCTCAGGAGCGAGATATCAAAAAATGAGGAAGAAAAAAATTCGATAATACAAAGTTGCGCGCTTTCGGAAAACGACATTGGTCACTACAATGACAGAAAAAATGCCGTCGGTTCCGAAAAGAAAAGCATTTTGGAAAACATAAAACTTCCGCTTGAAAAGCAACTGAAAGAAAAGACTGAAAAACTATATAAGTCCAAAGACGCTGCCGATAAGGAAAAACAACTGTTGGAAGAAGCGGAAAAAGAGTTTGCAAATCTTGAAGAAAAGTTAAAAGATTGCGAGGCGCGTTCGGACAGCCTTAAAAGGGAAAAGACAGACAACGAAGAAGCTCTTTTAAATATAAGAATCGGGTTTGCCTCTCTTGAAAGCGACGAAAAAAGCGAAAACGAGAGAAGAACTTTTATTAATGACGAAATAGAAAAAACCGCCGAAGAAATAAAAAAACTTGAAGAGTATTTAAAAGTTGCGGAGGAAAGAAAGAAAAGTTCCGTGTCAGAAAAGAAAGAACTTGAAAGTTCTCTTTTTCAGGAAGAAGAAAAACTCAAAAAAACTTTGCAGAAACACGACGAACTTTTAAGACTCAAAAATGAACTTGCGGCGAAATTTGCAGCAAATTCCCATAAAAAAGAAACTCTCGAAAAAATGGACAGACTGCTTGAGGGCTATCCGGGAAGTGTAAAGGCCGTAATGAATAACGCATCACTTTCGGGAATATGCGGACCTGTTTCAAAAATTCTTTCGGTGTCCGAAGAACATGTAACCGCAATAGAAACCGCCCTTGGGGCCGCGGTTGCGAATATTGTCGTTGAAACCGAGCAAAATGCAAAGGATGCAATAAGGTATCTTAAAAACAGTTCTTCGGGAAGGGCGACGTTTTTGCCTCTTACTTCTATTAAAGGCAATGTTATAACCGAACCCGGAATCGAAAGGGAAAACGGATTTGTTTCTATAGGTTCAAAACTTGTTTCGTACAATGAAAAGTATAGAAATATCGCCGAGTACCTGCTCGGAAGAACAATTGTCACGGAAAATATCGACTCCGCTTCGGATATCGCAAGAAAATACAGATTCAGATACAGGACGGTAACCCTTGACGGACAGATAATCAATTCCGGAGGCTCTTACACCGGCGGAACAGCTGCCTCTAAATCCGGAACAATGTCAAGAAATGCCGACATAGAAAGGCTTGAAAAAGACCTTTTGATGCTTGAAGGTAAGATCAAGGATATATCAGCCGGCATAAAATCGGCTGCGGAGGAAAAAAACGACCTCATGCAGTACATAGAATCGCTTAAAAACGATATTTCGAATACCGGAAACGAAATTTACAAATGCGATAAGGATATACAGACGTACCTCGAAAGACTTGGTTTGTGCAACGCCAAAATTTCCGGTGCAAAAGAACAGTTGCAGAACAAGTCGGAAAATGAAGCCGCAGAAAAATTAAAGGCACTGAATTCCGAGAGGGGAAATCTTTTAGAACAAAAAGAAAAAATACTTAAAAAAATCGAAGAAAATGAAAACGAATATGCTCTTCTTTGCGAAAATTTCGAAAAAGAAAGAAGAGAACTCGAACAGAGAAAAATAAATACTGTTTCGGTCTTTAAGGATTACGAATCGGCAAAGCAGGAAGTAAATGCCGTCGAAGAAAGACTTGCGGAACAGAACAGTAAAATTGCGCTTCTTGAAGAAGAATATTCGGAACTTGAAAACAAACTTTTGAAAATAGGCGACGCTCTTGAAAACGGTTCCGAAAAAATAAAGATTTTTGAAAAACAAATCGGCGATCTCAGACGTGATTTTGACAAAGAGATTATAAAACAGACTGAATATGAGAAGAATATTAACGATATCAGGAAGACGCAAAGCGATATCATAAGGGATAAGGAAACATTTTTCAGGGAACTTACAAAGTGCGAATCGGTTCTCGAATCCGGAAGAAAAGAATACGACACTCTGACGGCAAAACTTTTTGAGGAATATGAACTTACTTATACCGAAGCGTGCGCACTTAATTATCCCGCCCCCGATAAAACCTTTGTTCCGGAACTTGCGCAGATAAAAGCAAAAATAAGAGCGCTCGGAAGTGTGAATGTAAATGCTGTGGAAGAATACCGCGAAACAAAAGAAAGATATGAATTTTTAAAAGGTCAGTCGGACGACCTTGAAAAATCTCAGAGGAGCCTTGAAAATATAATAAAACGGCTGGAAGCCGACATGAAAACAATATTTGCAAAGGCGGTAGAAGAAATAAACGAAAAGTTTAAAAAGGTATTTTCGGAACTTTTTGGAGGCGGAAGTGCGTCAATAGTAATGAGCGACGAGGAAAATCTTCTCGAAAGCGGCATAGAAATAAACGTGCAGCCTCCGGGAAAGATGGTAAAAAGCATATCGCTGCTTTCTGGGGGAGAACAGGCTTTTACGGCCATGGCTCTTTATTTTGCAATACTTCTTGTGAACCCTGCGCCGTTTTATATTTTTGATGAAATTGAAGCGGCACTTGACGATATTAATGTGCACAGATTCGGACAGTATCTGCGCAGACACAGCGACGAAACGCAGTTTATTGTAATAACGCACAGGCGCGGAAGCATGGAAGCGTGCGACAGACTCTACGGAGTTACGATGCAGGAAAAGGGCGTTTCGAGTTTTCTTAAGGTCGATATTGACGAAGTAGAGAAAAAGACCGGATTAAAACTATAAACTTATAAAGGAAAATAAAATGGGATTATTTGAAAGATTAAAAAACGGACTTAAAAAAACAAAAGATTCCGTTCTTGGCGAAATAAACAATATTTTCAAAAGTTTTGCAAAAGTCGACGAGAATATGCTCGAAGAACTTGAAGAAGTCCTGATAGGCGCGGACGTAGGAGTGGAAGTTTCCGAAGAGATAATCGAAAAACTTCGCGAAAGAATAAAGGAAAATCATGCAAGTGAACCTGAACAGGCGAAAAGCATACTTATTGATATATTGAAAGAAACAATAGGCGAAGAGGAAAAATTAAAACTTGAAACAAAGCCGTCGGTAATATTGGTAATTGGAGTAAACGGAGTAGGAAAGACAACTTCAATTGCAAAAATTTCCAAAAAACTTAAAGACGACGGCAAAAAAGTAATGGCGGCGGCGGCGGATACCTTTCGTGCGGCGGCAATTGACCAGCTTTACGAGTGGACGCAAAGGGCCGGAGTTCAGCTTATAAAACATACCGAGGGGTCTGACCCCGCGGCAGTTGTGTTTGACGCGGCAGCAGCTGCAAAGGCTCAGAAGGCGGACGTTTTAATAGTTGACACTGCGGGAAGACTCCATAATAAGAAAAATCTCATGGAGGAACTTGCAAAGATCAATAGGGTCATTGACCGGGAACTTCCCGGATGTTCGAAAGAAACTCTTCTTGTACTTGACGCCGTGACGGGACAGAACGCATTAAATCAGGCGGTTGAATTTAAAAACTGCACCGATATTACGGGAATCGTTCTCACAAAACTTGACGGGACGGCGAAAGGCGGAGTTGTAATTTCAATCAGAAAAACACTTGGCATTCCCGTAAAGTTTATAGGTGTGGGAGAACATATGGAAGATTTGCAGGAGTTCTCAAGGGACGACTTTATAAAGGCACTGTTTGAAGAGTAAGAGGAGAAACTTTTATGACTGAAATTATAATCGCGACAAAAAACAAGCATAAAGTTTCGGAAATGTCCGAACTTTTGGGAGGTTTTGCGGATAAGATATGCTTTAAAAGCCTTGACGATATAGGATTTGATGAGGAAATTGCGGAAAACGGCTCAACTTTTGAGGAAAACGCCCTTATAAAAGCACGTACCGTTTGCAAAAAAACAGGAAAAATCTCTCTTGCGGACGATTCGGGCCTATGCGTCGACGCGCTTTTGGGAGAACCGGGAATATATTCCGCAAGGTACGCCGCAAAAGACGGCAAAAATTCACAGGACGATAAAAATATTGAAAAACTTCTTGAAAATCTGAAACATATTCCAAGCGGAGAAAGAACTGCAAGATTTGTGTGCGCAATAGCGCTTGTACTTCCGGACGGCAGGGAATATACTGTAAAGGGAATATCGGAAGGGCATATAACGAGCGAAAGACGCGGCAGCGGCGGGTTCGGCTATGACAGCGTATTTTTCTGTCCGAAATTTTCAAAGACATTTGCTCAGATGACAGCCGAAGAAAAAAACGCCATAAGCCATAGGAATGCCGCGGTAAAACAAATCGAAAAAATCATTGAAGAACTTATCCGGAGGGAAGAAATATGAAATTGCTTACAAGTTCCGACAGAGCCTATCTCAGGGGAATGGCGAACGGAATAGACACTATTTTTCAGATAGGAAAAGACGGCATAGGAGATAACTTTATAACTCAGATAATCTCAGCGCTTGAAGCGCGTGAACTTATAAAAATAAGACTGCTTGAAACCTGCGAATATACGCCGAAACAGGCGGCGGAAATGATTTGCGCAAAAACAGGAGCGCAGTCGGTACAAATAATAGGTAGAAAGGTCGTTTTTTACAAACAGGCCGAAAAACAAGAAAACAGGCATATAACTCTTCCGAGGTAAGACTGATATGAATGAAAAAAAGATAGGCCTTTTCGGAGGAACTTTCAATCCGCCTCATACAGGGCACATTCTTGCCTTCAAAAATTTTTATAAAAAGATGAATCTCGATCTTGCGTATATCATGCCGTCAAACATTCCGGCGCACAAGGAAATTCCGGAGTTTGACAGTCCCAACTGCAGGTTCAATATGGCACGCCTTGCTTTTTCCGGCAAAGAGTTTGACTGCTATAACATTGTATATTCCGACATGGAAATTTTAAGGGGCAGCAAAACCTATTCAATTGATACCGTAAACGAACTTATAAAGATTCATAAAGTTTCAAGAATATATATGTATATCGGCAGCGATATGCTTTACTCTTTTGAAACCTGGCACGATTTTAAAGAACTGTTTTCAAAATGCGTGCTTGTCACTGCAAAAAGAACGGTTTTTAATGAAGAAAAGTTTTCACAAACAATCTCTCGGTATAGGCAAAACTATTCTGCGCAAATCGAAGTTTTGGATTTTGAACCGTGCGAGATTTCAAGTACTTTGGTAAGGCAGTATATTTTTGACAAAAATATTGAAAAATCGAAAAATTACTTGACCGAAAGTGTAACTGAGTATATAATAAATAACAAACTTTATGCAAAAGACAGAGCCTGCGACAGAATAACCGATGAAAATACGCTTGAAAAAATAAGAAACGATGTGCCGTCTTATATCTCAGGGGACAGGCTGCAGCATACATATTCCGTCGAAAGGGAGGCGCAGAAACTTGCCAAAATTATATTCCCGGCATACGGAATTTCGGGAAAATATATTCCGGATATTAGCGCAGCGGCGCTTTTGCATGATATAACAAAGCCTCTTTCGGAAAATGAGCAGCGTTTAATACTCAGAAAATATACAATGGAAGAAATCGTTTCTCCGTCTGTATATCATTCAAGAACGGCGGCTTATATAATAAGGGAAAAATACAATATAAACGAGCGTGTTTTCCGCGCCGTATATTATCATACGACGGGAAAGGCAAATATGGATGTGTTTGAAAAAATAATATATCTTGCAGATTTTATCGAGGAAAAACGAAAAAATGAAAATTGCCGTGCGCTGAGAGAGTATTTTTATGACAATATCTCAAAAACCGGTAATGATTATGCAAAAATAAGAGAAGTTCTTGACCGCACCCTTTTGAAGTCGTTTTATGAAACGCGCGAATATCTTACAAAGTGCGGCAAAAATATAAGCCGTGAATTATACGAATCAATAAACTATTTATCGGAAAATATCGGGGAAAAATAAAATGAAAAACAATAAAATGTCAAAAAATAAAAAAATAGCAATAAAGGCGGCAATAATTGCAGGATGCATACTTTTAATTTTAGGCGCGGCAATTCTTATATTTAAGTCATGCGCTCCGAAAACCCAAACTGATATTTCCTTGTTTGAACAGAATAAAGAAGGAACCGGCGACGAACCGGCAATTGCAAATAAGGACGGAATAGAAAGAAAAAGCGAAGTATATAATTTTCTTGTTATAGGAAAAGATAAAGTAGGAATGAACACGGACGTTATCATGGCGGTATCTTTTGACACCAAGAAAAACAACGTTTCAATACTTCAGATTCCCCGTGACACATATGTTGAGTACGGAGGATACGGCAGAAAAATAAATTCTGTATATTCTGCCGGCTATAACAATGCGTCGAAGGAACTCAGTTCATTATACAAAAAGGCAAAGGGCGCCGACAGCAAAAAAATAAAAACCCTTGCGGAAGAATCAAAACTTGAAATCGACAAAAATACACTGAGCGATTTTGCAAACGATAAACTTAAAAAAGATGATCTTGCGCAGAAATACGGTGTTGCCGAACTTCAGAAACTTATAAAACAAACGCTCGGGATTATAACCGACTACTATGTTATGATAGATACAAAAGGGTTTGTAGATGTTGTAAATGCCATAGGAGGGGTAGACGTATATATTCAGCATGACATGAAGTACTCAGACCCCGTTCAGGGCCTTAATATAAACCTGAAAGCCGGAAATCAGCATCTTGACGGCGAAGCGGCGGAAGGTTTTGTAAGATTCAGGTACGGCTATGTGCAGGCCGACATTGCAAGAATAGATGCGCAGAAGATATTTATGAGCGCATTTATAAAAAAGGTTTTAAAGATGGAAACGGTGACAAAAATCCCCTCTCTTATAAAAACCGTTAACAATTATCTTGATACCGATATTTCGATGAAAGACGCAACATATTTTGCGGTGTCCGCACTATCGGTTAAAACTTCCGACATATCAATGATGACTTTGCCGGGCGCACCTCACAATTCCAACGGAGTTTCTTACTATTCAATTTATAAAAAAGCAAGCCTTGAAACCGTAAATCAGTATTTTAACGTTATGAATGTTGACATACCCGAAAGCGCTGTTAAGGTAAAGGAACTTGTAAGTCCTTCGGATGACGCAAAAGCAAATACAGTGACTGCAACGGATATTGAAGACAATAAAATCTCGCTTGATTTTGTAAAGAACCATGGAAGTACGAATAAGCCTTCCAAACCTCCGGTTGAAGAAAAGACCGAGCCGGACAACATTCAAAAAGAAGAAACAGTAAATGTTCCTGCAGACAATGAGAACACGCAAGCGGGCGATCCTGCCGAGAGCGAGCCCGACGGCAACGGTACCGGCGAAGAGATCACTGTTGTTCCGGACAAGAGCGATGATATTTCAGAGGATGAAAAAGATATGCCGCAGGACTGGGAATAAATAACGAAAGGTAAAAAATATGGAAGAAAAAAAGAATGTAAGCGAACTTCAGAAAAAAGACGCAAAAGATCTCGCTTTAAAGATTGCGGAGATTCTTGACTTGAAAAAGGCGCAGGACATAAAAATCATATGCGTGCATGAAAAAACAATAATTGCCGATTATTTCGTAATTGCGGGAGGTTCTTCAAGAACACAGGTAAATTCCCTTGCCGATGAGGTGGAATATAAACTGGGACTTGAAAATATTTCTCCGTCAAGAGTTGAGGGAAGAGGCGACGGAAGTTGGGTGCTGATTGATTTTGACAGTGTAATTGTCCACATTTTCGGAAAAGATTCAAGAGATTTTTATAAACTTGAAAAATTATGGTCGGAAGGAACGGAAGTTGAATTTACACCGAAAGAAAACTGAAATTTCTGATAATTAATATTTAAGGGGAATATAAATAAATGAAACATGACTTTAAAAATATCGAAAAAAAGTGGCAGGACGAATGGGAAAAACAGGGGGCGTTTCACGCAAAAAACGATTATTCTCTTCCCAAATATTATGCCTTGGTTGAATTTCCGTACCCGTCAGGACAAGGACTCCATGTAGGCCACCCGCGTTCATATACGGCGCTTGATATCATTGCAAGAAAAAAACGCATGCTGGGGTATAACGTTTTATATCCTATGGGTTGGGACGCATTCGGACTTCCTACGGAAAATTTTGCGATAAAAAACAAGATTCACCCGAAGATTGTAACAGAAAAAAATGTTAACAGATTCAGAAGCCAATTAAAGTCGCTCGGGCTTTCTTTTGACTGGTCAAGAGAAATCAATACGACCGATAAAAATTATTATAAGTGGACTCAGTGGATCTTTTTGCAGCTTTTCAAAAACGGTCTTGCATATAAGAAGAAAATGGCCGTTAACTGGTGTACTTCGTGCAAGTGCGTGCTCGCAAACGAAGAAGTGGTTGAAGGCGTGTGCGAAAGATGCGGCAGCGAAGTTATACGCCGCGAAAAAAGTCAGTGGATGCTTAAAATAACACAATACGCACAGCGGCTTATAGATGATCTCGATAATGTGGATTATATCGAGAGAGTAAAAATCCAGCAGAAAAACTGGATAGGCAGATCTGTCGGAGCAGAAGTTGATTTTGAAACGACTCTCGGGGATAAACTGAAAGTTTACACGACAAGACCCGACACTCTTTTCGGAGTTACATACATGGTTATTTCTCCGGAACATCCTATTCTTGAAAAGTGGAGGGAAAATATAAAGAATATTGACGAGGTCGACGCTTATAAACTTGAGGCGGCGAAAAAAAGCGACTTTGAGAGAAGCGAACTTGCCGATATGAAAGAAAAAACCGGCGTAAAACTTGAAGGAGTACTTGCGGTAAATCCCGTAAACGGCAAAGAAATACCGATATTTATTTCGGATTATGTTCTTATAACTTACGGAACAGGCGCTATTATGGCGGTACCTGCGCACGATACCCGCGACTGGGAATTTGCTAAAAAATTCAATATACCTATGATAGAAGTTGTGGGCGGCGGAGATATAGAAAAAGAAGCATTTACCGATGTTTCTTCCGGAAAACTTATAAATTCAGGATTTTTAGACGGACTTGAAGTGAGCGAAGCGAAAGAAAAAATCACGTCATGGCTTGAAGAAAATAAAATAGGAAACAGAAAAGTAAACTATAAACTTCGCGATTGGGTATTTTCACGCCAAAGATATTGGGGCGAACCGATACCGATTGTGAACTGTGAAAAATGCGGATGGGTTGCAGTGCCGGAAGAAGAACTGCCGCTTGAACTTCCCGATACCGAAAATTTTGAACCCGGAGAGAACGGCGAGAGCCCGCTTGCAAAACTTACCGATTGGGTAAACTGCAAATGCCCGAAATGCGGAGGCAATGCGCAGAGAGAAACCGATACCATGCCTCAGTGGGCAGGATCTTCGTGGTATTTTCTGCGTTACTGCGATCCGCATAACGACAAGGAAATTGCTTCAAAAGAGGCTCTTGATTACTGGATGCCGGTTGACTGGTACAACGGCGGTATGGAACATACGACTCTCCATTTGCTTTATTCGAGATTTTGGTCAAAATTCTTATATGATATAAAGGTTCTCGGGTGTTCCGAACCTTATGCGAAAAGAACTTCTCACGGTATGATACTTGGAGAAAACGGCGAAAAAATGTCAAAATCAAGAGGCAACGTCGTAAATCCCGATGATATTGTCAATGAGTACGGCGCCGACACAATGCGTCTTTATGAAATGTTTATAGGCGATTTTGAAAAGGCAGCGCCCTGGTCGCCGAAGAGCATAAAGGGATGCAAAAGATTTCTTGAAAGATATGCGGCTCTTTGCGATATGGCAAAAGGACACGGATATACAAAGGAACTTGAATCCGCCTTTCATAAAACCGTTAAAAAGGTTACAAACGATATTGATGCGCTGAAGCACAATACCGCTATTGCTGCAATGATGAGCCTTCTTAATGATATATATGAACAGAAAACACTGACGCTTGACGAACTTGAAATTTTTACAAAAATTTTAAATCCTTTCGCACCGCATATTACCGAAGAAGTATGGCATGAATTTTTGCATAAGGACGGATTTTGTTCTCTTAGCAAGTGGCCTGAATACGACGAAGAAAAAACAAAAGACAGCACGGCGGAATATGTTGTTCAGGTATGCGGAAAATGCCGCGGCAAAGTCGTTCTTGACGCAGGATGCGGCAAGGAAGAGGCACTGAAGGCGGCAAAGGAAGAAAGCAACGTTGCAAAATTTATTTGCGGAAAAGAAATAGTGAAGGAAATTTTCGTTCCCGGAAAACTTATTAATATTGTTGTAAAGTAATTTGCACGATAATTAAAAAAATAAAAACTTTTTAAAAAAATAAATTTTAAAAAGTTATTGACATTACTTGTTTTATGATATATAATACTAGATAGTATGGAAATTATCTCTTTGCCCACGCGGAGGGAGGGAAAACAATGGCAGAAGTAAAGATTAAGGATAATGAAAGTCTTGACAGCGCACTTCGCAGATTTAAAAGACAGTGTGCAAGAAGCGGAGTACTTACAGAACTTCGTAAAAGAGAACATTATGAAAAACCGAGCGTGAAAAGGAAGAAAAAATCCGAGGCTGCTCGCAAGCGTAAATATAAATAATCGATTGAAAGATAGATTTTATCTTTTGATAAGTATTGCTTGGATTTTATGCTGAAAATCAGTTAATAAAAACAGTTTGTGCATGTGCACAAACTGTTTTTTTTGTTCTTTTTAAAAAAATTACGGTAATATCATACTTCGACAAAAAAATTACGTTTCCTGTAGTAAAATAATAACATAAATAACCATAAATGGCAAAACATACCACATATCATTTATGAGAGGAATGTTATATATGCAAAAAATATGGGAAAAGGCGCGGGAAGAAAAAATATTTGCAATAAGAAACAAGGGATTGTATAAATTTTTTGGAAGCGTATTTCAATATCACCCGCAGGAAAATTACAAAACCAAAGTTTTGGGCGGCAGAGAAAGAAAAACGAGGGCGGTTCTTTTTTTAATTACTGCAGTAAAGGCGATACTTACTGTTTTTTTCTCATACCTGTTCGGCACAATAACGATTCCGATGGGGATACATCCGGCAGCATGCGCGTATCTGTGCGCCTCCGGAAGAAATTCGTTTTTTGTATGTATAGGGGCGTGCCTTTCCTGCTTTGGGTATTCTTCGCTTTCGGCGGCATATCTTGCGTTTAATATTTTAATACTTACGGCAAGGGGTTTTTTAACAAACTGGCGATATGATGAAAAAACAAAGAGAAAAATAATATCCGCGCTCATTTTTTCATCTTTTTTCGGAGTTGCAAATTTCCTTGCAACCGGTGTTTTTCCATCGGACAAGCCGTCCGCCGCGGATGCGATTAACAGGGGAATTACATCGCTGCTGTTCATTGTGTCATGTGTAATCATAACCGGACTTTTGTGCGGACTTAATATAAAGAATAAAAATTCCAAAGACGAAGACATGAGAACATATTATGAAATTTCCGTATGCGCCGCCATATTTTTAATAATATATTCCCAGAGCAATGTTTTAATAGGAACATATTCGGTATCTTTCATAATATCTGCGGTTACGGTATTGTTTTTTGCTCAGTCATACGGTCCGCTTTACGGGGCGGGTGCCGGTCTTCTCTGCGGTATTGCATGCGGAAACTTATTGATATTCGCACCGCTGCTCGGACTTTCGGGTATGGCAGCCGGAATATTCAGGAAAAGGGGAATTGCAATACCTGTCGCATTGTTTAACATAACAGGGCTTGCGGTTACGGTATATATTGCAGGGCTTGATCCCGTAAAGGACATTGTTTCTGATCTTATTGCAGCGTCAATGATATATATACCATTAAATAAATTTGTGCCTCAGAGAATTTTAAGTTTCGGTTTTTATAACGACGCGTATTATAAATATTCATGCAAAAACGATCTGAACAGGGATCTTGAAGAACTGTCGGGGGCATTTTCAAATTTATCCGATATTTTTTTCAAAGTTTCCGAAAGATTAAAGTACCCTGAAAAAAACGAAATCGAAAGAATGATAGAAAATGTGTGCAGACAATGCTGCGGAAAATGTTCTATGCAGCAGATGTGTTACAGGAAAAAAATATTTGAAAAAAATTTTACCGATGAAATAATTTATAATAAACTGATATCGGGCGGCGTTAAGAAAAGCGATTTGCCGGATAATTTTTCAAATGGCTGCGTGAAAATAGATTCTATTGTCGAACAGGTAAATTCTTTATACTGCGAAATGATCAGTGAAAATTTCAAGAACAACAAAACTGAAATACTTGCATCGGAGTACAGTGCTATGGCAAGAATAATAAAGTATACATCTCAAAAATCAAAAAAAGACATGGAGAAAGACCGGGAACTTACAAAAGCGGCGGACAGCGCGCTTAGGGAAATAGACATAAAATATTCGGGTTTGTGCGCTTTCGGAAAAAGAAATAAAAGAATTGAAGTATATAATATACTTCCGGAAAGCATAAAATTTACTTCGGGACAATTGTCAAAATACATGTCCGAAAAATGCGGGATATTATTGTCTGAACCTGAATTTATAAACGATCCCGGCGGATTTACAATGATACTGTCAAGGAAAAGAAAAATAAGGCTTGAGTATTCCCAGTCTGCACGCGCCAAGGGAATGAACGAGGTGAATGGGGACAGCGTCACGTTTTTTGAAAATGACGAAGATTATTTTTACGCGTTAATATCCGACGGAATGGGAAGCGGACGGCAGGCGGCGCTTACTTCAAGACTGACATCGGTTTTCATTGAAAAACTGCTTACAACGGGCACTCATAAGGCGGTAACGCTCGAACTTTTGAATAATCTTTTGCTCTCAAAAAACGACGAGTGTTTTGCAACGGTTGACCTTCTTGAAATAGATCTTCTTACGGGAGAAGCTTCTTTTATTAAAGCAGGTGCTGCTCCCGCATATATCGTAAGAAGTACAAAACTTTATAAAATCGCCTCGTCAACGCCTCCGGCAGGAATAATTCAGGGTTTTTCGGCAGAAAATACGCGGTTTTCTCTTCAGTCGGGGGACATGATTTTAATGCTTTCCGACGGAATCATACAAACGTTTGATGAAAATGCATGGCTTTGTGAAATGCTTGCTTTTGAAAATGAGGACAATCCGGCAAGACTTGCAAACAGAATAATAAATAAAGCGGGTAAAATGAATATAAGAGAAGACGATATGTCGTGCGCGGCAATAAAAATTCTTTAAAACTATTTACAAAACCGCGGTTTTGTGGTATAATATATACATAAAGAACATCGCAGTGCGGTGTTTTTTATGAGCATTGCAACGAACACTTGTTCGGAATATAAAGACAACGGGGTGAATATAAATAAGGCAAGAGAAAATATGATATTTTGCCCAAAATAAGTGTCTTTAAAAATATATAAGAATAACGGGGAAAGCCAAATACAATATATCAGAAAGGAAAATAAAAATGGATAATATTATAACAGGTATTAAAATGGCTTTCGGAGTAATATCCGGGGCTGTAGCGCAGTTACTCGGAGGTTGGGACGCATGGTTGTCAACCCTTATAGTGCTTATAGTTCTTGATTTCATAACAGGAATATTAAAGGCGGTTCTTTTAAAATCCGAAAAAACGAATAAAGGCGGCATAGACAGCCGTATAATGTTTCGCGGCGGAATAAAGAAACTTATGATTTTTGTGATAATAGCGCTTGCCTCAGTCGCAGATAAAATAATAATGCCGGACGGAGAATGCATCCGTTCGATAACGGCAGGATATTATATTGCGTCCGAGGGACTTTCAATAATTGAAAATGCGGGCGCGTGCGGGCTTCCGCTGCCCAAAAAACTTGTTTCTGTGCTGGAACAGTTAAAAGAAAAAAATGCATAAATAAAAACGGACGGTTAAAAAGACCGTCCGCTTTTATTATTTTTGAAGCAAATATTCCGACGCAAGATATATTATATTGTTATATGTTTTAAAGCCGTCAGACGGGCCTTTTGCTTTAAGAGAAACGTTGCTGAGGGATGAGGATACATTTGAAACGGCGGTATTCCTGTATGGGATAAAGAAGTTTGAGTAGGATATCATTTCGATTTTTATATTGGGATTTGTCTGCGCAAAAATTTCTGCGGCGTCGGCGGGGTTTTCGTCATATACCGCGCTGAATAAGTAATTATAAAGAGTCATAAGGGCGCTGTATCTGAAGTAGGTGTTATCGCTTTCATACAAAACCAAAAACGCCATGAAATTTGCGTCGTCTTCACGCAAAAGCCCTTTCTGATGCGCCTTTTCATGGGCTGTCGAAAATACCTTCACGAAATCCGGATATTGGATATTTATATTTGCCTCTCCGGTGAACGGCGAATATATGCCCGAGATATTGACTCGCGTCATAAGGTTTGAAAACACTGCTTTTTTCGACTTTGAAAAAGTATTTGAAAGAAACGGATATTTATTTTTTTCGCGCGCAAAAACTTTGTTTATTTCACTGTCCATGTCTGAAAAAGACATCGGCATACATGAATGCTCGTTTTTGTCGTATGTAAAACTGCTGTCGGCTGCGATATCCGAAAGCTCCGCCGAAACTTTTTTAAAACATTCGTATATATTTTCGTATGAAGTGTAACTGTTGCTCATTGAAAGGTTATCCGAAAGCGTCGTTTTGTGGTTGCACGGAATGCAAACCGCAATGTAGCAAAATATAAAAAAGTATAGAAGATACAGGGCTGTTTTCATACTGACAGAACAGAAATCATCAAGAAAATCACTTTTGACAAAGAACAGGAGTATATTGCATACAAGGGAAGAGAATACAAGGAGTATTGCTGTGAAAGTAAGCGTTTCCGAAAGTGAGAAAGGAACAAATGAAGTAACGGCGCACAGTGCGGAATTTACGGGAGCGCTTACATACCTGAAAAGAAAATCCGCGCCGCCTGAAATCAGAACGCTTGAAAGGTATGTTGCAAGGAAAAGAAAGACCAGAATTAAAAATATAATAATCTCTTTCCCGAAAGAAAGAGATTTTATTTTATCTTTGAAGGAAAGTCTTTTGCTGTGGATACTTGACGCAGTATCGGAAAAAGTTTTATTTTCCGGCAAAATGTCATTGCCTTTTTTCAATATGTTCCGCATGGAATAAAGACCTCCTTTTTAATTAAATTCATCTATATGCTGGAAGTAATAATCAAACACACTTTTTGCAACAGTTGCGGCAGTAGTGCTGTAAGAACCGTTTTCAATTATAACGGAAACTACAATTTTGGGTTCATCAAACGGTGCGAAACCTGCAAAAACTGCGTTGTCATCTCCGGCGCCTGTTTGCGCCGTACCTGTTTTTCCTCCTACGGAATAAGGGTAATTTACGAACACGGAGGCTGCGGTACCGTCTTCGACAACCGATTTCATGCCCCTCTTTAAAAGAGACAGATTTTTCTCGGAAATTGAAATTTTGTCAAGCACGACAGGCTTGTAAGTATATATAGGTTCGTCGGAATGAAATTCGTTTATGGATTTTAAAATATGCGTTTTGTATCTTGTGCCGCCGTTTACAACAGTCGAAAAGAAAGAAGAAAGCTGAATGGGAGTAAAGGCGTTGTCGGACTGACCGATAGATGCCTGGAGGACATCTCCGGGATTCCACACTTCGCCTATTGAAGCGCGGTATTCCGGACTTGCAAGAATTCCTTGCGCCTCTCCGGTTTCGATTCCGGTCTTGGAACCGAGTCCGAGTTTTCTTGCATGCTCGTTGAGAGTCCGTATACCCATTCTCTTTCCGACCTCGAAAAAGAAGTAGTTGCATGAATTTTCAATTGCCTGGGTTACATTTTGCCAGCCGTGTCCTCTTCCGGTTTTTCCGAAAATCCAGCATTTCGGCTGGTACGTTTCATATTCCGTGTATATACCCTTATCGTAAAACGAAGTGTTTTCGTCAATAACGCCGTTTGCAAGTGCCGCGGAAGCAGTGGCAATCTTAAACGTTGAACCGGGCGGATATATGCCGTTTGTGGCGCGGTTCAAAAGCGGTTTTCCGGGGTCTGAAAGCAGTTCCGGCAGCATATCGGAATAAGTATTCTGGTCATAAGTCGGGAAATTTGCAATTGCGTATATCTCTCCGGTGTTTGGGTTTTGCACAACGGCTGCTCCCGAAACATTAACTGTGCTGCCGTTTTGAACGGCGCGCGCCTTTACCGAAGAAATTATGTCTGATAAAGAACTTTCAAGAGCGCTTTGCAGTCCTGAGTTTATTGTCAGAAAAACTGTAAGACCATTTTTAGGTTGTTTTGAAATGGTTTTATTTAAGATTTGCTCGGTATTGGAATCGTACTCGATTTTAACTATTCCGTCTTCTCCGTGAAGATATTCCTCAAATGCGCTTTCGGCGCCGCTTTTTCCTATGAGAGCGTCAAGAGAATACCCTTTTTCAAGGTATGTATCTACTTCATCGGGTCCGATAGCGCCTATCCTTCCGAGAATATGAGCCGCAAGACTGCCGTAATTGTAATATCTTTCGCCTGAAACAGAGATTTCCACTCCCGGCATTGTATATATATTTTCTGACACGGCACTTTGAAAATTAACATCAATGTTATGAAAAAGGGTAAAGGGGTTATATATTCCGAAATCATTTGCTTCAAGTGTGTACCTTATACCCACAACCTTCCTTATTTCATCATCTGACGCGGTTTCTCCAATTGTTGAAGATATGTTATATCTTTTTAAAAGACTATTATATAAGTCCGAAAGCTGTTCTTCGGAAAATTCGGAAGTTTTTACAAAATTTTTATAAAGTCTTTCGGTTTTTATATCGTCAAACGGCACCGTTCCGTACGGAAAGGAATCTTCGAGCGCAAGTGCATCGTGAAACGGCATGCCGTAATTTTCAAGAAGCTGTACGAGGTTAAGAATTACTTCATTTTCCCTTTTTGACGGAAGAGAGGTGCGGTTGAGTGTAAGGTCATATGAAAGTTTATTTGTGACAAGTACAGTCCCGTTTCTGTCGCATATCTCTCCGCGCGAGGTTTCGATAATACCGGTTTTTACATTTTTTGGGGTTGCAAGTTCCGTATAATATTGATTATTTGCAATCTGCAGGGAGATAAGTCTTCCGAAATAAAGCACGATACAAACCGCAAATATAAAAATAAAGAATAAAAATCTTATTTTTTTGCCGTAAACTTTATTTTTAGACATAAATTAACCTCCCCGTAATTTTTTCTGTTTAAAATTATTATATCAGACAAAAAAATATAAATCAATGTAAAAAATATGAAAAAAGACCGAAAATCAAATTTCGGTCTTTTCTTTTAGGTTCAGAATTGATGGTGCAATATTCGGGAAAACCGCGCCTGAAAGAGTTATCGCTATTCCTGCAATCTGCAGTGCGGAAAGCGTATCTTTGAAGAAAATCACGCCGCATAAAACCGCGACAAGCGGTTCGATGTTTGAAAGAAGACTGGCATTTGCACCGTCTATTCCCATGTCAAGGCCTCGAAGATAGAAGAAATAAGGAATTACGCTGCCGAAAATTCCGGTACCTATAAGGCAGGCAAGGCTTATATCGAAACTGATATTGATTTTCGACGGCGGACATATAAAAATTAAAACTATGGCTACCGCATATGCGGGAATAAAAGTATTCTGAAGCGGACTGTATTTTTTTACCGCGTATTTTCCTATAACGGTAAGCATTGAATATCCGATTCCTGACAAAAGACCGAAAATTATTCCGGTAAAAGAAACTTTTAAAGATTCAAAATCGTAAATTTTAACCGTAAGGCAACTTCCCGCAAGTGTCATTAAGAGTGCGGTGAATTTTATTTTTGTTATTGGTTCTTTGTAGATAACTGCGGAAAAAATGATAACAAACGCGGGGGCCGTATACAAAAGCACAGATGCCATCGGAGGTGAAATTTCCTTTATCGCAAGCGAATAAAATACATATGTAGATAATACTGCGGCGCATCCGTAGAAAAGAAAAAATACGCAGTCGGAAAATCTGATCCCTTTGAAAACGCCTTTTGCAATCCCCCACACAAGGTAAACCGCCGCGGCAACAAACGCCATTGCGGCAGTGACCTGAATTACGCTGTACCCGTAAGAATAAAGAATTCTGTTCAGCGATGGGAAAAGGCCCCATGATACTGCTGCAATTATTATACAAATAATGCTTTTGACTTTTTTTGACATAATTTTTCCTCACAAAGCGATAAAAATACTTCGGTACTCGATATTATACAACGTAAAGTTCGCAATAGCAAGAGATTTTTCGTTTTCGGAGGATTTTTGTATTGACAAGGGGTTTTCCGGCTGATATAATTTTAGTCGGAATAATATTGTCGTTTTCTGTTTAAGGAGGAAAATATGAAGAATAAAATTTTGAATTTTATGAATTTTGTAAGACTGAAAGATCCGAGAATGCCTGACTATGACATGTATACGCCTGTTGTCAGAAGAATAAAAATGATGAAGGATTATAATGTTGACAATACTTTTCTCCTTCAATACGACACTTTTACAGATGAAAGATTTCAGCAGCTTTTCCTTCGTGAAAAAGACGAAAAAATGGAAATAGGTGTATGGCTCGAATTGTGCCGCCCTCTTGTTGAAAGGGTAGGTATAGAATGGAGAGGCAGACCGGGATGGGATTGGGACTGGTATGTCAATCCCGGATTTATAATGGCATATACCAACAGTCAGAAAGAAAAAATCATAGACTGCGTAATGGAAGAATTCAATAGAATTTTCGGATTTTTCCCGGAAACGGTTTGTTCATGGATGATTGACGCATATACCATGGAATACATAAGCAAGAAATATAAGAGCGTAAAAATATTCGGCGTTTGCCGCGAGCAGTTCGGCGTTGACGCGTATACGGTTTGGGGAGGATATTACAACCAGCCTTATTATCCTTCGAAATACAACATGCTTTGCCCCGCTTCAACGAAAGAAAATCAGATAAATGTCCCTCTGGTAAAACTTTTAGGCATAGATCCGATTTACGGTTACGGAGAAAAACTTTACGATGACATGAGACTTCCCGACCAGATTTGCGCTACAATAGAGCCGACATGGCCCGCAGGACATGACAGAGAGGCTGTAGAATGGTATTTTAAATGCTATTTTGACAACGAATGTCTTTCGAATGCATATATGCAGACAGGACAGGAAAACGGTTTTCCTATGGAAAATGTCGAAAAAGGTCTTTATATGCAACTGGAACTTGCAAAAGAGTACGAAAAACAAGGCAAGATTTCAATTCTTAAGATGTGTGACACGGGAAGATGGTTTTCCGAAAATTATGCGTCAACTCCGGCAACGGCGCTTGTTGCCGAGGATGACTGGAGCGGCAACGGTTATAAGAACGCTTGGTACAGCAGCAAAAATTACAGGGCAAGTCTTTTCCTTGAAAAAGACAAACTTTATTTCCGCGATATTTTTAAATTTGATGAAAAATACAAAGAACACCATTACGACAAACCTTGCCTTACGAAAAATGTGGTTTTTGACAATCTTCCGGTTGTTGACGGAAGAGTCTGGAGCTCAAAAGACGTAAGATGCGGACTGTTTTTCGATACTATATCTGAAAATTATAAGGTTGAAGGCAAAAATGGAAATCTTTATGTATCGGCAGACTGCAAAGAAGGAAATATCCGCGTTGAATTTCTTGAAGATAAAATAAATATTTCAGTTCCCAAAGGCGTTGCAATGCATTTCGAAAGAGGATGCGACGTTGAAGCCGAGATATCTATATATGATGATATTTCAAAATCAGACGTTATTGAAAATACTGATACGTACGGCAGCACAGATATCTCTGTACAGGGCTCCTGTGTAAACTTTTCGCACAGGGGAACAAATTACAAAATGGTGTTTGAGGGCGCTTCGCTTGAGAAAACCGAAAACGGTTATAAAGTGATACCGGACTTTGAAAACATATCCATAAGATTTGAATAATATTCTGCAAGGGCTTGTAATTTTATATATTTTTGTCCTTATTAAAATTTAAAAAAACAGGGGTCATGCAGTGCGATTTTTCATGCGAATTCTGAAGTGCCGAAAAAGCAGTTTTTGATGCGCGCTGCGGTCAATAAAACTATTTGCGATACATTTAAATAC
>CAKSDR010000006.1 GCA_934446095.1 uncultured Eubacteriales bacterium | reverse complement strand
AAAACTCTGCAGTAATATTGGAAGGCAGTTTTTTTACATGTTCTTTTACTTTTTCCTGTTCCGGACCGTCTCCTATGTGAATCCACCTTATCGGAATTTCATCTATCATAGAAAGCGCGTCCGCAATTCTGAGTACACGCTTTACGGGAGTTGTTCTCGAACAGCTGAGCACCGTAAACACTTCGTCTTCTTTTTCCTTGTTTTCCGAATAATCTTCGGTTCCAAGATAACTGTAACTTATCTTATCCCTGTATTCCGGAAATTTTTCTTTTAAATATTCCGCACCGCGTTTACTGCATACAAAAACTCCGTCGAGAAAGCCCAGCGCCTTTTGTCTTCCCGGAACTTTTCCATATACGCAGTTTCCGTCCCATAAATCTGTGCCGTGCGCCCTTGTATATGACTTACAGCTATACTTTTTTGAAAGGCGTGCCGCTGCATATGCCTGTTCCAAAAACCAATAAGAATATAAAACCGCCTGTTTTTCTAAAAGCAGTTTCCCATACGATTTTTCAACCATTCGGGCAATAAGATGCGCTCTTGCAAAAAAGCCGAAAAGCAACTTTAAACTGCGCTTTTCATATTTGCTTTTTCTGCGCTCCCGCAATTCTTTCCACAGGCAGGAATCAAAAATTGCCTTTATTGCAGAGCAGATTTTATCAAATGATTTTGCATCGGTAATCCCGTTATTTACAATTATACCATCGGGAATGCTTCTCGCAGTATCGTTTTTATTATGTCTTTGAGTTGGGAATATTTCAAGGTCAATACCGTTAGGTACTGCGCGCATTTCCGCCTCAATAAAAGTTTCAACTATTCCGTAGGGAAACCGATTAGTTAAAAGAATCACTTTTGGTCTGCTCATAAAAAATTCTCCAATATTTCCTCTTTTTAAATCTCGTTATGTTTCTTTATATAAAAATCCTGCAGCTGCTTTGCAGTTTCCGTAATGTCATATCCGTTTTTGCGGATATAATCAGTCATATCACGCCTTACAAAGCGTTCAGATATATTTTTTATGTTCTCCGCCCACACGCCCGGACCTTTATCGAGATCAAGAAATGTAACATTCCCGGTAATATCGGTTTCGCTTGTAACGCCGGTGCTTGTAACAACAGGAAGTCCCGCTGCCTGCGCCTCGACTCCGACAACCGGCAATCCTTCATACAGTGACGGAAGCAAAAACAAATCCATTCCGAGCATAAGTTTTTGAACATCTGACCGTATGCCCATAAAAATCACCTTGTTTTCAAGCCCAAGTCTTTTAACCTTTTCCTCGGTTTCGGTTCTCAGTTCTCCGTCGCCTATAAGCATTAAAACCGCATTCGGAATAATTTTCGCGACATTCTCCATAATATCTATCATAAATGTATGATTTTTTTCGGTTTTAAAGCGCGCCACGTTTCCGATAACAAATTTATCTTCAAGTCCGAGATCTTTTTTTACTTCAATTGATTTTTGAACATCGTAATAAAACCGTTTTGGATCTACTCCGTTTTTTATGATTTTCACTTTTCCGCTATCGATAAGTTCCTGAGGATATATCCAGCGGGCAGCCTCCTTTGAGCATGCAAAAAAATCAGTTGCAACCTTAAGCATGGGCTTGTGCAGGATATCCGTAATCTTTCCCGAAAGTCCCGGGCGAGCCTGCGTCAGATGACTGTGGGCGATGCAACAAGTAACCTTGCCATACTTTTTTGCAATCGGCATATATATTGCCGCGGTATTTGTCATATGCCCGTGAATAACATGATATTCAGGATGAGTTTTAAAAAACTTTTTCAGTGCCCCGATATATTCAAAAAGTTTATAATAATATGTTTTGCTGCCGCCCTCATCAGGATTTGCTCTCAGTTTCGGCATTTCAAAAAGTCTGCCGCCGAGGCTTTTTATTTCTTCCTCGTAACATCCCCCGAGTCCCTCGTGGCATAAAAAATCAAATTGTACGGCGTCGCGGTCAATATTTCTGTAAATATTCATTATAAGCGATTCTATTCCGCCTTGTCCCATTCTTCCGACTACATTCAATACCCTTATCGGATTTGGCATAAACTTCCCACCCGTCAAATTATTTTTTGTTTTTTTCGATTGAAATTATATCTTTTATAGCCTGTTCGAGAGTTTTAACATTATAATCCGAATCTTTCATGCTGAAATCGTGTTTAAAAACCGTATCGCCAAACACTCTGTCAACCGTTTTTGACAATTTTATACCAAGCGCGATAAACGGCCACGAAATATAATCAAGCAGCAAAAATTGTCCCCTTGCCTTTGCGGCATATTTTACAATATCGCTTGTACATACATATTCCGCATCCTGCGGAACAAGAACGCCGTCAAGTCCGCGTTGTATTACAAGGTGCACAAACTCGCAAAAATTATCTATATATATTAAACTCATTCTGTTTTTATATGCAGGAAAAACAAAAAATTTTTCGGTTGCCAGAAGCAATCTGTAAAAAGCTCCCGCTGCCTTGTAGCCATAAATTGAAGGTACCCTCAAAAGAGCCGTTTTAAAGTCCTGCGACTGCAGTTTCAAAAGCCTTTTTTCTCCTTCAAGTTTGCTTTTGCCGTACAATTGCGGCGGTGCGGGAACAGTATTTTCATCAATATAAGGAACGTGCCATGAGTATACACCCTTTGTACTCATAAAGATATATTGTTTAACTCCTGCTTTTTTTGCCTCTTTAGCGATTTCTTCGGTCATGTCGGCATTTATTCCGAAAAACAGATCCTTCATTTCAGGCGTTTCTTTTTTTACATGAGCAATCCCGGCAACTTGGAAAACAACATCATATTTTGAAAAATCCGCGGATTTCCATGCGCCGTCTTTTGCATCGACCGTATCAATATCGTATTCGCCGGGGTGTTCGCTGCAAAACCAGTTTTCAACGGAACTTCCGACAAAACTATTAGAACCGACAATCAATAAATTAATCATTTGTTATCTCCAGTTAGAAAATATTTAATTTGTGCCCGAAATATATCCGAATTTATTTTCTTTTTTCCATTTCTTTTCTGTACTTAAGCACTCCTGACAATGAAAAAGCAAACCACGGCAACGGATCGGATAAACTGAAAATCTGGTCTTTTGTGTTCTTAAGGCTAAACCATGACGGCTTTGACGAAAATCTGTCCTTTGATTTCAAAAACCACAAAAGATCCGTCTGAGAACATCTGAGTCTTTGACCTATTTTGTATTTTTCATATTTTGTGACATTTTTGCCATAAAGCAACTCAATCATTTGTCTTGCCTGATCAACGCCCGAAACGAACGCTATTTTAACGCTTCCGGAAACTCTCGGATTTATTTCCATTATCTTTGCTTTTCCGTCGCGTTCATCCTGAATGAGATCAATATCCGCAGGGCCGCGCCAATTTATAAGTTTTAACAATTTTGTGCAGCTCTCAACTATATCCGGACGTTCTACGGTTATGTTGAGGGTACTTGACCCACCGTCCACCGGAAACCATCTGTTTTTGCTGAATACAAGAGATGTTTTGACTTCGTTTTCGTTATCCACAAACATCGCGCACTCATACTGAAGTCCTGTCTGCGGAATATATTCCTGAAAAACATATTCCGACGGATTATGTTCTCCGTCTTTAAAAAGTTCTTCAAGTTTTTCTCTTGACGATATTTTTTTAAAACCAATAGCGCCATATCCGACGCGCGGTTTTACAACAATCGGATATGCAATATCCGAATCAAGAACTTCGTCAATATCGGTAATACCGAGCAGAGTCTTCGGACACGGTATATCGTTTTCCATGCAGACGCGCATGGTTTCAACCTTATCTCCGGCAATGCCATACACTTCTTTTGTATTAGACATTATTTTTGCATACTTTTTGAATTCTTCAAGGTTATCGGAAAGAAGTTTTGCGGAAAAATCGGCCGTCGGAATAACAACGTCAAATTTTCCGCTTTTAAGAAGTTTTCTTACCTGCTCTGCTGTTCCGTCAGGATCTGTTCTGTCGCAAACTCCGAGAATTTTATTGCTTGTTTTTCTCGACACATATGCAACGTCAAGTTTTGATCCGCACAGTGCTGACACATGGCACCCGAGTTTGCGAAGCGAATAAATTATCGGCAGGCTCTGCCTTGTATATCCCTCGAGAACCAGCACTCTTATATTTTTAAAATCAACTGTATCAATGCTCATTCGCATATGCCTCCGCACGGTCAGTTTCTATATTACCAACAGCCGACAAAAGTTCGCAGAGTATCTTCTTCGGTTCTTTACCGAAAACCGAAGAAAAAATGCAAACCACCGTCCACCAAATCATTTTAAGGTCGTATCCCGCGCTCATATGAGGCGGATAATATGCCTCAAGTTCAAGTCTTGCAGGTAAAACCAGTTTTTCATAGTCCTGCGCATCTTCAACCGAATCCCCGTATATGTAATCATAAATTGCCGCAGGTCCCGTAAGCCCGGGTTTTACAGTATTTGCAATCTCATATTTACCCGCGCGCATAATGCAAACCTGGTCTTTTGCGGCAGGCCTCGGTCCCACAACAGCCATTGAACCTGATATTACATTTAAAAGCTGCGGCAGTTCATCAATTTTCAATTTTCTGATAACTGCTCCAAACGGAAAAATTCTGTTTGTGTCAGCTTTAAAACTTGCTTCGCTTTCTTCGCTCTTTTTGCGCGGAACCCGCATGCTGCGGAATTTATACATGCAAAATTCACGTCCCATATATCCTATCCGCCTTGCCCTGTAAAACACCGGACCCGGGTCAGAAAGTTCTATTCCTATAATTGTTATAAGCCATATGGGACTTGTGACAAAAAGTGCTATAAGCGCCGCAGAAAAATCAAATATTCTTTTTATAATTTTATACATATCACAGTCTCCTCAGTGCGCATTCAAACGCCTCTGCATAATCGCAGCCGGACTGGGAACCTCTGTATAATGCAAGCCCTTCTATTGCCTGTGCGCTCCTCGGGTGCGGATAATCGCGCATTACACCCCTGTACATTGACAGTGCCTTTATTTTCGCTTCAATACCATTTCTGCCCACCTGAACAAAAACATTAGGCAAAAAGCGGTTCATGGAGGTATTTACAGACCATTCCGTCGAAGACGGCACCTCCATATACCAAAACTCCGAAAGCGGCTTTATGTCGCTTCTCCGCTGAAACAGCCGAATCGCAGCCTGGCAGGCAAGAGATGTATGCATATGGTCATTATTTGTATCGGACGGGTGATGCGTTATAATAATATCCGGTTCCGACGCTGTTATTGCTTTTTCAATAAACTGAACGAGTTCCAAATGCGGAACGTTATTCATTTCTATATTCGGAAAAGATCCCTCGAATTTCCGGGTTACTCCCAAAAAGTCCGAACTTGAGTCAAGATCTTCCATGAGTTCATTGTCTTCCGGTCTGAATGCGCGCGCTTTTGCCTCCGTGCACATAATGCACACATTAATGTTATTTCCCGAAGACATTTTATGTATAAGAGCTCCTGCTCCCAAAACCTCATCATCCGGATGAGCAACAACTATCAAATAATTCATCTGAAAACCCTTCTTGCTTTTTAAAATAAATCCTATTTTGCATGCCGGCAATCAGCATATTTATATAATTTTATTTTATCATTAAAACTATCCTTTGTCAAGACATCCGAAAAGTCCGCACGGCAATTATGAAGACTTGTAAAATCTTTTTTTCTGTAAAAAAATGCAAATTTCGACAGCAAAAAAATAAAATGCCTTTTTTTCGGCAAAAATAAAAAAATCCGGTTTTCCGGATCGCGTTTTAATAAAGAACCGCTGCTTCTTTTTTCATTTTGTATATTGAATCTTCCGTTTTTATATCGGCTTTTATCATATGTATGGAAGGCGCCGACGCGCGGAGTTTTACGCCGTATCCGCCGGGCTGTCTTACTATTTCCGGCTCTTCAAGAGTCAGGTCGTCAATACCGGGAGTCACAATTCCGTATCCGGTTTCATTTACCTGTCTTATCGCCTCGGATATTTTATCGTAATCCTTCTTAACCTTAGAAAGTTCCGCCATTATGCTGATAAGGGCGTCCTTGCCGTCAATTTCAAAGCCGGTTTCCTCGCCGAGCACATTGTAAAACAGTTCTTCAGGAGCGGAAACTCCGAGAGTTACTTTTCCGGTAGACAAATCAATGTTCTTAACATTGACATCGAATCCGTAATCATTGTCGATTTTTTTTGAAAATACGCTTTTTGCGTCACTTACGCTTGAAACACCTGCCGCAGCGTCTGTGATTTTGTCATACACCTGAACTTTAAGGTCGTGGTCATCGGGCAGTTTTTCAATCCATGTCGGAACGCTGACTCCGATTTCTTTTATCGGGAATTCAAACAGCACAAGTTCGAGCATGTTTTTAATATCGTCGCTTGTAAGTTCCAGACAATTTACGAGCGCTACTTTTACATTGTACTCATCTTCCATTTTAAGCGCAAGCGCTATTGCTTTTTCGGAATTCGGATTTGCGGAATTTAAAATAATAACAAACGGTTTGTTTATGGATTTAAGTTCGTTTACCACTCTTCTTTCAGCGTCAACATAACTTTCCCTGTCGATATCCCCCAACGTTCCGTCGGTTGTTACAAGAAATCCTATCGTGGAATGTTCCTTTATTACCTTTTGAGTTCCGATTTCCGCCGCCCTTTCAAAAGGCATTTCATGGTCGTCCCATGGAGTCATTACCATTCTCGGTTTTCCTTCTTCCACATGACCTATGGCTCCGGGTACTATATACCCGACGCAGTCAATCATTTTAACTTTCATTTCAACGTTTCCGTCAAGCGAAATATTGACCGCCGTATCAGGAATAAATTTAGGTTCCGTTGTCATAACGGTTTTGCCCTGGGCGCTTTGAGGCATTTCATCCTGCGCGCGCTGCCTTGTATAATCGCTGTTCATATTCGGAAGCACCAGAGTTTCCATAAACTTTTTTATAAAAGTTGATTTTCCTGTTCTGACAGGTCCTACCACTCCAATATAAATATCTCCTCCGGTCCTTGTCGCAATATCCTTGTATATATTTGCTGACGCCATTTTATTTCCTCCGTATTTGCAAACTTTTTTCTTTTGTATATGATTATGCCGGAGGATAAAACAATATGCCTTAATTTTTTGCAGGTCCGGAAAACGGTTTTGTATTCGGAACCGGAAAATCGCCAAAGTCCGGCGCATACGAAACATCGACTGTTTTCTTTGTTACGGGGTGAATAAAACTCAGCCTGTAAGAGAACAAGGCAATTTGGCAGTTTATTTTGCTGCCGTATTTCCCGTCGCCGGCTATAGGATGGTTCCTTTTTGAAAACTGCGCTCTTATCTGATGAGTTCTTCCCGTGTTAAGCCTTACCTTTACAAGAGAAAAATCTCCCTTATCCGTGCGCATCTCCCCGATTACAGAAAAATCAAGGCTTGCCTTTTTCGCTCCCTTTCTTTCCCTGTCAACCGCAAATGTCTTTGACGAAAACCTGTCAAAAAACAATATGTCTTCCATGCTTCCGGACTTATCTTCAAATATCCCCTGCACAACTGCAAGATATTCCTTTGTAAAGTCACGGTTTTTTATAAGTTCCGAAAGTTTTCCCGTAATATCCTTTCTTTTTGAAAAAAGCATAACCCCGGAAACGTTTCTGTCAAGCCTGTGTACAAGTCCTATATATTGTCTTTTTCCGCGCTCCAAGTAAAGTTTTTCAAGCAATTCCGTCATACAAGGGTCGCCGCTTTCGTCCCTTTGGGAAAGAACCGCGCGCGGCTTTACGCATATAATCAAATACTCGTCCTCGTATAATATTTTAATCTCTTCCATATGTCCTCCCGGAAAAGGTTTTCGCACAAATAAAAATACACATTGCGTCAGCGCATGGCAATGTGTTTCCCCGGAACATGCCAAAAAATGTGCTTCCGGCATGTTCCGGGATAAAATTATTATATTTTTACAGATTTTCTATGGTTTCCATAAGGTAATCGGCAAATTCACCGCATGTAGCGCCCGACTCATCGCCCGTTACCACAACCTTTTTCTCTCTTTCATTGCATATTTCAAGAGCCTCGGACAATTTTTCCGCTTTACTTGAAAATCCTATGTGGCGAAGCATCATCTCCGCAGCCTTGAATATGCTCGACGGATTTGCATACTGCTCAATTCCGAGTTCAACCATTCTCGGAGCGCTTCCGTGTATCGCTTCAAACATCGCGTACCTGTCGCCGATGTTAGCGCTTCCGGCGGTTCCGACTCCGCCCTGAATCTGCGCCGCCTCGTCAGTAATTATGTCGCCGTAAAGATTCGGCAGCACAAACACCTGAAACTTGCTTTGCATATTTTCATTCACAAGATTTGCCGTCATAATGTCAATATACCAGTCGTCGGCGCAAATTCCGGGATAATTGTTTGCAATCTCATGGCATATTGCAGAAAATTTTCCGTCGGTTTTTTTCATAATATTTGCTTTTGTTACTATTGCAACATTTGTTTTGCCGTTAGCCTTTGCATAATCAAACGCCGCTTTTGCAATTCTTCTTGTGCCCGCGTCTGTCGTCACCTTAAAATCAAAAGCAAGTTTGCCGGGAATTTCAACTCCGCTTTTTCCGAGTACATATTCTCCCTCGGTATTTTCTCTGTAAAATATCCAGTCTATGTTTTTCTCGGGAACCTTTATGGGTCTTACATTCGCGTAAAGGTCAAGCTCGCGTCTTAAAGCAACGTTTGCGCTTTCCATGCTGCCGCCCTTCGGCGTTGTTGTGGGGCCCTTTAAGAACACATGGCATTTTTTAATTTCCGACAACACTTCTTCCGGAACCGCCGCATTTTTCTCAAGTCTGTTTTCCAAAGTAAGTCCGGAAATTTCTTTAAGTTCCGCTTTGCCTGCGGCAATTTCTTCTTTAAGTATATAATTTAAAAGTCTTTTTGCCTGTTCCATAATAACCGGACCTATTCCGTCGCCGTCAACGAGCCCGATTTTTATCTTATCTATTTTTGAAAAGTCGGTTTTTTCAGTGTCATTTTCCATTTTTCCGCATCTTTCGATTTGGCTTTCAAGCAGTTTTCTGAATTTTCCGCATGCTTCATCTATATAGTTTGTCATTTATGCTACCTCCGCGCAGATATCAGTTGTTTTTTGTATACTGCAGAAGATCTCCTGCTTTAAGTATATCGATCTGTCTTTTTGTAAAAGAACATTCAAGAGGTATTTTAATATTTTTGGTTTCATCGGAAAGTTCAAGTTTTCCGGATTCGAAACCTTCAAAAATATTGTCTATCGTAAGAATATCTCCCTGTTCTATTTTATCATAGTCGTCCGGGTTTGCAAAAGTAAGCGGCATAATTCCGGCATTTATAAGATTTGCGGCATGAATTCTTGCAAAACTCTTGGCAATTACGCATCTTACGCCGAGATAAAGGGGAACAAGTGCGGCATGTTCTCTTGAGGAACCCTGCCCGTAATTTGTTCCGCCGACAACAATGCTCTGACCGGCCTTTTTCGCTCTTTCCGGAAATGTTTTGTCGCATACTCCGAAACAGTACTGCGAAAGGTGCGGAATGTTGGATCTGTACGGCAGAATTTTCGAGCCTGCCGGCATAATATGGTCGGTTGTGATATTATCTCCGACTTTAAGCACGAGGGGCAGAGTAAGTTTATTTTCCGCTTTGAAACTCTGTGGGAACGGTTTTATATTAGGTCCTCTTTTAACTTCGATGTTTTTCGCATCTTCCGCGCTTGCAGGTTCTATTACCGCGCTGTCATTTATCAAAAACTTTTCGGGAATTTCGATTTTCGGCATGTTTCCGAGTTTTCTCGGGTCTGTAATATATCCGGTAATTGCCGCCGCAACAGCGGTTTCGGGCGATACAAGATATACTTTAGCGTCGGCAGTGCCGCTTCGTCCTTCAAAATTCCTGTTAAACGTTCTAAGGCTTACTCCCGCGGAATTCGGCGAAAATCCCATGCCTATGCACGGTCCGCATGCGCATTCAAGAACTCTTGCGCCTGACGCCAGAATATCGGTAAGTGCGCCGAGCTGCGAAAGCATTGAAAGAACCTGCTTTGATCCGGGGGATACCGAAACACTTACGGATTCGCTTATCGTTTTGCCCTTAAGCAATGCCGCCGTCTTTAACAAGTCCATAAGGGAAGAGTTTGTACATGAACCTATGCAGACCTGGTCAACCTTTGTTCCTTCAAGACTTTCAACGGTCACAACATTGTCGGGGCTGTGCGGACATGCTATAAGCGGAACAAGTTTTGAAAGGTCAATATCTATTATTCTGTCATATTCTGCGTCGGCGTCGCTTTCAAGGTATGTAAAATCATTTTCCCTTGACTGCGCTTTTAAAAACTGTCTTGTAATTTCATCCGACGGGAAAATTGAAGTTGTGGCTCCGAGTTCCGTTCCCATATTTGTAATGGTTGCTCTTTCGGGAACAGATAAAGTTTTGATTCCCTCTCCGCCCCATTCGATAATTGCTCCGACTCCGCCTTTTACCGAAAGAATTCTTAAAAGTTCAAGGCTTACGTCTTTTGCGGTTACAAATTCCGGAAGTTTTCCCGTAAGATTTACTTTATACATCTTCGGCATGGATATATGATATGCCCCGCCTCCCATTGCCACCGCAACGTCAAGTCCTCCGGCTCCGAAGGCAAGCATTCCGAGTCCTCCGCCGGTAGGCGTATGGCTGTCGGAACCTATAAGAGTCTTGCCGGGTTTTCCGAATCTTTCAAGATGCACCTGATGGCATATTCCGTTGCCGGGTCTTGAAAAATATATCCCGTGTTTTTTGGCAACGCTTTGAATATAAATATGGTCGTCCGCATTTTCAAAACCCGACTGAAGGGTGTTGTGGTCTATATATGCTACCGAACGTTCCGTTTTTACCCTTTCGATACCCATAGTTTCAAATTCAAGATACGCCATTGTTCCCGTTGCGTCCTGGGTAAGAGTCTGATCTATTTTAAGCGCAATATCGCTTCCTATTTTTGTAATGTCCCCTTCCAAAAGGTGTGCCTTTATTATCTTTTGAGCAATTGTAAGTCCCATTCTTTTTGCCTCCCGTCTTATTCCCCTACATTTTTAAGTATATTGTCACGCGCGTTTTTAATATGTTCCGTCATGAGTTTTTCGGCAAGGTCGCCGTCGTGTGAACTTATGGCTTCAAATATTTTTCTGTGTTCTCCCGCTGCCTCCGCGGCTCTGTTTCCGCTTTCAACAGACGCTTTTCTGAATTTTTTGATTTTTCTGTGAAGCGGAAGAAGCGTGTCTTTGAGTATCTCGCTTTTGCAGCAGTCATATATCATGTTGTGAAAATCGCTGTCGGTATCTTTTATATGATCGGAATCCTTCTTTGAAGTATAAAATTCCTGAAGTTCAAGTATTTCCAAAAGTCTTTTTACTTCATCTTCGCTTATGTTCTTCGCCGCCTTTTTTGCGGCAAGTCCTTCTATGCGAAGACGGATTTCATATATATCCGAAAGGTTTTCCTTTGTAATGCCGATTACCATCATGCCTTTGCCGGTTTCTCTTATGATTTTTTCCTGTTCGAGTTCTCTTATGGCTTCCCTTATCGGAGTTCTGCTGACTCCGAGTTCTTCGGAAAGGCGCGTTTCGGTAATTATTTCGCCGTACTTATATTTGCCGGTAAGTATATCGTTTTCAAGTTTTTCAAAAACGCGGTCCGCAAGTGAAATTCTTTTTTGCTGATACATTTTTCCTACCCTCACAGTCTTTTAAATCTGCCGCCCGACAGGCTTTCGATCTTTTCTTCAAGTTCGCCCGCCGAAAGAGCAGTCTGACGTCCGTCTTCATACTCTTTGTCAATCCATTCCTTAACCTTAAGCACAAGTTCGTCGCGCTTATCGACAACGTCGCTTCCGGAAAGGCCGTAATTTTGATTTATCCAGTACGCAATTCCCGCAAGTCCTGACGTTTTGCTTATCTGTACGGAAGCGGGTCTGTTAAGCAATTTTTTCGTATTGAATATATTGTATATTTCTTCGTCTTTCAAAAGTCCGTCCGCATGTATTCCGGCCTTTGTCATGTTGAAGTTTTTCCCTACGAAAGGCGTCATGGGAGGTATTTTATATCCGATTTCATTTTTGAAATACTGCGCAATTTCGGTGATTACCGTGGGATCCATTCCGTCAAGCGAACCTCTGAGCGATGCATATTCAAACACCATTGCCTCAAGAGGTATATTTCCGGTCCGTTCTCCTATTCCAAGCAGCGAGCAGTTAACGGCTGAAGCACCGTAAAGCCATGCCGTCGTAGCGTTCGACACCGCATGATAAAAGTCGTTATGCCCGTGCCACTCAAGGTTTTCGCTCGGCACATCCGAATAATGCTGCAATCCGTATATTATTCCGGCAACGCTTCTCGGGAGCGCAACCTCGGTATACGGAACGCCGTACCCCATAGTATCGCAGGCGCGTATTTTCACGGGTATGCCCGCCTGCTTTGACAATTTCATAAGTTCGTTCACAAAAGGCACCACAAAACCGTAAAAATCCGCCCTTGTAATATCCTCAAGATGGCATCTCGGGATTACTCCCTCTTCAAAAGCTTCGCTTACGGCTTCAAGATAATGTTCGAGCGCCTGTTTTCTCGTCATTTTCAGTTTTTTGAATATATGATAATCGCTGCACGAAACCAAAATTCCGGTTTCCTTTATTCCGAGGTCCTTTACAAGATGGAAATCTTCTTTGCTGGCTCTTATCCATGTCGTAATTTCCGGAAAAGGCAGGTCAAGTTCCATGCATTTTTCAAGCGCTTCCCTGTCTTTTTTGCTATATATGAAAAACTCCGTCTGTCTTATTATTCCGTACGGTCCGCCGAGTCTTGACATGAACTTATAGAGATCCACAATCTGCTTTACGCTGTACGGCTCTACCGACTGCTGCCCGTCGCGCAGCGACGTGTCGGTTATCCATATATCCTTCGGCATTCCCATAGGCACTCTTCTGTGATTGAATGCAATTTTCGGAACTTCATCATAATTATACACATCTCTGTATAAATTCGGTTCCGCTATATCCTGCAAAGTATATTTATATGACTTTTGCTCGAGTAAATTCGTCTTGTTTGATATTTCCAGCATCGTCTTCACCTCTTGATTTATATTTTCCTTATTATATTACGGAAAATATTTATTCTTGTATACTTGTATACAAGTGTATCACTAAAATTAATTTTTGTCAAGTGTCATAAAAAATAAAAAAAGCACGGTTTTTATACCGTGCTTTCCTTTTAGCAAAATTATGCCCAGAACATACCCGAAGGTTTATTTTCTTTAATTATTATTGATTTTAAGAACGAGATTGCTTTTTCAAGTCCCTCTTTGCTCGTCATATAACTGTCTTCGTGTTCAATGCTTATAACATGATCGTATCCGACAAGCTGAAGCATTGAAATAATATCTCTCCAAACAGTTTCGTTTGATCCGTAGCCGAGAGTTCTGAATACCCATGAACGGTGAAGTTCATCGCTGTAATGCTTTGTATCGAGAACGCCGTTTATCTCAGTATTTTGCTTGTTTACCTTCGTGTCTTTTGCATGGAAATGGAAGAGCGCGCCCGCAAGGCCTAACTCTTTTATTACCTGAACAGGGTCCATGCCCTGCCACAAGAGGTGCGACGGGTCAACGTTTGCTCCGAGCGTAGGTCCTACCGCTTCTCTTATTTTAAGCATGGTTTCGGTATTGTATACGCAAAAACCGGGGTGAAGTTCAAAAGCGATTCTTACACCGTATTTTTTTGCAACTTCCGCCTGCTTTGTCCAGTAAGGAATGAGAACATCGTTCCACTGATAATTGAGAACGTCAAGATATTCCGGCGGCCATGCGCATGTAACCCAGTTCGGCATTTTGTCGTCGGGAGATCCGCCGGGGCAGCCTGAGAAAGTTATAACCGTTCCGACTTCAAGTTCATTTGCAAGTCTGCACGCATCCTCAAACTTTTCAGTGGATTCTTTTGCAAAATCCTTGTTCGGAGATACGCCGTTTCCGTGTACGGAAAGCGCAGAAATTATCATATTATATTTCGGGAAAAGCTGTTTATATGCGCGAAGTTTTTCCTTGTCGGCCAAAAGCTGCGCCGGTTTTGAATGGGCATCGTTTGTATACATTCCCGCTCCGATTTCAACGGCTTCCACACCGAGTCCCGAAAGATACTGCAGAACCTCCTCTATCGGCTTTGCCGAAAGCGGTACTGTAAGTACGCCTAATTTCATAGTAAATCCTCCTTTTGATATATAAAATATTTGTTTTAAAATTCAACTTCTCATCTATTCTGATTATATGAAAAATTTTTCCATTTTTCAAGTAGTTTTATTTAAAAATCGGGAAGATTTTAAAATTTTATTTTTCAAAAAACTTTGCAAGGTACATACCGGTATAAGAGTTTTTGCATTTTGCAACCTCTTCGGGAGTTCCCATAGCAACAATTTCGCCTCCGCCGTCTCCTCCTTCGGGTCCCAAATCAATAACGAAATCCGCGCATTTTATCATGTCCAGATTGTGTTCTATGACAACTACCGTTTTTCCGGAATCAACAAGTTTCTGCAAAACTTCCACAAGTTTTTCAACGTCCGCGCTGTGAAGTCCCGTCGTAGGTTCGTCAAGTATATACATTGTGCGTTCCGTTCCCCTTTTCGAAAGTTCGGAAGCAAGTTTCACCCTCTGAGCTTCTCCGCCCGACAGTGTTGTCGATGACTGCCCGATTTTTATATACCCGAGTCCGACCTCGCTCAATGTCTGAAGTTTTCTTTTTATCGACGGAATATTTTCAAAGAATTTAAGTCCCTCGTCTACCGTCATATCAAGAACGTCAAAAATATTTTTTCCCTTGTATTTTACCTCAAGGGTTTCCCTGTTGTATCTTTTTCCCTTGCAGACATCACAGGTAATGTAAACGTCGGGCAAAAAGTGCATCTCTATCGTTATTGTACCGTCGCCCTGACACGCCTCGCATCTTCCGCCTTTTAAATTAAAGGAAAATCTGTCTTGTTTATATCCTCTTATTTTAGCGTCGGCAGTCTGCGCAAAAAGGGCTCGTATTTCGGTAAAAAGTCCCGTATATGTTGCGGGATTTGATCTCGGGGTTCTTCCTATCGGCGACTGGTCAATGGCTATTACCTTATCAAGATTTTCAATTCCGCAGATTTTCCTGCACTTTCCGGGCACCGTATGCGCCCTGTTCAGTTCTTTTGCAAGCGTATTGTAAAGTATTCCGTTCACAAGCGAAGATTTTCCGGAACCTGACACGCCCGTTACGCAGACAAACTTTCCGAGAGGGATTTCGACATCTATATTTTTAAGGTTATGTTCCGATGCGCCGAGAATTTTCACACTCTTCCCGTTGCCCTCGCGCCTTTTTTCCGGAATCGGAATTTTTCTTCTTCCCGAGAGAAAGTCGCCTGTGACGGACTTTTTGTTTTTCTTTATCTGCTCAGGCGTTCCGCTTGCCACGACTTCTCCCCCGCAAACTCCGGCGCCGGGACCTATATCTACTATATAATCCGATTCAAGCATTGTTTCTTCGTCGTGCTCAACAACTATTAAAGTATTGCCCATATCCCGCAGGGTTTTAAGGGTTGTTATAAGTTTTGCATTGTCGCGCTGATGAAGTCCTATACTCGGCTCGTCAAGTATATAAAGAACTCCCATAAGCGACGAGCCTATCTGAGTCGCAAGCCTTATTCTCTGGCTCTCTCCTCCGGAAAGCGTTCCGGATGCCCTTGAGAGCGAAAGATATTCAAGACCGACGCTTTTTAAAAATCCGAGTCTTTCTTTTACTTCCTTAAGTATATCCTTTGCTATAATTTCATTTTTTCGCGACATCTTTATATTATTGAAAAACTCAAGGCTTTTCGATACCGGCATATCGCACACCTGCGCTATATTTTTTCCGCCGCACGTAACGGCAAGCGGTTCTTTTTTTAGCCTTTTTCCGCCGCATTCCGTGCATGTTACGTTATCCATGAAATTTTCATAATATTCCCGCTGGTCGGGATTATTTATGCTCATTGCATATCTTCTGTTGATATCGTTTATTATTCCGTGAAAATGAACGGCGTACGGCTTTCCGTTGTATTTTACTTCGTAAAGTTCATCTCCGGTGCCGTAAAGAAGAGCATTATATGCCTTTGCCGACAAATCTTTGACGGGTGTTTTGACATCAAATCCGAATTTTTCAAGAACCTGCTCGGTAAGTCTGCCTGTCCAGCCTTTTGTATCCATTGTTTTATATCCGTTGCAGTTGCAAGCTCCCTCACAAAGCGACAGATTTTTGTCCGGAAAAAGTTTTTCATCGTTAAGCACAAGCGTAACTCCGAGTCCGTCGCAGGCGCTGCAGGCACCGAACGGGCTGTTGAACGAAAACATTCTCGGAGCAAGTTCTCCGATACTTATGTCATGCTCGGGGCATGCGTAATTCTGGGAAAAAGTAATGTCCTCTTTATCCGTGCCCGGAAAGGCTATAACTATAATACCTCCGGATATTTTACATGCCGTTTCAACCATATCCGAAACTCTTGTGCGGATGCCTTCTTTCATCACAAGCCTGTCGGTAACAATTTCGATTGTATGTTTTTTGTTTTTATCAAGATTTATTTCTTCTTCAAGCGAAATTATCTGCCCGTCGGTTCTTGCCCTTAAAAATCCGTTTTTCAAAGCGTCCGCAAAAACTTTTTCGTGCCTGCCCTTTTTTCCGCGCACAACAGGCGCAAGGCCTATAAATTTTGTACCCTCTTCTATCTCCATAATTTTATCAACTATCTGGTCAACCGACTGACGCTCTATGGCTTTGCCGCATACCGGGCAATGGGGAATACCCGTTCTCGCATAAAGAAGTCTTAAATAATCATATATTTCCGTTACCGTGCCGACCGTCGAACGCGGATTTTTGGAAGTGGTTTTTTGATCTATGGATATTGCGGGCGACAGTCCCTCTATAGAGTCGACGTCGGGTTTGTCAAGTTGACCGAGAAACTGTCTTGCGTAAGACGACAGCGATTCCACAAATCTTCTGTGTCCTTCCGCGTATATGGTATCAAAAGCAAGCGAAGATTTTCCGGAGCCCGAAAGTCCCGTAAAAACGACAAGTTTATCCCTTGGTATTTCAACGTTTATATTTTTAAGGTTATGAACCCTTGCTCCCTTTACAATTAATTTTTTATTTGCCATTTATACTCCCCCGGGCTTGTTTTTTCGCATAAAAAATTCTCTGTCAAATTTTTCAAAACCGAACAGACTTTTTATGTTATTCTACCACAAAAAATTATATATTCAACCACTTTTTTTGAATTTCATTGCTTTTTTTAATAATTTCTATTGATTTTTTTTCTTCCATGCAATATAATAAAAGAGAATTTTTAAGCACAATTTTTTCACGAGGTGATTAATTATGTCACACAATGCAGCAGTTGTAGGTTTCGGCGGAATGGGCCACGGTCATCACGCAAATTTCATAAACGCAAAGCCGTATATGAACCTTTCCGGAATTTACGACATAGACAAAAGCAAAATAGAAGAAGCGAAAAAACTCGGCTTCCACACATACAGTTCTCTTGACGAACTTTTAAACGACAGTTCCGTAGACCTTGTAACAGTCGCAACACCGAACGACTCTCACAAGGAAATCTGCATAAAGGCAATGAACGCCGGAAAAAACGTTGTCTGCGAAAAACCCGTAACATTGTCGGTTAAAGACTTTGACGACATGACAGACGCGGCGAAAAAGAACAATGTTATTTTTACTGTTCATCAGAACAGAAGATGGGATCCGGATTTTATGATGGTAAAGGATCTTTATCACAACAAAGATATCGGAAATATTTTCAATATTGAATCGCGTGTTCACGGTTCTCGAGGCATTCCCGGCGACTGGCGCGGCATGAAAGCGCACGGCGGCGGCATGCTTTACGACTGGGGAGTACATCTTATCGACCAAGCGCTTTTCATGACTGACGGTCTTAAACTTTCCGAAATCTCATGTACTCTCACAAACTTAACAAACAAAGAAGTTGACGATGGTTTCTTTGCGGATTTGATTTTTGAAAACGGTCTCAGATACCATATTGAACTCGGAACATACAATTTTATAAGCCTTCCGAGATTTTATGTCCTCGGCGAAATGGGTTCTGCCGAAATCAAGCACTGGGGATCCGACTGCGATGTGGTACGCTGCAAAGAATGGCATGAATCGCACATCACTCCGGTTGCCGCTTCCAACGGTCTTACCAAAACCATGGCTCCGAGAAATGAAATAACGACCGAAACATATACAATAAAATCGCCGGACATTCTTTACGATGCTTTTTATCAGAATGTATGGGACGCAATCGACGGAAAATGCGGGCAGTTTATAAAGCATGAACAGTTAAGAAGAGTGCTTCGTGTTATTGAACTCTGCTTCGAATCAAACGAAAAGCAGCAGATAATAAAAGTAAATCTTTAAAATTAAGGCGCTTTCTCAGCGCCGTTCTCGGAAAATAAGGGCGAAGATCGCCCTTATTTTTTAACAAAAAATCAAAAAGCCTGTCTTTTTGATTTTCCGGAGAACGGCGCCGAGAAAGTCTGAAAGTATTATTGCGCATAAATGCGCGGCATATACAAACAATAACGGTATTGCAAAATACTTGTATTTGCGATACGCAATTTGCCGAATTAAAAAGGAGGCAAAAATTTGAATAACGATATTATTTTAACCGAAAATGAGGAAAAACGTTTCGGAATACTGCTCGTTTCTTTATATTTTAACTCTTCGGAACAAATTCCTGCCGAAAAATCCCTTAAAGAACTCAAAAGCCTTGCAAAAACTTCTATGGGAGAAGATTCGGAAAAATGTGATTATTACTTTTCAACGCAATGTAAACCTTCCCCGGAAGCCGCAACATATATAGGCAAGGGAAAACTTGCCGAAATTGCCCTTTTCTGCAAAAATAACGATATTTTTCTTGTCGTCTTCGACGCGGAACTGTCGCCGGCACAAATAAGAAATATAGAAGATGAAATAAGTAAGGAAAGTCCGGAAACCAAGACCCGCGTTATTGACCGCACAATGCTTATTCTTGACATTTTTGCAAAATATGCCGTGACGGGAGAGGGAAAACTGCAGGTGGAAATAGCGCAGCTGCACTATACTTCCCCGCGGCTTACGGGAAGGGGAACGGAACTTTCGCGCCAAGGCGGTTCGTCAAGCGGAAGTGTGGGAGCACGAGGCCCCGGAGAAACAAAACTTGAAACCGACAAAAGACATATTAAAAGAAGAATTGCATATCTTGAACAGCAAATAAATGAACTCGAAAGCAACCGAAGTATACAAAGAAGCAAAAGACAAAAATCAAAAATTCCGGTTGTCGCAATCGTAGGATACACCAATGCCGGCAAATCAACTCTTTTAAACTATCTTACAAATGCCGATATTCTGTGCGAAGATAAACTGTTCGCAACACTTGACCCGACGGTAAGAAAACTTGAGTTGCCGTCCGGCTTTGAAATACTTCTCACAGACACCGTAGGATTTATAAATAAACTGCCGCATGTGCTGATAAAGGCCTTTAAAAGCACTCTTGAAGAGGCAAATTATGCCGACATGCTTTTAATTCTTGTCGACGCGGACGACGAGGACTGCCAAATGAAAATATCGGTAACAGAAGAAATACTGTCCGAACTCGGAGCGATGGGCAAGCCCGTGATTTATGTATTTAACAAATGCGATAAACTTTCCGAAAAGCCGATATTCGCGCCCGAAAATCAGAAAAAAACCGTATGCATTTCCGCACGCACCGGAGAAGGAGTAGATAACCTTCTCCGCGAAATTGAAAAAACCCTGACAGATACTTTGAAAAAAGTAACATTTCTGTTTCCGTTTGACGTTCAGTCGCCCTTAAACAATCTATATAAAAACTCGACCGTGCTTGATGTAGAATATACCGACGAAGGTACAAAAGTACAGGTTCTTGCAGACGAAAAAATACGCGGAATGTATAAAGAATATTTAATATAACTTTTATAAAAAAATCCGCGGCAGTTATAAACTTTACTGCCGCGGATTTCTTTTTTTATTTTTCAGCTTCTATTTTCGCTCTTGTTTTTGCCCTCTGAACATTGCTGAGAATAGACTTGCGCAATCTTATGGATTTCGGGGTAATCTCAATAAGTTCATCATTGTCAATATATTCTATAGCCTCTTCAAGACTGAAGATTTTCGGCGGAACGAGTCTTAACGCTTCATCAGCGCCGGAAGATCTTATTGCCGTCAGGTGCTTTTTCTTGCATACGTTTACAACAATGTCGTCGCTCTTTGCGGATTCTCCGACTATCATGCCCTCATAAACGTCAATCGCTGAAGGTATAAACATCTGGCCTCTGTCCTGAACGTTAAATATTCCGTAAGTTGTAGCCTTTCCGGTTTCATATGCGATAAGAGAACCTGTCGTGCGTTTGGGAATATCTCCTTTATAAGGAATATATCCGTCAAAAATCGAACTTATAATACCCTCTCCGCGCGTATCTGTCAGAAATTCATTTCTGTATCCGAAAAGACCTCTTGTCGGAATTTTATAAATAAGTTTCATTCTGTCGCCTATAGGTGACATATCAACGAGTTCGCCTTTTCTTGCGCCGAGTTTTTCCATAACGGAACCCATGTAATCGGACGGCACCTCGCATGTTACTTCTTCCGACGGCTCTGTGATATTGCCGTTTTCATCTTTTTGGAAAATAACTCTGGGCGCGCTTACCTGCATTTCATATCCTTCGCGCCGCATAGTTTCTATAAGTATCGAAAGATGCATTTCTCCTCTTCCGGAAACTTTAAAACTTTCGCTTGATGAAGTATCTTCAACCCTCAAAGAAACGTCTTTCAGAAGTTCTCTGTATAATCTCTCGCGCAGATGTCTTGACGTGCAGTATTTTCCTTCGGTACCGGCAAAAGGCGAATCGTTGACTGAAAAAGTCATTTCAAGAGTCGGTTCCGATATTTTAACAAAAGGCAGGGATTCCACACATTCGGGATCGCATATCGTATCGCCTATAGTAACATTTTCGATTCCGGAAATACATACGATATCTCCCGCTTCGACCTTGTCTGCCGGAACTCTTTTCAAGCCCTCAACGGTAAACAGATTTGCAACTTTTGACCTATAGTCATCATGCGCTTTCGCGTTATTCGAAACTATAACATCCTGATTTTTGCATATAATTCCGCGCTCAACTCTTCCGAGAGCGATTCTGCCGACATAATCGTTATAGTCTATTGAAGAAACAAGCATCTGAGTAGGTCCGTCTGCTTCGATATCGGGACCCGGTATATGATTTATAATTGTTTCAAACAGCGTTTTCAGGTTTTCTTCCTGGGTTTCGGGATTTAACGACGCCGTGCCGTTTTTGCCGGAGCAAAATACAATAGGGCTGTCAAGCTGTTCGTCGGTTGCATTAAGAGAAATAAACAGTTCCAAAACTTCGTCCACAACCTCATGGGTTCTGGCGCCGGGTCTGTCTACTTTATTTACAACAACAACTACCTTGTGTCCGAGTTCAAGTGCCTTTGAAAGTACAAAGCGCGTCTGAGGCATTGTGCCTTCAAAAGCGTCTACAAGAAGAACAACGCCGTCAACCATTTTAAGAACCCTCTCGACTTCTCCGCCGAAATCGGCATGTCCGGGGGTATCAACGACATTGATCTTTATATCTTTATAATGAATTGATGTATTTTTGGCAAGAATGGTTATTCCTCTTTCGCGTTCAAGGTCATTGCTGTCCATTACGCGGTCTTCAACAACCTGATTCTCACGGAATGTGCCGCTTTGTTTTAACATCTCGTCAACAAGCGTTGTTTTTCCGTGGTCAACATGGGCAATAATCGCTATATTTCGCAAATCATTTCTTATCATTGTTTTTGTTTCCTTTCAATACGGAGCAAAATCCTGCATAAAGCGGAGTAAAATCACGTTTATCTCACTTTAAATTCACTAAATATTTATTATACTACAATAAATGTAAATATTCAACCGTATTTTTAAAAAAAGTCCGGAAAAACTGTAGGTTTTTCCGGACAAACATTGGGTTATATTATAAATTATCCTTTTGCTTAGGCTTTACCCGCCTTTATCGTATTGAATATGAGTTTTACGGTCTGGGCTCTTGTAAGTTTATTGTAAGCGGAAATATTCCCGTTTTCGTCCCCTTCAACAATACCGAGTCCCTTTGCGATAGCCGCAAATCCGACATCACTTTCCGCAATATCAGATCCGTCCGCAAAATCAGTTTTATAAATGCCTGCAAGTTTTGCGACACTAGTATATCCGAGCGAATCTATAATATATTTTATCGCGTCAATTCTCGAAACTTCCGAGTTGTCGTCGGATAAGTATTCGCCGTAACTGTAATATGAGCAGTTTCTGAACAGTTCTTTGAATTCTTTTGCCGTTATATATTCATCCGGTCTGAATTTTGACTGCTCCTCAACAGCTCCCGCGTCGGTAATAAGGCGTATTTCCCTTTCTGCCCAATGTGAAGAAATGTCGGTGTATTCCTGCTTTTCTTCTTTCTTTATCTCCTCGCCGGCGTAATCTATATTTTTGCCGCCGAGAGCCGAAATGTATCCGGAAAAGTTATATGCGCCGTAGCACAGGCGTGCTTTTGTTGCAACAGAGTAAAGATTTTCATAGTCGCTGTAGAAGTATCCGTAATCATCCTTGCTTACTCCAAAGAAGTCCGCCGCTGTCTGCACTATGCTTTCCTCGTCGTCAATATTTTCATAAACTTTATTTACGTCGATGCCTTTCGCATATTTTTCGCATATTTTGTCATACTCGCCGCTTCCGAGATCTCTTTCAAGGAACAATGCCTGAACAAAGGCCTTGAATTTATCGGAATTTGTTTCAAGTCTTTCGGGAGTGAAAGTATATTCTGTCGCCGTTTCATAGAAAAGTCCGAATCCCGGAAGAGATGTGTATATATCAAAAGCCTCTTTTGCGCTTATCGCATTTTTAACCGACTCGAATTCGATATCATCGTCCCATCTGTAGCCGAATGAAGAAATTTTTCCGGTAACCCCGTCAACCGTGCCATATATATTGTTATACGTAAAGTCGACGCCCTCGTTTACCCTTGTATAATTCAGTCTTGTCGCTCCGTATGTATATTCTTCGTTTCCGTCTACGGTTTTGATTTCAATAACGTTTGCCTTTTCATTTGAAGAAAGGCGCGCTTTATCGAAATACTGCGGAATCTGCTCTTTTGCAAATTCTTCAAAAATCTTTTGCAGCTGCTCGTCGGAATATTTGATTTTCGGCAGTTCCTTATTATAAGTTTTGTAATAATTATAATTGTTAAGTCTTGAATAGAAAGAAATTATCTTTCCCGTCTGCGCGTCAACGCACGCGTCCGCATATGTGTAATAACCGTTATCGTTCTGCGGATTTGAAAAACTTATATTCCATATATATTCGGCATCGCCGCCGTTTTCGGCCGCGTAATACGGAGTTCTTTTTGACAAAGACGCTTCAACTGCGGTAAGAAGCGGATTTAAATAAAGGTTCTTATTTTCAGTTACTGCTTTTATTGCATCTTCCTTTTTTATAAGTTTTGATAAAATTTCAAGCTGTTCGAGTTCCTCCCGGGACAATACATACTCATATTCTTTTTCACCGGAGCCTGAATCCGCAGTATTTTTATCTGCCGCGAGCAATCCGTCGTTTTTATTCGTATCGTTCTTGCCGGTATTCCATACCGTATCAGTAAGATATACCTCTCCCGTATGCGCGTCAACCGTTATGTAATAAAGGTTTGGCGTATACACAAGACATGCCTTTTTAGTAGTTTTTCCGTCTTTGTCCACAGATGTTCTGAGTTTATATAAAAGTTCCATTTTGAGGGTTTCGGAAAGTTTGTTTACAGCCTCGTTTTGGGAAATTATATCTTTGCTGTCGGCAATCTCGGCGTCAAAATTACAATCCAAAGAAAATCCCGTTACCTCTCCGGTAATAAAATCCACTGCCACCATCGCTCTGTCCGACGGATAAATTATTCCATTTTCTTTCCTTACAAAATTATATCCGTATTTCTTCGAGAGAAGTCCCATAGATTCGGCGTCTGTATATTCGAAAGATGCGCAGCTTTCGGGAGAGATTTTTTTGAAGAAATCCTCGGCTGTCTTTTTTAAATCATCCTTTGTATAAACAGGAAGGGCCCTGCCGGAAAAAACTACATCGTTTTTATTGTTGTAATAATAACTGATTCTTCCGTAACTGTCGCATATTACCGTTATCGATGCCGGATTTGCACCGTTTGCAAGCGCTTCTTTTTTCTGAGCCCATGCAAGAGTCCAATTTGATGGATGCGCCTTGTTGTATCCTTTCTGATAATCCCACGAAAATTCCGTGTAATCATCCGGAACCGAAAGTTTGGGCTTTACTATTTTTATTATTTTTTCAAGTTCTTCACTCGAAGATTCCACAATCTTTTCGGGATCTTTGGCCGAAATCGGAACCACCTCATCGGCTTTTGCCGAAATTACAACTATATCGTTATTTTTTGCCGAAATCGGCACCGCTTCGTTGCCGGCATTTTCCGCAAGCACAGGAATTCCGGAAAAAGCAAGAACCGCCGACAAAAGCGTGCAAAAGATTTTTCCGCTTGTTTTTCTCATGTTAATCCATCCTTTCGTACGGCGCTTGTGCACCGAAAATATTTTTACAAGTCACATTAGATATGACGCTTACAATCCCAAAAAGTTCCGTTATATTTTCCGATATTTTGAAATTACGAATTCGAGTTCGGTTTCGAGAACCGACATCGACGCAAGTTTTTCGGCGTCTTCTCTTGATGTTTTCCAGTAATACGGCGTCATTGTAAAAAGGCTTGATATATCTTCTCCGGTTATCTTTGCGTTGTAATAAACATTTTCGGTCCCGCAAAATTCAAATCCGTCATATGAAGCGATTTTTTCCTCGTTTTGGTACGGTTTTTCGTATATTGCGCTCTTAAGACCCGAAAGATGTCTTTTCCCCGGACCTGCAATAAGCATATATCCTCCCCTTTTAAGCACGCGTAAATTTTCACTTCCGCACACCGGTGCAAAAACCGATATCACGCAGTCCGCGCTTTCGTCGCGCGCGGGAAGGGAATATATTCCGCAAACGAAATATGAAATTTTATTTTTCTCGTTTTTTTCCTGTTTTGCCGCGATTTTTATCGCTTCTTTGGCGTAATCGATACCGCAGAAATTTGCGCCGTCCGGAAAGGCGTCCCTTATTTTCCTTATGTAATACCCCTCTCCGCATCCGGCGTCAATTATAAATTCTGCGTTTTTACACACAACACCTATAATGTCCGAAAGGGCCTTCGCAAAATTTTCGTAATATCCGTGCGACAAAAACCTATGCCGCGCAAGGCACATGTCTTTGCTGTCGCCGCTGTTTTTCTTCGACGGAGCAAAATTTACATATCCTTCTTTTGAAACGTCAAAAGTATGATTTTCAGAGCATATGTAAGACTTTCCGAAATTTTTGGTAATTTCTCCGCAAACGGGGCACTTGTATAAAAATTCCATTTTTCCGCTTCTTTCTTATAATAAAAAAATAACAGTTATGCAAAAACTATCACACAACTGTAAAAAGAAAAAAGTGCACTTTAAGATCACACACCTTAAGTTCGAAAAAAATCTTACATGAGTGCGTCCCGCTTTCTGCTCAGCACAGGTATCCCTGCGGCACATCAGTTACATCTCTTAATGCTGCTTGGTTCCCCACCTGACATGGTTCGGGAGAACTGATTGCGCAGGACCCATACCTCAACACAGTACGGCCGGCCACGTGCCACACAAAATCTATCCTTGCAAAAGGAATTAGTCCCTGCTAAAGCGGATTTCAGGAAAAAGGAGCCGCTACTTCCCCGATTAGTGTGACCTTAAAGTACACTTTTGTTTTTCGATATTATAATAACACACAAAATTGAAAAAATCAATAGTTGAAGATCTGAAAATCTTTTCATTACAAGTTTGCCCGAATACCCTCCAAATATTCATAAACCGCCCGGAAATTTAATGAAATATTTTTTTGTTGAAAAAATCGTTGTATTGTGTTAATATAGTTTTATATATAGTTTAAGGATGGTGATTCGTTCCAAATGGACGGCGACGGTAACAGTTTTAATTTAACAGGTAAAATAGTATGGATTTTTATTCTTATTTTACTTTCGGCATTTTTTTCCGCAAGCGAAATGTCATTTTCCGCCTCAAGCAAATCAAGGCTGAAAACTCTTTCGCAGGGAGGAAAAAACTCAAAAAACGCAAAAACCGCGTATGAACTCATGGAGGATTTCAACACTCTTCTTTCAACGCTGCTTGTAGGCAACAACATTGTAAATATTGCCGCGTCTTCGATTGCCACGGTCATATTTACGCATTATATGGGTCCGGGAGGCGCTACCGCCGCAACTGTGGTTACAACATTACTCATTCTGACCTTTGGTGAAATAACGCCGAAAACAATTGCAAACGATTCTCCGGAAAAAATTGCAATGACGTCGGCACCTGTATTCAAAGTTTTGAACATGGTCTTTCTGCCGATAAACTTTTTGTTCGGACTGTGGAAAAAACTGTTAAATAAAATAGTTCGCTCAGGCAAAAGCAAAAATTACACTGAAGAAGAACTTATAAATATTATCGAAGAGGCCGAAAGCGACGGAAGCATTGACGAGCAGGAAAGCATACTTATCCGGTCGGCTATCGAATTTAACGATGAAAATGCCGAAGATATACTTACTCCGCGGGTTGACATCGTATCTGTTTCCGACACTGCGGGAACCGACGAGATTTCCGAAATTTTCAGAAACCAGCGCTTTTCAAGGGTGCCGGTATATCACGAAAATATAGATAATATTGTCGGAATACTGCACGAAAAAGATTTCAACAATATGTTATATGAAGGCAAAAAAGATATTTCGCTGATCCTTCGTAAAGTTGTATATGTTCCCGAAAAAATGAAAATATCGAAACTTCTGCGGACAATGCAGCTTTCAAAAGTGCACATGGCAATCGTTGTCGATGAATTCGGCGGAACCTCTGGAATTGTTACTCTTGAAGACGTACTTGAAGGTCTTGTGGGCGAGATTTGGGACGAGCATGACGAGGTCACGGAAGACTGCAGAAAGGTCGCTGAAAACACATATATTGTTTCCTGCGGAGCTCCTTTCGGAGACATGTCCGAAACCCTGGGCTTTGCCAACGGCACAGACGACTTTTCGACCATAGGCGGCTGGGTATTAAACGAACTCGGCAAGATTCCCGAAACCGGAGATGCATTTGATTACGAAAACCTGCATGTTGTCGTTACCAAAACCGACAACCGAAGAGCACTGGAAATTAAGGTCACGGTGACTCCGGAAAAAGAAAACAAAGAAGACGGCAAAGAATAAAACTTTCGCAGAAATTTTGCTTTTATAAATAAGAACCAAAAAAGACATTTTCAAAAAATCCGTTAAAGATTTTAAGAAAATGTCTTTTTTTATGAAAATATGCCTGCGGATTTCGGATTTTTCAGTTTGATAAAGGTTGCTTCAGGCGTTTTTTCAAATTTTTAATATCTCGAATTGTCAATCTATAAAAAAGTCACAAATAATTTACTTTGCAACGTATAACACAACTTTTTTGTCACACTTGCGCGCATATTCTATCGTATATCTTGTCCCTCTGGACTTTCCGTCCCATATTGCAACCACCATGTCGCAAATCTCAACAATTTCCTTGTTTCTCTCTAGGGGCGCCGACTTTCCATACTTTGCATAATTCGGTCTTATAATTATCTTTGACATCTTTTTTCTGTCGGCATAAGCTTCCGCAATTCGGTCTATTCCGATAGCGCCTCCGGAAACAATTACAGTCGCCTCTGCGGGTATGTATGATGATATATCGATGTTTGCAAATGTTCTTGAACCTACAACCGCTACTTTTATAAAATCATCCCCTATCTATAATGAATAAAATAATATACCAAAAATCCTGATAATATATTATTACAACAGCATGGAGAATTTTGTAAAAATAAGTTACATAATATAAATTTTTTTATTTTTGTAAAATAGCCTAAAACAAAGCGCAAATTTTCTTTTGATTTTGATACTTTTGCATAAGATCTTCAAAGTCCGATAAGATATCGCTGTTCAATTATATCATAATAAATAGTAATACCTGTTATATAGTAATTATAAAGTAAACCGCCCGGTTTATTCTTTAATAAAATGTAAATTTTATATTTCGCAATGCACCCCTGCCGCTGATTTCCTATAAAAACAGTAAAATTTCAGTCAGGCATAAGTATTCCAGCCGTTAATTTACTATATTATACATCTATAGTTTTATTTTGTCAATCAAATTTGTTCTATGAGTGATTAAACCTCCCTTTCGTGGATAATATAATTATATTTGTATAATATTTATAAAATCGGGTGATATCATGAACAACGAATTAATCTTAAAAGAGATGGGCGAACGCATTTATAAAAGACGCCGCGAAAAGAAACTTACTCAGGAACAGGTTGCCGAAAAAATGAACGTGTCTACACAGATGATTTCAAATCTGGAACTCGGCAAAAAGGCCATAAGACCTGAAAATCTCATAAAAATATGCGCTGTTCTTGACATTAGTGCCGACTATATTCTGACAGGAGATGTCTTTACCTCAAAGTTTGATGTTATATGTCAGAAACTGTCGCTTCTTGAAGAACATGAACTAAAAGTTATAGGGGATATAATCGATATCTGTATCGAAAAAAATTGACCCGCCCAAAAATTAAAACCTGCAAAATTTCACAGTTTAGTTTTAGCCGACAACTTAAAAATGCCGGCATTTTTATTTTAAGGTAAAATCCCGCAGCCAAATCTGCGGGATTTTTTATGATTTTCGGCAAATTTTATCTTTTTTATCCAAATACTACTATAATAATATTATTTATAACGATATGCGGTTTTTATCTGTACTTAAAATACTCCGAAAATTTTTTCACCGCTGCTGATGCCGCCTTTTTATTTTTCACAGCGAATCCGATATTCCGGAAGCCAAATATCATAATTTTTGTAGTTTCCGATACCGATACATTCTTCGCCGTTTTTTTCAATTTCTTCATAAAAAGACAGCACGTCATCCCGATTCTCCCCGGAAGGTAAAATAAAATTTAACATACAAACCTCTTTCGTTATTTAATTCCCGGAGCACTGCGGCTTTACCGTCAATGTATAAATTGTTAATCACAAAAACAAAGCGCAGACTCTTATATTATGAAATCTTTAATTTCGCTTACATTGTGAGGTTATTATATCACGAAAGAAAGTCAAATTCAAGAATCAAGCGGGGAAAGGTTACCTAAAAACATAGTGAAATAATGCAAAAACTGCGGTTGACATTCTTATAAATGGGAATATATATAAAACAATTTTTGGGGCAATAAAATGAAAAATCAACTATGGGAATTTATTCGCGCCGCTTCTCCGTGGGCAGCCATGGGACTGCTGCTTATAATCATTTTTGCGCGCATCACCGCGAAGAACGCGAATAAAAAGGACGACGACAAGCAGGACAGCGATTACGGAACCGAGGGAATGTGTCTTGGCATGTGTTTCGGACCCGCTCCCGGCACAGCCTTTGAAAACAATCCCGGAATCGGAATTTCTTTGGGAATGCCGACAGATCTTGCAATCGGCTCCCTTTTCCGCAAAAATCAATACGAATAAAAAGGATAAACAACTATTGCCCGACGCGTGCCGACATATTTGCATGAAACGGAATTTTTAATTTTGGCAACACTTTGCAAAATCCTCGCTTCGTATCGCCCGATTTTTTTCATATCGTCACGGATTGGTACTGCATGCATTTTGCAAAACGGCAGCAGGCCCGGCAATAACTGAAATTTTGCAAGCAAAAGGATAAACTATTCATGAAATATCCATTGGAAAACAACCTGCGCTATCAAATTTTGGCGCTTATTGTGCTGGCTGCATTTTACAGTTTTTACTTTATTAAAATGCTGGCTCAGAAACGCCGCGGTATCCAAACTCGGCAAATCGGACGCAGGAAAGAAAAGTCAATTCATGCGGTAGAAGTGATGATGGGCACCGCGACGCTCGGTGGGTTGCCGCGCAGTTATTGTCAATTATATTCGACTGGAACTATATGCCAGTTAACGCACGTTTTACCGGATTTTGTATCGGAATGACAGGCGACTTGGTATTTTTGGTTTCTGTTCTTTGCATGAAAGACAGCTGGAGAGCCGGCATTCCGGACAAGGACAAAACCAAACTTATAACAACCGGAATTTACAAATGCAGCCGAAATCCTGCATTTTGGGATTCTATATGCAATACACCGGCATACTGCTGATGTATTTCAATCCTTTAACGGCAGTTTTTTCGGTTTTTGCAATGATATTGCTTCATTTGCAGATTTTGCAGGAAGAACGCTACCTGAAAGACGAATTCGGAGATCAATACCTTGTATATAAGAAAAGTGTATTTCGTTATCTGGGACGGCGCAAATTCAAATAATAAAAATTCAGGCACGGCAGTAAAAAAGCACTCAGCGTTTCCGTTGAGTGCTTTTTATATTTCTTATACCGACATTTCACAAAGGAAAATCATTTTCAATGCTATATGCATTTTATTTAAAAATCCCATTCTCCGATGTCCTCGTCCGACAATGTAATGACATCGGCAGTTTCAAAACTTGTGATTGTAATTTCGGGTTCTTGATAAAATTCTTTCATTTTCTTCACCTCCGTTTTGTTTAGTTTGATTTATAAAAATAAGTTTTGGCGCTGTCGGAATATATTAGCGTCTTTTCAATGAGCGCCTTGAAGTTTTCGTCTTTGGATTTTTCGAGGCGGTTTTTGGCGTAAGTGTCAAAACCGTAGCGAACGGTTCCGCTGATGTCTGCTCCGTCCTTTACCAACGTAAGTTCAAGTTCGGTGCGGAATTCAGAAGCATTAAGTCCGTCAAAATATGCAGTATATCCTGCAACATCTTCTCTGTAGACAAAATCTTTGCCGTCTACGAATTTTTCTTCTTCCTGTCCCAGACGATTTATATATCTGATTCTCAAAGACACTCCGTCAAGGTCGCTGTTTTTTCCGAAGTTTGTCGCAACGAGCAGTTGTATTCGGTTGCCGAAAAGAATATTCTTTTTCGCAATTGAAGCAGTATATTCTGTTCCGTCGCTGCCTGACTCGTTATATGTCAAAACATTGTAAGTCTTTGTTGCAAGATCTCTCTGTTCGTCGGAAAGGCCGGCATTTACCAGTGCATCGGTTCTGTAACCAAAGTAACTCTGCGCCGCGGCACCGTAGTTGAGAAGGTCTACAAGAAGTGTTTTGAAAGATTCATTATCTGATGTGGAAAGCAGTTCCGTCGCATACGCCTTAAGGCTATAAGTATCAACTGTTCCGCTGTATTTGATTCCGTCGCGGACAAACTCAAGTTTTGCCGTCAGCGTGTCGCCGATTTCCTTTGCGGCAACTCCGCGGTAATCAAAACGATAATATACTTTACCATCTATGGTATACTCATCGGGGACAAGTGTTGCCGATACACTTCCGACAAGTGTATCGCCGATATACTTTTCCTTTTCAACAATAAGGCAAATATCCGTGCATCCCGCAAGGTCCGACTTTAAAACAGCGTACATCATTGAAAGATCGTTTCCGAATGCGCAGTTATGTCTGACAGCGATCGTATCAAAACCGAGCGCCTCAAGCGTTTCGCCCAAAAGAAGCATGTTGCATACCGTGCATTCTTTATAACGATAGCCTCCCGTTCCGAAAGAAGGCAGCGATTCTACTATCCAATCAGATTCCGTGTGATCATAGTGAGTGGTATAGCATACCGTGCAGGTGCCGGACTCCCATTTGTGCATCTCGGGTCCGGAAATGATCTTTCCGCATTTACATATTTCGGTATGTGTGTTATCTTCGTTCGAACTATAGTAAACAAACGCATGGTTGTCAAGATCTTTATCTCCGTAGTACTCTCCGCAATTTTCGCAGATTGCAGGCTCCATACAGGTTGCAATGCCGCCGTGATGGTTTTTGCATCCGTACTTGCAGACCCTGCATACGCCTTCTTCGTCAAAATCGTGCGGGTTTGTCGTTACCTTGTCGCAACAGTTCCAGTGTTCCTCGTGACATGTTTCGTTTTTTAAATAATATGCCGACCACGGTTCTGCGTGATTATCCGGATCTACATCGCCGAACCACTGTTTGCATACAGAGCAGTATGCTGATTCTCTGCAGGTTGCCGGCCAACTGTCGCTGTGACCTTTTGCAGGAATCACATTACCGTATGTTATAACTTCGAGGCACTCCCAACAAACAATGTCGCCGGTATAACCTTCCTCAGTACAGGTGGGATCTTTTTGGTCGCGCGTTGTTGTGCCGAGTGACAAGTCGTGGTTGTTCGGGTCAATCTGACCATACTCTATGTGGCAGACATGACACCATGCGCGTTCGTGGCAGTTTGCTTCAGAACGGAGCGGATGCTCGCATATGCAGCCACAGACAGTACATATACCCTCCTCCCACTTGTGGTATTCGTAAGGATATTTCGGTTTGCCGCAGCAGCTCCATTTGCTTTCGTGTCCTGCGTCATCGTTCCAGTCCTCGACATTCCAAACGTCCGTTGCGTCGTCAGGGTGCGTTGCCGGGTCAAAGTTGCCGTACTCGTTGCCGCAGACCTCACAGATTGCGTGGGTAATACAAGTTGCCTTGCCGCCGGTATGAGGAATCGTTTCGCCCCTCGTGGCCTTACACCTTGAACATGTTTCGGGCTCGGTGCAGGTAGCTGCCAGCCAATCATGACCGTTCTGCTGACACTCGGTGCGAACCGTCAGATCAAAATACTTGCGGTTAACAGTACTGTTCTCTCCGAACATAACCTCGCATCTGAAAGTCCATCCGTTCATTTCCACAGTCGGATTATCGATTCGCAGGGTACTCTTTGTATGGTACGTAATTCCGTCGGAGGTTGTTTTGGTAAAGTTTTCCTCAACGCAGAGATCGCGCAGTTCCTCAATATCGGAAATGCGGATATAACTGCCGTCCATGAGGACCTTCCAGCAAATCTCTGTCGCAACTATGGGATTTCCGGGATATATATCAGCCTCAAATAATACGCTGTTACCTTCCACGACTGTACAGGAACTGATCCATTTATCGAAATTCGGATCATAAAGCAGTGTAAACGTCACCTCATCCGTGGTGATCTCGCTGTAATCATTGCTGACTACACAGCGATATGCGTAATGCGCCTTTGAAACGTCAAGCGCATTCGTTCCGAAAGTATATTTATATCCATTTGCCCCCGGAATATCTTCAAAAGGAACATCCTCACCGGAATAGGTTCTCTTTGATACCTGCCACTGATACTTTTCCGCGTACTGCGCCGTCACCGAAATACTCGGGGTTGCAGGCAATTTTATCGTTTGCGACTCCGGCTGTTTGGTTATCTTGACCCAACGGTCGATTACACTTACCTTAAAGTCAGCCGAAATCTCATTTGTCATTTCATAACCGTCGCTCAGACGGGCTACGCATCTGTAAATCCAGCCGTCCATATTTTCGCGCGCTGTAATGGAATATGCCTCCTTGCCTGTTGCGTTCGGCAATTCTTCAAAAGTACCGGTGCCTTTGTCGACATACCATTTTGTTCTTGTAATGTCAGCGGTAAGTCCATTCGGCGGAGGCGTATTTTCGGTTACGCCTATAGTACCAAGTTTGTTCTCTGAAAATGGTCTTAAGCAGACCAATTTCGGATTGAATATATGCACAACCGCAGTAAATACTCCCAACTGCTGATTTGTTGCAGTGTCACGAAGTTCGCAGCGGAAAGTGCGGTTTATCCACGATTCATTTTCCGGTATGGTATATGTAAGCCTGCACTCGCTGTCACAGTCAGGGTTATCTATCGTCGTCCAGTTCATATCGTCGTCGCTGTACGACCATGTCATTTTATAGCCCCTCATCTGTTCTGCGGTAGGCGCATCCGTAAACGGCTGTATGGTTACCGAAGAACCGCGGGTTGACACATAAAGGGTACGGGCGTGCGTTTCAATGCTCTGGAACAAAGTAAGCCATAGCGGCTTTCCGGGCTGACCCTTAAGCGTAACCGGAGAGGTAGCGCCGTTAGGAGTCACACTTAGAGATTCAAGTTCATCGGGCGATTGCATCCAAAGATAAACTTTTCTCCCATCAATCGGATATATTCCGGGTCTGAAATAAAGCCTTCCGTTCTTTACGGAAACCTGTGTTACAGCACCAAACGACTCTCCGGTATTGCCGAGGATATACTCCTGACGCCACACCTTAACGTATTTCGCATCGGTTGCCTGACCGTCATAATCAACATTAATACTGCCGCCCTCGACAATCATATTCACGGACTTTTGAACTTTGCCGGTAACGGTGCCCGCCATAAAATCTACCGTGCCGCCGCCCCTTACATCAAGTCCGTTAATAATGCCGAGTCCGTAGATTCTAAGGCTTGCGCCGCTTTTTACCTCTATCGGATTTGTAAAGTTGTAGGTCCGGCCTTCCGTAAGCAAAAGCATCAATTCTCCCGATTCTACCGTAATCGAAGGAATCTCGCCGTTCTCGACATAAGGATCAAGTTTATGATCGCCCGAAACAGAATATATGTTTAAATTTGAACCATTTACAATCAAATTGTTAAGATTTAATACATCGGAATAATAGTTCAGTGCCAGCATGGGATTTTTGTAATATGACCAATATTCGCCATTGCCGACCTTGCTCAGATATATTCCTTCGCGCTCATAAGCGGTAAATTCCCAGTATTTCTCGTAGCCGTCTTTGCTAATAGCGGTATAAATGCCTGCCACGCCGTCCTCTACGTTCATGGTGTCCGGCAGCAAATACTGTGACCCGTCGGGGTTCGACTTTTCCACACCGGCGCGAATTATTCCGCTGCCTTTCACGTTGATAGTTCCGTTGCCGGCATAGTAATAGCAAATGCCTGTGGATTTAATATAGTTTTTATTTGAGCCTTGTTTTACCAGTGCCTCTACAACGCCTCCGCCGGACACATTCAATACTTTCGTCTGAATGCCCGCGCAGGCAGGAGCGGATGTTTTCGGAGTTTTTCCCTGTACAACGCTCATTCCGGTCAGTTTTCCTCCGTAGACATTGATCGTTTGGTCACAGGAAATGCCACATACGCCGTAGTCATCCGTATCATTTTTGCGTTCGATTTCGGCGTAAACCTCAGATGTGTCATAAATATTGATACTCTTAAAGGCATGAATCGGGGCATTGTACATAAGTCCGCCGCCGTAGCCGCAGTATGCGTTGATCTTGCTTCCGCCCTTGACGACAAGGTTCTGCACATCGATACAATTGGTATATGCGCCCATCATAATTCTGCCCGTGCAGCCGTCCACTGTGAGTCTTGAAGCAGAGATACCCCTCCTGTTTGTATAAACGTTCAGTTTTGCAGAACCGGTGATGGTAACATTGCCGTAAGGATTGTAAATTCCGTAGAATGCATCATATGCATCTTTACCCGATATAGATTCTGCCGGATGTCCGCTAAAGTACGGATCTCCGATCGTGCTTTCTTTGCCTTCCAGTTTGATATTCAGGTTCATGGCTTTTTTATTTGTGTCCTTGACATAAATAAAGGCATAGTAGTAGACTTTGTTGTCCGCGTCATATTGCATAAAACGCGCCAGATCGTTCGTATCGCTGATAAAACCGTTCAGCGTCAGCGTATTCGTATCCGGCTCATATTTCCAGCCGCTGCCGGAAAGTTTTTCGCTCGTTACCCGCGTACCCGCAACCCAAAGGTCATAGGATGTTGCAGCGGCGCTTACATTCACCGCGAACAGCGTAACCGTCGCTACCATCACAATAATGATGGAAGCAATGACAAAAATAAATCGTTTTTTCATTTTGCTCCCCCAAATTCATTTTTTTGTTTTTGCATGAACATTGCAATACTTTGTTTTAAAATCCCAAGCTGACTTTTAAGGTAATATTCGTCCTCGAACATAGCGTAATGAACGCTGGCACGAATCAGAATAAAAATAAGCGGCGTCAGCACTTCGTGCGAAATTCCGAGTGCGCCTTCAAGGCTCTTTGCATACGCGGTATACCGCTCGTTTACGCCCTCAAAAAATTTCTTGCCGTGCTCGATATATTTCGGATGAGTATAAATCTGATACATAAGGCGGTATTTTTTTCCGTGCTCTTTTGCCGTCCAATACGGAATTTCATCAATAAACTTCATCAGTTTTTCCGGGTCGGACGGAGCTTTTTTCATAAAATCGTCCTCTACCCTTGACATACATAAGGCGGTAGATTCGATAATCAATTCGTCGAGATTTTTGAAATAACAATAAAGGTTTCCCGTTGTACAGTTGCAAGCCGCCGCCAGAGCCTTGATTCCCGTTCCGGTAAGCCCGTTTTCGGCATAACATTCAAAGCATTTTATCATAATTTCTTCTTTTTTTGCGTTATGCTGCTGTTCGGTCGTTTTCATACATGCCTCCAATCAATACTGATTGATTATTCATCTTTAGTATATCATACATTAAATAAAAAGGCAATAGAAAAACTGCTTTTTCGGAAAAATCATCGGACATTTTTTTTGCGGAGTGTTATGCTATCTGCGAAAAAGAAAGCGAGAAAGCGATAGGGGCTATTGAATTGAAATTAAACGGGCACACGGACATGACGCAGCGGGATGACGAGTGCGAATTGGATTTTTGGCTCGGCAAGCCTTTTTGGGGAAGAGGTTATATGCCGGAAGCCGCAACGGCCTATATTAAGATTCTTCGCTATGCGTAAAGTCGGGCATAAAAAGTTAAACCTTTTCGCCTTTATACTGCAATTAAAATTTTGAAAAAGGCATATATTTTTTCCTTAAAATGCAAAACCTGTCTTTACAATAATACAAAAGCGGCTGCCGACGCGCAAGAAGCATCGGCAGCCGCAAATTTTATTCAAATATTTTACTCAATAAGTCCGCTTTCTTTCAGCAGGATTTCAATATCTGTGCCTTTAATCTTTTTCAGTGCGACTTTGAGCATCTCTTTTTCGGCGAAGGAAAGTTTAACTTTGCTTATAGGCTTTTTGTCGATAGCATAATAGCAGGCACGCAAAATCTCACGAACATCATATTTACTGCCCCAAACTTCCGGAACTCCGCGGTCAATGTCAAGCAGCGTGTAAACCGATTCCATACCGGTACGCATAGAATATTCGGTAGTGAAAATTGTATCACGCGGTGTTTCGGCAAACTGACCTATAAAGGCAAAGTTCACAGCGCCGTCGGGGACAACCTTCGGACGGTCGGATTCCTTACGCGGCTGGAAAAATGCGTTGATATATGGCATAAAGCAGGTTGTGGTATTGCATGCGTCATGCGCAAGCGCATCAATCTTGTCGGACGGCACGCCTATGTGGTACAGCCATTCGCGGCAGACTTCCTCTCCGGTACAGTCGCGCATTGCTTTCTTCACATAATTGCCCTCTTTGCCGGTATTCAGAGAGTACAGCCACACAAGCACCATATTCTTGTCCTGAGATTTGAACTGAGGCTGACGGTTAATTGTCCATGAAAGATACCAGTTGTCTGTGCTGTCTTTGACTGTTACGATTCCGCCGGTCGTTACCTTGCCTGCGCGGGGATCCCGCTTGCAAACATTCATGATATGCTGAATAATTTCTTCGTTGGATGTCGCAACAGTAGCGCTCATCCAGTTGGTAGCGTCCACATCGCTGCAAAATTTATCCGGATTGCCATATTCGCCGTGCTCGGCTTGCGCTGCAATGGATTTCCACATATCCCACGACTCTCCGCAGCCGTTTTTCACACCGGAAAGATCAGGCGCATGAGTCTGATCTCCGTAGCAGGAAGTATCGGTGCAGCAGCCGTTTGTAATGAACACAAGGTCATCTTCAATAAGATCTATTGTCTGCTCCTTGCCATCCTTGACATAGATTATCTGCTTTGCCACTTTTCTGCCGCCCTCATTTTTGATGACAACATTCTTCACATCCATGCCATACTCAATGCGCACGCCATGCGCTTCAAGGTATTTTACAAGCGGCAAAATCATGCTCTCGTACTGATTGTACTTTGTGAAGCGCAGCGCGCTGAAATCGGGCAGCCCGTCAATGTGATGAACATATCGGCAAAGATAACGCTTCATCTCAAGGGCGCTTGACCAGCGCTGAAAAGCAAACATGGTCTGCCAATAAAGCCAGAAGTTTGTTCTCCAGAAGGAATCGGGGAGCACTTCGGAAATCTTTTTATCCTCAAGATCCTTTTCCGGAGTCAGAAACAGTTTTGACAATGCCATCGCAGAGTCTTTATCAAGTTCAAACTTCCTGTCGGTGTGGGCATCCTCGCCGCAGTTTACGGTCGCGCGGCAGAGAGAGTAGTTAGGGTCGTGTTTGTTGAGCCAGTAATATTCATCAAGAACGGATATTCCGGGAGTTTCAATGGACGGAACATCACGGAAAGTATCCCACATAACCTCAAAGTGGTTGTCCATTTCGCGGCCGCCTCTCATAAAGAAGCCCTTTGTGACATCCTTTCTGCCGTCGCAGCTGCCGCCGGCAAGTTCCAGTTTTTCAAGCAGATGAATATGCTCGCCCTTCATCTGTCCGTCACGGACAAGATAAAATGCGGCCGTCAGTCCGGCAAGACCCGTGCCAATAATATAAGCCGATTTTTTATCAGCATCCTTCGGCTTTTCGGGATGAGCAAACGATTCATAAGTTCCTGCAGAATAATACATAACAAATACCTCCTGTATTTTTCTTTTTATGATTTCATTATACCCGTTTCCATTCAGTTTACAATAAACAGAAAAAACTCCGTGATAAAAATATTATCACGGAGCTAAAAAGTGTAAAAAGTTTTATCAAATCCGTCAAAATGATAAAATCAGAGTTTAAAACGGGCAAGGGAAGCAGCCATTGAGCCTTTAATCAGTTTTGCAAGTCTGTCAACGATTTTATTCGGATCCTCACGCATATCATCTTTGATCCAATCAAGCATCAAGCCTATAAATATATAAGAATAAATCTGCGCAATGAATTGCTTGTCGTCATCCCTTACAGTCATATCGCCGGTTTCCTCGTTAATAACATTCAGCAACAACTGATCCACAAGCGGCTGCAGATATTTTTCAACCTGTTCTCTGTGCACACAGCGGTAAACATTCAGAATAAACGGCTTGTTTTCCTGTACGGCTTTGAAAATCTGTAACAGTCCCTGCTGCCATGTTTCGTATGTCTTTTTCTCGTCAAGCGCACGTCTTGCATCCTCAAGACAAGACCATTCAACCAAATCATAAATGTCCTTAAAATGATAATAGAATGTCATGCGATTAATGCCGCAGTCTTCCGCAATATCTCCCACTGTTATTTTGGTAAGCGGCTTTTTCAGCAGCAAATTCTTAAGCGACTGTTCCAAAGCCCTCTTTGTTACTTGTGACAAGTGATACACCCCCAACATCGCGCCGTTAGTTTTCTGCGATGAACGCTTACAGCGCCGGCATTACGCACCGAAAAACTAAAATCGAAATAAAAATTTCCAATTTCAGTTTCCGGTTAAATACAGTTCCGTTTTAAAAACGAACCGTTCAGAGATCTTTCATTTTATAATTTAATAATACCACAATCGTATATTCAAATTGTAAACAGAAGTTGAACTTTTAAATTACGCCGTACCGATCAAGTATTCTCAAAAGGCACGCGACCGTGAATCCGCGGATAAAGACGCACGAGTCAGTCTGTCTGAAATCACCTTGAAAAACGGCAAAACTTTCAGCAGAACATGACGTTCATTAGCAAAAGGTCCGTTTTCATTAGCAAAAAGGTATTTCCCCTGCTAATTTTCATTAGCAGACGTCTCACCCAAAGACAAATGCCGCTTCTCGGAGAACCTTGCTTCATGAGAATTAAATCAAGATGAAACAGGTCAGAAATAAATACGCCGAAAACCCTTGAAAATAAAGGCTTTCGGCGTATTTTGTGGCGTCCCTGCCCGGATTTGAACCGGGGGCGTTCCGCTTAGGAGGCGGACCCTCTATCCTGCTGAGGTACAGAGACCTATATAAAATTTGTTAATATAACCGCTTGCCTTTTCGGCAAAGGTAAATGATTTAGTATAACCCCTGAAGGCAATCAATCTTATTCTGCACAACCGCAGCAACAACTCTGAAAACTTTTTGACTTTTGTCTTCGGTTAACCTTCTGCAAATACTTTTACTAAAAAATCCGCCGCCACGACAACTTCTCAAAAGGCATGTTCCGTCATTCAAAACTGCAGAAATGCGCGCAAAAGGTTCTGTCTTTTTTCAAAACATATCCAATTCAAAGTGTTTGTTGTGCAACATTCCGCACTGCAAAAACACATTTTAATTTTTTGCGCCGCAGTATTGCAAATGGCAAAATTATTTTAAAAGCATAAATATATTATAATAAAAAACCCGTTTTGTCAAGTAAAATTGATACTTTGCATATAAAATGCCGGAAAAATTCCGGCATTTTACTTTTGTGTAATTTATTCTGACACCGCAACAACATTCCCTGTTAACCTGCCGTTTTCGAAATCCCTCGCGTTTTCAAGGGTCGTTTTACTTATGGCAGCAAGCGCCTCATATGTAAAGAACCCCTGGTGAGATGTAATTATAACATTAGGAAACGACAAAAGACGCGCGGTTACGGAATGAGGCATAATATCATTTTCCCTGTTTTCAAAAACATTATCTCCTTCTTCCTCGTAGACGTCAAGCCCTACGCCGAAAAATTTGTGCTCGCGTATTCCGGCAATAAGATCATCAGTATCAATAAGCGCTCCCCTTGAAGTATTAACGAGCAGCACGCCGTTTTTCATCATGCGGATAGAGTTGATATTTATCATATGATATGTGTCGTCGCTGAGCGGACAGTGTATCGATATAAGATCGCTTGTGCCGAACAATTCTTCAAGAGAAACATACCTTACAAAATCAAGCCCGCTGTTGGGATACTTGTCATACGCGATGACGTTCATGCCAAACCCTCTGCATATTCTTGCCATAGCAGCCCCGATCTTTCCGGTTCCTATTATTCCTGCGGTTTTTCCGCAGAAGTTTATTCCTGTAAGTCCCGCAAGACTGAAATTGTTTTCACGAACCTTAATATAAGCTTTGTGAATACGGCGTCCTACCGCCATCGCAAGCGCCATCGCATGTTCGGCTACCGACTCCGGAGAATACCCGGGTACTCTCATAACTGTAATGCCGAATTTCTGTGCGCTTTTCATGTCAACATTGTTAAAACCGGCGCATCTTAAGAGTATTAATTTTACGCCTACACCGGCTAATGTTTCAAGCGTTTTTTCATCGGCTACAGACGCTACAAAAATACACACCGCGTCATATCCTTTTGCAAGAACGGCGGTACCTGCACACAGATCTGCCTGAATGTATTCGATGCTTATTTCGGGGAAGTCCGGTAAAACGGAAGAAAAAGATTCCTCGTCATAACTCTTTGTGTCGTAAAAAAGTATTTTCATTTTTAAACTTCCTTTCTTTTTTGTTAATCATACTATTTTTATATGAAAACGTTATCTGTTAAGAAGGTATACTGCAAAATTAAGCACTCCCGCAAATGTTACCCAAAGCGCATAAGGTATCTGAAGCAATGCTGCGGTTTTATTTATTCTTCTGTAAAGAACGATAGTAAAAATTATCGATATCCATAGCAGAAGCAAAACAATAAATGCGCCCAAATATTTTTCCTTTCCGAAGAACACAATGCTCCACAAGAAATTAAACACAAGCGATACGGCGTACGCCGTCAGAGCGTCCATTCGTTTTTCCGATCCGCTTTTAAAAATAATGTACGAAGAGATTCCCATAAGTATATAAAGTATGGGCCAGACTATTCCGAACACGGCCGAAGGCGGGGAAAACGACGGTTTATCTATTTCCGCATATTTCGCAAACCCTCCTTTCGACAAAAGAGAACTTGCAATACCTACCGCAAGCGGAATAATGACAGCCACTGCAAGACTTACCCAGTCGATTCGGGATTTTTTGGTTTCGTTCATAAAAACAGACCTTTCTTTTCTGTAGTATTTATGTGTATTTTATGAGCGTTATGCAAAATATATTCACAAATATTTAAAAACTCATTGAAATTTGCAATCTTTGGTGCTATACTGATAAAAAGAAAACTTAACTATCCCACTCGAGATTTACTACTTTTATAGTAGGAAAAGGAGGAGTTCGTTTTGAAAGTATCTACAAAAGGACGGTATGCCCTTCGTATAATGATGGATATAGCAGAAAATTCATCAGATAATTACGTTACTCTTAAAGAAATTTCGGAAAGGCAGAATATAACTGTAAAATATCTCGAACAGATTATATCCTTTCTGGGCAAAAAAGGCCTTGTAGAAGGTATCCGCGGAAACGGAGGCGGATATAAACTTAAAAAAAGACCGAAAGATTACACTGCGGGAGAAATCATACGCGCCGCCGAAGGAGATCTCTGTCCGGTTGACTGCATATACGAAGAGAGCGAATGCGAAATGTACAAAGACTGCAAGGCCTCGCGCTTTTGGAACGGTTTCTACAAGGCAATAAACGACTACGTCGACAGCGTTTCCCTTGAAGACCTTATCGCTCCCGTCAAAAAAACATCAAGAGAACCGTCGGTATGGATATTATAAAAACTTGCCGAAATCTCTGACCGGCGTTTTGCGCCGGCCGGCCCTGCCGCGGCAGCCGGTCCACTTTTGCTTTTTGAACACTGCAAATTTGTGATTCTGATTTTGCAAACACGATTACTTGTAATCCCTATTACTTGTAATCCCTATTACTTGTAATCCCTATTACTTGTAATCTCGATTACTTGTAATCTCGATTGCTGCAATCTCGGTTACTTATGCTCTCGATTGCTTATACCCTCAATTACTTATAATCTTGGTTACTTATAATCCTGATTATTTATAATCGCAACTATTTACGATATGCTTAAATTTTACCAAATTTATTGCATTTTTTCAATATTGCTTCCGATTTTTTTATTTGTTTTTTTAATATCGTCCGTTTTATTTAGAAATTGCCGGAATTTATGATATAATATAATCGGAAAGTTTTATAAGAAATTACACGCAAAATATATTACATGCCGGATTTACTGAATTTACCGCATTCATTTTCCACCACTGCCTTAAAAAAATACAAAAAGGCGTTTTGTCGTCTTAAATATAAAAAGGAAAACCTAAAATTATGTTTCAAATTTTGGATATTTCAAAATCATTTATAGAAAAGGCTGTGAAAAAAGACTCCGTTGTCGCCGACTTTACGATGGGAAACGGTCACGACACCGAATATCTTTGCTCCCTTGTTCCCGAAGGAAAAGTATATGCGTTTGATATACAAAGTTCCGCTGTGGAAAACACACGCCGCCGTCTCGAAGAAAGCGGATATTCCAACGCCGTACTGATAAACGAAAGTCACGCCGAATGCGAAAAATATATAAAAGAAGAACTTTCTGCCGGCATGTTTAACCTCGGTTATCTTCCGGGAAGCGGGCATAAGGAAATCACGACTATGCATGAAAGCACGCTTTCCGCAGTAAAATCCGCCGTTAAAAAACTTGCCCGCGGCGGAATCATTACAATAAATGTGTACCCGGGACATCCCGAGGGAAAACTCGAAGGTGAACTGCTTTGCGAATACGCATCTTCTCTTGACAAATTTTATTACTGCTGCGTAAAATTCCGCATAATAAATTCCCCCGACGCTCCGTACATTATCATTATCGAACGGTACGACAAGCAAACAAAAATATGATTTTACAAGGTGAAAAAATGAATCCAAAACAAAAGGCCGAACATATTCTTAAAACAGTTTCAAAACCCGGCCGCTATACAGGCGGCGAACTCAACGAAACAATAAAAGACAAAGGCAAAATAAAAGCAAGATTTGCGTTTCTGTTCCCGGACACATATGAAATAGGAATGTCAAACCTCGGCATTAAAATATTGTACGGCGCGCTCAATTCGGATCCTGATATATGGTGCGAAAGAGTATTTGCCCCGTGGAAAGACATGGGTGATGCACTGAAAAAAGAAAACTTTCCTCTTTACGCGCTTGAAAGCGGAGATGCTCTTTTGGATTTTGATATTCTTGGCATTTCATTGCAGTACGAAATGTGTTATTCGAATATTCTGTACTGCCTTGACCTTGCAGGCATTCCGCTTTTTGCAAAAGACCGCGACGACTCGTTTCCGATAATAATCGGCGGAGGCCCGTGTACATATAATCCGGAACCCGTTGCCGATTTTTTCGACGTATTCAATATAGGCGAAGGAGAGGAAATGCTCGTTGAATTTGCCAAAAAATATATTGAATATAAGGAACAATGCAAAGAAAACGGCCGTCCTTTTTCTAAAAGAGATTTTCTGCATAAAGCGGCACGCGAAATAAAAGGAATATACGTACCCTCGTTTTATAATATAGAATACAACGGTCCGCAAGGCACGATTTCTCAAATCATACCAATTTACAATGATATACCGAAAAAAGTCGAGCGCCGGCTGATTTCCGACTTTGACAATTCTTATTTTCCGGATAAAAGTCCTCTTCCTTATATTGAAACGGTTCACAACCGCATAATGCTGGAAGTAGCAAGAGGCTGTATACGCGGATGCAGATTTTGTCAGGCGGGAATGATTTACAGACCGTTCAGGTACAAAAACTGCGATACGCTGAATTCTCAGGCAAAACAGCAGTTTTGTTCTACCGGATACGAAGAAATGTCACTGACATCCCTAAGTATAAGCGATTACCCTTACCTTATGGACCTAGTCTGCCTTCTTAAGGAATGGACCGACGAATACAAAGTAGGTCTTTCTCTTCCGTCCATGAGAATAGACAGTTTCGAAAGCGAAATAATGAAAAAAATCGAGGAACTTCGAAAATCAGGGCTTACTTTCGCACCGGAGGCCGGCACTCAGCGAATGAGAAATATCATTAATAAAAATCTTACCGAAGAAGAAATTATAAACACCTGCAAAAGTGCGTTTGAAAACGGCAGAACCAGCGTTAAACTCTATTTTATGCTTGGCCTTCCCGGAGAAACAGACGAAGACATCGCAGGAATTCCGGCTCTCGCTCAGAAGATTGTCAACACGTATTACCAAAACCCGTCAAAGCCCAAAGGAAAAAGTGTAAGTGTCACAATTTCCGTTTCATGCTTCGTTCCGAAATGCGATACGCCTTTCCAATGGTGCGCTCAGGACAGCCGTGAAGAACTTGTACGCAAGCAGAAACTTTTGGGACAAAACATTACCTCACGAAAAATCAGATATTCCTGGCATGAATCAAAGGTAAGTTTTCTTGAAGGCGTCTTTGCAAGAGGTGACCGACGTCTTTCGGCGGCAATATACGAAGCTTACAGAACAGGGTCCGTTTTTGACGGGTGGGATGAGTTTTTTAACTACGAAAACTGGATGTCAGCCTTTGAAAAAACAGGTGTCGATCCGTCATTTTACGCCAACAGGAAAAGAGCGTTTGATGAAATTCTTCCCTGGTCAATTATCGATTGCGGCGTCAAAACCGAATTCCTACAAAAAGAATATGAAAAGGCAATGCTTGAGGAAACCACCCCTGACTGCGCGACGAAATGTTCGGCATGCGGCATTGCAAAATACAAAATCGGCTTCTGTGCCGGTCAAAGATAACTTTCTAATTAAAAAGCATTTTACCGTCGTGAAAGGATGCCCGAAATGACAGATTACAGAATTTTATTTTCAAAAAACGGACCTCTTATATATATTTCCCACCTGGACCTTACTCATACGATGATACGGGCTTTTAACAGGGCAAAAATTCGTCTGCGCCATTCTCAGGGCTTCAATCCGCACCCGAAAATTGTTTTTGCGCTCCCGTTGTCAGTAGGAATGTCCGGAGAAAATGAGCTGTGCGACGTCGGCATTGAAGAAGATATTCCCGCAGAAGAATTCAAAGTCCGGCTGCAGCGCGAACTTCCCGAGTTTTTGACAGTAAAGGACGTGTATGCGCCTGACAAAAAGTTCAAAGAGATTAAAAGCGCATTGTATTCCGTAGAGTTTCAAACAAATGCCAATATTTGCGAAGAGATATCTTCTTTTTTGTCAAAAGAAGATATTCCGGTTTTAAAAACAACCAAAAGCGGTGAAAAAACGGTAAACATAAAAAATCAGATAATTTCATACAATATAGGTATGAAATGTGAAAAGCCTTTAATGAACATTACGGTAGTTTCTTCTCCGTCCGACTTTTTAAATCCGGAATACGTTATAAAAGCACTGAACGCTTCGAAGATTGCAGAAAACATTCCTTACCGAATTCAAAGAGAAAAAATATTTTTCTGATTTTATGCCGGTATTTTATGCCGGTATTTTATGCCGGTATTATCTGCAAAAACCACAAACTCCATAAACGTAAAGAGGTGTATTAAAAAATGAACAATAACGGCGAAAACATGACTCCGAAAGAAAAAATATCCGTTGAAAATCTGCACGGAGAGCAATTTTCCGGTCAAAAGATAAAAAAGATACGCAGGACAAAAATTCTCATGAACGCCATGATTTCATTTGTTTTTGCCGGAATTTTTATTGCGGGCGGCATATATGCCTCTTTTGCAAAAAGGCCCGAAGTGTCCGAAACCGAGAGGAGAAAACTTATGGAAAAACCGAATTTTTCCATAAGTTCGCTCTTTTCCGGGAAATTTGCCGACGATTTCGCTATATATTTTTCGGATACTTTTCCGAACAGGGACGATCTTGTAAAATTCAGCATTTCTTCGGCGGAATACAGAGGTATAAGACCGGACGGCATAAAAATATATTCTTCTGACAACGGCAATGATTACGCCGTACCGGCGGATCAAACAAACTGCGTTCTTGCCATAAAGGACGTTACGCGCAGGTTCATACGATATGGTATAGACGAAAAAGCCGTCAGCGAAATTAAGTTCAAAATAGAACTTAACAAATTTGAAGAATCTCAGAACAAGCTTATCGGCGAAAAAGTAGGTTCCCTTTTCGTTGTCGGCAATACCGCCTTTGAAATATTCGGCGGAAGCGACGCCGCAAGCAAATCATATGCCGACACCGTCAATTTATACAGAAACCTGCTGCCGGAAAACGTAAAACTCTACAGCATGCTTGTTCCATCGCACATAGAATTCGGACTTCCTCCAAAGTATTCCGGCGTTTCAAAAAAGCAGCGCGGTTTTATGGACAAAATTTTCAGCAATCTGTCTGAAGGAATAATAAAGGTTGACCCATACGATATTCTTGAGAAAAAATATGTTGAAGGAAAATATCTTTACTTCAGGACAGACCATCACTGGACAAGCCTCGGCGCATATTACGCATACACCGAATTCTGCAAAGACGCGGGAATTTCTCCTTCTCCCATAGAAGATTACTCGAAAAGTGAAATTTATCCGTTTCTCGGAACGTTTTATTCAAGCACCAAAGACAAAAAAATCGGGGAAACCCCCGACACTGTGGAAATATATTCGCTTGATTTTCCTTATACCATGACAAAGACCGACAAGAACGGCAGAAAATTGTCAGGTTCGCTGTTTGCAAAGGTAAGCGGAGAAAGCAACGGATATCTGACTTTTCTCGGCGGAGATTATCCGCTGTGCGAAATCACGACCGAAAACAAAAATTCGAAAAGCATACTTATAATCAAAGAATCCTACGGCAATGCCCTTGTGCCTTTTATAGTTCCAAACTATGAGAAAACATATGTTGCCGACATGCGCCATTTCAGCGGCAACATCATCTCATTTATAAAGGAAAACAATATAGGCGAAGTACTGATAGTCAACAACATGTTCGCGGCAAATACTTCGTACAGAATAAATGACCTGAAAAATCTTTTGTATAATTAAAAGCGGCATCAGACGCCAAATCATATCTTTTTGAAAGGATTTGACAACGCAATGATTTCCTGTAAAAAAGACCTTCCTCATATAATTTTCCTTGATATTGACGGAACCTTGGTTTACAACGGGATATATATGACCGAAGAAAACATAAATGTTATCAAAAAAGTCCGGGAGCAGGGGCACTTTGTTTTTTTAAACACCGGCAGGAGCACTCCGCTTGTCCCGGAAGAAACAGTCAAAAAATCCGGAGTTGACGGAGTAATTTCATCTCTCGGAGCATACATTACATACAAAGGTGACTGCATCTATGAAAATCCGATTCCGGAAGATATTCTTGAAGCAACCGTAGATGCCGTAATCAGACACAGAGCCTGCTCGTCAATAGACGCTCTGCGCACTTCCTACTGGTTTTTCGGCGGACAAAACTCTATTTTTACAAAAGACGAATTTTACAGCAGAAGAAAAAACGAAAAGGTTTATAAGATTTTTTTCAACGGCTGCATAAACGGAGAACTCCGAAGAACAATAAGACGCAATTTTTCTTTCTGTCAAAGTTGCCCTGCCTTTGGCGAAGGTGCGGTAAAGGGGTGCACAAAAGCCTCCGGCGTCAGAAAAGTTGCCGAATATTTAGGCATTCCTTATGACAGAACAATCTCCATAGGCGATAGTCCAAATGATATAGACATGTTAAAAAGCACGTCTGTAAGCGTTGCAATGGGCAACGCCGTAAGAAAAGTAAAAAACATATGCGATTTTACAACCGACACGGCCGAAAATTCCGGGGTTGCAAAAGCCCTTGAAAAACTGCTGCTGACATAGGTTTCACCCGGCTTTTTATCGAAAGGAACATTATCTGCAATGAAACTCAAAAACAAAAACCTGCCGCACGCAATATTTCTCGATATTGACGGAACTATAATTTCCGAAAAAACAGCTTTTCCGGAAGTTGTAAAAAAAGTCATTTCAGACGTGCGTTCAATGGGACATTATGTATTCATCAACACCGGACGCGGCATGGCGTTTATGCCCGATTTCGTAAAAAACCATAATTTTTTTGACGGAATTATCTCGGCGCTCGGTTCTTATATAAAAGTAGGCAGCGAATGTATATTCAACCGCCCCATCGACCGGGAAAAACTTGACAAAGTTGTCGAATACTGCATAAATCACGGCGACTGCTGCCGTTTTCACGGGATTTCGCATCTTTTGTGCCACGACCTTGTAAAAGACATGTCGCCGGTATGGGATATGTTTTATACAAAAGAGCAGTTTTATGAAAAACTCGGCGGCGATGTTATATATAAAATGACGGTAGACAGAGGGCTTTCGGGAGAATACAAAAAATTTCTTTCGGAAAATTTCAGCGTATGTTCCTATACAGGA